>NZ_LT629758.1:2145000-2451428 GCF_900104725.1 Actinoplanes derwentensis
ACGTAGAGCTCGACGGTGAGTACCAGGTCGGTGGCGGGGCTGAGCAGGTCGTCGGTGACCAGGGTGATGACGGCTTCGACGGCTTCGGCACGGGTGTGGGCGGCGGCGAGGCGGGCGTCGAAGACCTCGGCGATGCTGTTCGCGTGGCGGGTGAAGGCTTCGGTGAGGATCTCGTCGAGGTTGGTGAAGTGGTAGGTCATCGAGCCGAGGGGGACGTCGGCTTCGCGGGCGATCTCGCGGTGGGTGGTGCCGGCGACGCCGTGCTGGGCGATGACGGTGAGGGTGGCGTCGATGAGACGGTCGCGGCGGTGCGGGTCGTGGCGTCGGGGGCGTTTCATGCCGCTGTTTATTCGACGGTGCGGATGATGCGGGCCGGGTTGCCGACTGCCACCACGCCGGCCGGCAGGTCCTTGGTGACGACGGCGCCTGCTCCGACGACGGTGTCGTCGCCGATGGTGACGCCGGGCAGGACGATGGCGCCGCTGCCGAGCCAGACGTTGTTCCCGACGGTGATGGGTTTCGCGGCTTCCCATTTGTCGCGGCGGGGGCCGGGTTCGACGGGGTGGGTCGGGGTGAGGAGCTGGACGTTGGTGCCGATCTGGCAGTCTTCGCCGATGGTGATGGGGGCGACGTCGAGGGCGATGAGGCCGTAGTTGGCGAAGGTGCGGGCGCCGATGCTGATGTAGCGGCCGTAGTCGACGCGGAACGGGGGCCGGATGTCGACGTCGTCGCCGAGGTGGCCGAGGAGTTCCTGCAGGATGCGGCGGCGTTCGGTGGGGTTGCGGGCGCTGCTGGTGTTGTAGGCGTCGGTGAGGTCCTGGGCGTGCAGCAGGGCTTCGCCGAGTTCGGGGTCGTCGGCGATGTAGAGGTCGCCGGCTTGCATGCGTTCGCGCATGGTGCGGGTGTCGGAGCTCATGTGTACGAGCGTACATAACGTGGAGGGGTTCGGGTGACGGTGCACGACGGGGAGATCGCGATCGGTGAGCCGCTGGTGCGGGAACTGCTGGGGGAGCAGTGCCCGCAGTGGGCCGGGCTGCCGTTGCGGCAGGCCGGGGCGGGCACCGAGAACGTCATGTTCCGGCTCGGTGACGGATTACTGGTGCGGTTGCCGCGGACCACGGACCGGTCGGGCGCGCTGCGCAAGGAGGTGCGGTGGCTGCCGCGCCTCGCGGCGCGTCTGTCGTCGCGGATTCCGGCGGTGTCGTACGTGGGGACGCCCACCGCCTCCTACCCGGCTGACTGGGCGGTGTTCGGATGGATCGACGGTGCCGAGGCGGGGCCGTCGACGGTCGGCGACTGGGCGGTGTTCGGTGCGGATCTGGCCGGGTTCGTGCGGGAACTGCACACGGTACCGCTCGACGGTGCGGAGCGTGGCGGGGATCTGAGCTGGTATCGGGGCGGGCATCTGGCGCCGTGTGACGAGTGGGTCGGCCGGGCGCTGGCCGAGTGCCGTCCGCTGATCGGTGGCTCGCAGGTGGACGCCCTGGCGCGGGTGTGGCGGGCCGGGCTGGCGCTGCCGGAGTCCGGGGCCCGGCACGTGTGGCTGCACGGGGACCTGAAGCCGACGAATCTCCTGGTCACGGGCAGGCGGCTCGGTGCGGTGATCGATTTCGGGGCGTTGTCGGTGGGGCTGCCCGATGCCGAGCACGCGACGGTGTGGGATCTGCCGGGGGCGGCGCGGGAGGCGTACCGCAGCGGGCTCGGTCTTGATGAAGTGACCTGGATGCGGGCGCGGGCCTGGGCAGTCGCGGTGGCCGTCAGTGGGATCGCCTATTACTGGGCGACGTTTCCGGAGTTCGTGGCGGAGTGCCGGGCGCGGGTTGCTTTCATTCTAGAGTCCTAGGATGCCTTAGGCGCAGAGCGCCCTGCCACCCATGAAGGACGGCTTCGCCGACAACACAAAAAGATCAAAGACCGATTGCCGGTACGGGCGCCTCGCCGCTGATCTTCACCAACAGCGGCGAGGCACAGTTCGGTGGTTGCGGTCTGGTGTCAACGGCTGCCGGCGGGGATCAGTGAGCGGTCGCCGCCGCGCAGGGGGTGCAGGGCTGCGAGCATCAGCAGGCCGGTCAGGGGCATCAGGTTCAGGTCCACCAGCGGGAGCAGGACGGCGACGAGCATGATCGCGGGGCTCCACCAGGGCAGGTTGCCGGCTGCGGCGGTCAGGGCGGCGATCGCGACGATGCCGAGGAAGAACAGGATCGGGCCGACGTCGTAGAAGGCGAGACGTACGCCGGGGATGTCGGAGAATCCGTGTTGGAGGGTTTTCAGTTCGTCGCGGTCGGCGGCGGCCAGACCGAGGATCATGTCGGCGCTGAACTGGACGATCGTGGTGGCCAAGCCGAGCAGGGTGATGCCGGTGAGCAGAGTGCGGCCGGTTCTCATCAGTGGCCGTAACGCCAGGATGATCGGGATGAACAGCAGCATGCCGGCGAGTCCGAAGAGGTGGGCGAGCTGCCAGTCGAAGCCGGGTCCGTAGTGTCCGTCGAGGCGGCCGATGATGCGGGTGACACCGTAGGCGGTCATCGCCAGGGGCGCGGCCAGGAGCGCGATCCTTGTCATATCGACGATCCTGGTGGTGTGGTGGCCGGTGCCGCCTCCGGGCGGTGTCCTGAGTCTTCCCTGAGATGGTGGCGGGTGTGTCTCAGGGTTCGTTTCGGCTGATCCGGTACTTCACGTTGACTGGTGCGGACGAGGCGTTCGTGCGCCGGGAGGCACCTGCTTTCCGGCCGGCGGTGCGCCGAGCTGGACCTGCCCCTGGTTCCGGATGCCTATCTCGGCCGGACGGTGGCGTGACTGGTTACGAGGCCGGGTCGTGGTCGGCGCCCCGATACCGTCCCGCCAGATAGGACCCGACTTCCAGCGGGCCGTGGTGAAAGCCGGTGACCTCCATGCTGAACCGGCGGCCGCCCTCGCCCAAGACCAGGACACGTACACCGCCACGCCGGGCCAGGTCCTCCGGCACGTCGTAGAGCGCCAGGGTCCGGCCCGGCCGACTCGGGTCGGGTATCGGCGGGGTCGTCGGCTGCAGCCCGGTCGCGTCGAGGAAACGGTGCCAGCCGAGGCGTTCGATGGCGCAGCGCCGTAGTTCCGGGTCCCAGGTCTCGTGCAGCAGCCGTTCGGCCGTCCAGCCCTCTTCGATCAGGCTCTCTGGAACCGGCACGCCTCGCCATGCGTACCTGGTCCAGCCGTCGAGGAAGGTCATGGCCGGGCCGTCGGCGCGGTGCGGGCGGACGGCCGGGCTGTGGGCGCTCGCGACGTGCTCGGTCGCCATCTCGACCGGCCGGAGGGAGATCACACACCGGTCCCGGAACGGCCACCACCAGCCGGCGCCGGAGTCGGCCAGCGCCATCAGCGCGTCGAGCCGTTCCTGTGCGGCCGGCCAGTACTCGATCAGCCCGGCCTGGCCGATCGCGTCGTAGAACCCGACCCAGTACGCCGTCAGCCAGGCGTCGTGCCCGGCTCTGACCGACCGGTCCGCGAACACCGTCGCCCGGATCGCGCTTGCCGAGGGTGACAGGGTTCCGTAGCCGTGGTTCCCCTCCACCGGGGGTGCGTACCACGATTGCAGTTCTGTACCCATCAGTTTCGCGACCAGGGCCAGTGCGGACTCGTCCACCTCGTCGCCAAGGGTCCAGCCGATGCCTTCGATCAACCATGATTGGCCGGGCATCGGGTCCAGGCCGTCGATGCCGTACAGGCCGGACCGGTAACCCTCTGCTGCGGGAAGCATTTCACCGGCGTCGCGCAGCAGTTCGGTGGCGGCACCCGGGGAATCCACCCACACCACCGGGGGCATCGGCACGTTGAGGAACTCGTACATCCTGGTCAGCGCCGCTTCGGCCGCGGCCGG
This sequence comes from Actinoplanes derwentensis, assembly GCF_900104725.1. NCBI lineage: Bacteria > Bacillati > Actinomycetota > Actinomycetes > Micromonosporales > Micromonosporaceae > Actinoplanes > Actinoplanes derwentensis. Next base: position 2,148,854 of record NZ_LT629758.1, read on the forward strand.
ATCGACGGGGTGGTGCGGCTCGAGCGGGCGGCGCCAGCGGTTGGCGGCGAACAGAAGCTTCGTCTCCTGCCCCACCGTCAGCCGGCGGAGCGGTTTCTCACTGTCCATGTCCGCACGATATCCATCGATCGCACACGGGTTTCGACTCGGCCTTTCGCTGAGGTTCCGGTCGGGCACCCCGCGGGGAGACGGACATGTCAGGTCCGCGATTTCAGGTATTTGGCCGCCTCCGGCCCGGGCAATCCGGTCTGCATGATCGCGGCTTTCACCGGATCCTCGACGAGGGGTAGACCTGCTTGCCGAAGCGGCGGCCGCGTTCGCTCCAAACCAGGACGCGCACGTTCCCCACCCGCCGGGTCAAGGCCGCCCGGCCGGAACGGGTCGGGCACCGGCGGTGTCCTCGGCCGCAGTCCCGGTCGCGTCGAGGAAGGCCGGCCAGCCGACTGGATCCTCGGCGTCGTCGCACCGGACTGGCCGCACCACCGTGTGCTGCTCTCCGACGACGGCGGCCTTTATCGAGGCCTTACTGGCAAGCATTGGTGGCACATCTTCCATGCGAACTATTCGGAAAGGACCGGAGGCAGAAATGATCCTGCCGGTCGGGCGGCCCTGGATGGTCAGCGTTCATGACGGGGGCCTCAGCTCGGGTTTTCGCGGAGGGCGTTGGTCTGGTAGCTTTCTGTCGCCGTGACACTGCTGTGGGGAGGTGAGACCCGTGAACGTTATCGACCGGGTGCTCCCCCTGTCGTCACGCGCCGGCCACTGAGGTAAGTGCCGGGAGCGCCTTCTCTGTCTGTGGAGGGGCAAGCATGGTGGTTCCTGTTTCGCGGATCGGTGCTGGTTTGTGGCATGCCTTGGAGGACGACCTGGTGGTCGGCCGGGGTGAGGTCTTGTCGCGGGCTGATGGGCGGATGTTCGTGAGTATCGACGCTTGGCACGGTGCGGCTTTCGGTCGGCTGGCTGAGGTGATGCTGGCGGTGTTGCCGCGGCCGTTGCATACGGTGGTGGCCGAGGATGACGCTGATCTGGCGGGGTGGTGGCGGCAGGCGGGGTTTCGGGCGCGGCGGCGGGAGTGGGAGTTCGTGGTTCCCACTGATCCTCAGGTGACCGGGTTGGGTTCGGTGGTGGTGCCGCCGGGGGTGTCCGTCAAGGGTTTCGGTACTGCGGTGGAGGGGCCGTTGCGGGAGTTGGACGGGGTCGTCCGGGGTGAGGTGTCGTGGCCGGACATGCCGGCTGAGGTGCTGGTGCGGCCGGTGTGGGATGTGTCGAAGTTCGCGGTGGCGGCGGCCGGTGACGGGTATGTGGGTTTGTTGCGGGTGGCGATGGTGACGCGGAGGCCGAGGATCGGGCTGGTGGCGGTGCGGTCGAGTCATCGGCGTCGTGGGGTGGCGCGGGCGTTGTTGGCGCATACGTTGGGTGCGTTGCATGTAGTGGGTAAGGAGTCGGTGGCGGCGGAGGTCGTCGAGTCGAATGTGGCGGCGACGGCGCTGTTGGAGGGCGCCGGTGGGCGGCGGTCCGGTAGCAATCTGGAATTGGTGGTGGGCTGACGTGGTGAAGTCGTCGCACGGTATCGAGCTTGAGGGTGTGGTGATGGAGTGTCTGCGGAATGCGACGTTCCGGGTGGAGTTCCCGAACGGGCATCAGACTCTTGCGCACATCAGTGGGAAGATCCGGAAGAACTACATCAAGATCCTGCCGTTTGATCGGGTGTTGGTGGAGTTGAGTCCGTATGACCTGACGCGTGGGCGGATCGTGTTCCGGTACCGCAACTAGTGGGGTGGGCGGAACTGGGGGCGTTCGCTCCCAGTTCCGCTGGTCAGGCGGCCGTGCTGGTTTCTATACTGTGGACATTCCGGAGCCGGGTGATCACCCGGCTCGCGTTGTCTTTGGCGGGAGCCGATGGTCATCGATCAGCAACCCCGGTCTTATCCCTTCGAGGTTTTTCAGGGCGAGCTTCCCGACGAGCTGCTGGACATGGTGGAGCGGCAGCCGGTCAGCCGGGTGGTGTTGCCGGACGGGCGGGCGGCTTGGTTGGTGCTCGGGTTCGCGCAGGTGCAGGTGGTGCTCTCCGATGCGCGGTTCGTGCGTGGGGTGCCGGCCGAGGAGCCGGTGGGGGAGTCGGCGGGTTGTCCGGTCACCGGCCGGACCCGGGAGCTGAGTATGAACGGGGCGGATCACACGTCGTTGCGGCGGCTGGCGTCGCGGGCTTTCACGGCGCGGCGGATCGAGTCGTACCGGCCGCGGGTGCAGCAGATCGCGGACGAGTTGGTCGAGGCGATGGCGGCGGCTGGTCCGGGTGCTGATTTGATCTCCGGGTTCGTGGCGCCGTTGCCGGCTTTGGTGATCTATGAGGTGCTGGGTGTGCCGGCCAGTGATCGGGGGCGGTTCGACGAGTGGATCGCCGAGATCAATTCGATCACCGCGTACGGGAATCCGGACTCGGTGCGGGCGGCGGCGGAGCTGCGGGAGTATCTGGCCGGGCGGCTGGAGGTCAAGCGGGCCGAGCCGGGGGATGATCTGATCTCGGCGTGGCTGGCTGAGCAGCGGACGGCCACGCTCACCGATGAGGAGATCATCGGGTTGTGTCTCGGTGTGCTCATCGGTGGCCGTGAGATCAACTCGATCAGTGCGGGGATGCGCGCGTTGTTCCAGCATCCGTTGCAGATGGCGATGTTGCGCGATGATCCGTCGTTGTTGCCGGGTGCGGTCGAGGAGATTCTGCGTTTCACGTCGGTGAGCAGCATGTTCCTGGTGCAGACGGCCTTGGCCGATGTGGAGCTGGGTGGTGAGTTGATCCGGGCCGGTGATGCGGTGATGGCGTTGCCGTGGGCGGCGAACCGGCATGGTGAGTTCTTTGCCGATCCGGGTGTCTTCGACATCACCCGGGCGCACAATCCGCATCTGACGTTCGGGCACGGGCCGCATTTCTGTCTGGGTGCGGCGCTGGGTCGTCTGGAGTTGGAGATCGCGGTCGGTACGTTGTTGCGTCGTTTCCCGGGTCTCGGGTCGGGGGTGCCGATCGACGAGTTGCCGTGGCGGCAGGAGCGGATCAACTGCGGTATCCGGGAGTTCCCGCTCACCTGGTGAGCGGTGCGCGTGCCGGCGGGCCGGTCAACCGTGGTGGTTGACCGGCTGGGGCAGGGCCGCTTCGATCTGGACGGCGGCAGTCGTGGCGCCGTCGGTGACGTCGGCGGGTCCGGGTGCCGGTCTGGACAGTACGTCGCGGATGGCGGTGGCGATGGCGGTGGTCGTCCACTGTTCGCGGGGTAGCCATCGGGCGTGGCCCAGGGCGGCGAGTCGTGCGGCGTTGTCGGGCCGGTCCAGTCCGTCGGCGAGGACCACCTGCCGGGTGCCGGCGGCCAGGGCGCGGGCGGTCGTGCCGATGCCGCCGTGGTGGATCACGGCGGCGGTGTGGGGTGCGATCTGCGGGAACGGTAGCCGCGGGTACCAGCGGATGCCGGGTGGCAGGGTGGCGGGGATCAGGTCGCGGTGGCGGGCCACGAGTAGTGCGGGGTGGCCGACGTCGGCGAGTGCGGCGATCAGGTGGTCGTAGTAGTCGCGGTCCAGGAGGCGGCCGGTGCCGCCGGTGACCAGCAGGGGTGCGCCGTCGGTGAGGCCGGGTGGGGGCCGGCCGGTGGCGGTGCCGTCGGCGAGGACGAATCCGGCGAGTTGGATGTGGTCGGGTGCGGGGTGGGTGGCGTGGTCGAACCAGGTGGGCCAGAGGCCGATGTGCCGGTCGGCGGACCACATCCATCGGGTCCAGTCGCCGACCGGTGGCAGGCCGGCGTCGGCGCGGGCGGTGGTGATGCGGTCGGCGAGGACCTGTTCGTACAGCCAGGCGACTTTGGGGAGGTGGCCGACCTGCCAGGGGGAGTGGAACAGGCAGACGGCTGGTGCGTGCAGGGCTTCGGCGGCGATCAGGACCGAGTGGATGGCGAGGGCGGTGCCGACCAGGACGGTGTGGTGGGGTTCGTGGCGGCGGGTCAGTTCGGCGACTTCGTAGCGTAGTTGGGTGAAGAGTCCGGTGCGGTCGTAGTGGTGGCGGAAGTCGCGGATGTCGGTGGAGTGGTGCTGGCGGGCGGCGTCGGCGAGGTGGGCTTCGTATTCGTCGACGGTGTCGATGGGGACGAAGTCGAGGCCGGCGGCGGTGACGGTGGTGCGGTAGTACTCGTGGGTGAGGATGACGGCCCGGTGGCCTCGCGTGTGGAGTGCGTGACCGATCCGGACCACGGGGTGTACGTCACCGTCGGTGCCGTGCACCACGAACAGGAACTGTGTCATGGGGTCAGTAGTTCTCCACGGCGTTGACCCGGGTGGGCCAGTAGCGCTGTCCGGGTGGGGCCTGGTAGTGGGGCCAGCGGGGCGGGTTGCCGGTGGGGGTGTCGGCCAGGACGGTGACGCGCTGGCCGCGGCGGGGCCGGTCGTAGTCGTTGACGGCGTAGTGCATGGTCACCCGGTTGTCCCAGACGGCGATGTCGCCTTCGTTCCAGGCGTAGCGGCACATGAACTGGGGTTGTTCGGCGAAGGTGAACAGGAAGTCCAGTAGTGCGTCGCTCTCGTTGCGGGTGAGCTGGGGGATGTGTGAGGTGAAGAGCCGGTTGACGTAGAGGGAGCGTCGGCCGGTTTCGGGGTGTACACGCACGACGGGGTGTTCGGCGCGGCTGCTGAATTCGGTGCCGATGCGGATCATGTGGACGGCGGTGAGGCCGTCGAGTAGTTCACGCATTGGGGTGGAGAGTTGTTCGTACGCCAGGTATTGGTTGGTCCAGATGGTGTCGCCGCCGCTGGGTGGGCAGGTGACGATCTGCAGGATGGACGCGAGTGGCGGGTGGTCGTGGAAGGTCATGTCGGTGTGCCAGATGTCGACTTTGCCGCCGGCTTCGGAGTCGATCACCACGATTTCGGGGTGACCTTCCAGCCGGGGCAGGTAGGGGTGCAGTTCGACGTCGCCGAGGCGGGCGGCGAAGCCGATGTGTGCCTGCGGCGACAGTCCGGTCTGGCCGGGCAGGAAGATGACCAGGTGTTGCAGTAGGAGCCGGTGTAGTTCTGCGAATCCCTCGTCGGTGAGGTTTTCCAGGTCCACGCCGAAGATCCGGGCGCCGAGTGCGCCGGTGACCGGCTGAACGTCGAAGAGGGTGCTGGCAGAAACCGTCATCAAGGCCCTCCAGAGGGGCTGCTGGTGTCCTGCCGATGGAGTATTGCAGATCCGGATCGGTGGTCCGCAAGGCCGGATGGTGTTCCATTGTCGACCTTGACTGGCCTGTCTGGACACTGGGAGCATCGGTGTGATCTTCGATGTGCAGGGAGTGCGAGCTGATGAGCGCCGATCGCCCGATTGTCACCGACGAGTCGCCGATGGCGCGGCTCGGACGGCTCACCGACCTGGCCACCCCGTTCGCGGTGCGTGCTCTGGCGTCGTTGCGGGTTCCGGATCTGATCGCGTCGGGGGTCACCGGTCTGGAGGCGCTGGCGACTGCGGCGGGTGCTGATCCGGATGCGTTGGGCCGGTTGTTGCGGTACCTGGCGCATCGGGGTGTGGTGGTCGAGCCTCAGTCGGGTGTGTTCGCTTTGACCGAGGTCGGTGAGTTGCTGCGTGATCATGGTCCTGGTGGTCAGCGGGGCTGGCTGGATCTGGACGGGCTGGGTGCCCGGATGGATCTGGCGTATGCGGGGTTGCCGCATGCGATCCGGACGGGCAAGCCGGCGTACGAGACGGTTCACGGGCGTGACTACTGGGCGGAGCTGGATGCGGAGCCGGGGTGGCGGGGGTATTTCGACGCGTTGATGCTGAGCCAGCAGCATGTGACGGCGCCGCAGGTCGCTGGGTTGTACGACTGGTCGGCGGCCCGGCACGTGTTCGACGTCGGTGGTGGCAGTGGGGAGTTGCTGATCCGGGTGCTGAGTACGCATCCGCATCTGCGGGGCACGTTCGTCGACCGGCCGATCGCGGCTGCCGCGGTCGCGGGCCGCCTCGCCGAGGCCGGGCTGGCCGATCGGGCGGTGGCGGTCACCGGTGACTTCTTCGCGCCGTTGCCGTCCGGTGGTGACGTGTATGTGGTGTCGCGGGCGTTGACCGACTGGTCCGACGAGGATGCCACGATCATTCTGCGGCGTTGTGCGGTGGCGGCCGGGACGGGTGGCCGGGTGCTGATCGTCGAGGTGCTGCCGACCGAGCCGCATGTGCCGTATCTGGCGCCGTTCGATCTGCAGATGCTGGTGACCGTCGGTGGTCGCGAGCGTGGTCTCGACGATTTCCGGCGGCTGGCCGCAGGTGCGGGCTTGGACGTGGCGACGGTGTTGTCCGGCAGGGACGGGCTGGTGCTCGTCGAATGTGTGCCGTCGGCTACCTGACCGGGGCGTCGTGCGTCTGCTGCTGACTGCTCAGCCGATCTACTCGCATCTTGTTCCGGCGGTGATTCCGCTGGCGCGGGCGGCGATGGCGGCGGGGCACGAGGTGGCGGTGGCCACGGCGGGTTCGATGTCCGGGTTGTTGTCCACGTACGGCGTCGCGCATGTGATTCTGCCTGGTCTTCCGGATCAGGAGGCGTTGCGTGCCGATCCGGCGCTGGGGGATGCGTTCGGTATGCCGCGGGTGGTGTTCGTGCCGGGTTCACGCACGGTGTTGCCGGGGGTGTGGGAGCAGATCGCGGCCGCGTACGCGGGCCGGATGGCTGATCAGGCGGCTGCCGACCTGGTCGAGGTGGCCGGTTGGTGGAAGCCGGATGTGATCGTGCGGGAACCGGCCGAGTACGGGGGTTATCTGGCGGCGGAGCGGCTCGGTGTGCCGCATGCCCTGTTGGACATCTCGCCGATGGCGGCCCGCGACATGCCGGTCGTCGCCGGCCTGCTGCAGGCGCGGCTGGGCCGGGCGGGGCCGGTGCAGGGGCAGTTGCGGGCGGGGCTGGTGCCGGAGCAGTGGTATCCGGAGGATCTGCGGACGCCGCAGGGCCGCTCGTACCGGTTGTCGCCGCCGGTTTCCCGGGTGGATGCGTGTTGTGCGGTGTTTCCCGATGATCGGCCGCTGGTGGTGGTCAGTCTCGGTTCGCTGATGCTCAGCCTGCCGGGTGTGGACGCCATGCTGCCCACCCTGGTCGCGGCCTTGGACCGGCTGGGTTGTACGGCGGTGCTGTCGTTGGGTGGGCGGCCGGAACTGGCCGAACTGTTGCCGGACGTACCGGCGTCGGTGCATGTGATGCCGTTCATCGCGCAGCGGGCGCTGTTGTCGACGGCGGATCTGTTCGTCACGCACGCGGGGTTCGGTGCGGTGGGTGAGGCGATCGCCGCGGGGGTGCCGATGGTGGCGTTGCCGTTGCTGGCCGACCAGCCGGGCAACGCCGACCGGTGTGCCGAACTGGGACTCGGGCTGCGACTGGGCGCCGATGTGGCCACGGCTGGGGAGATCGCGGACGCGTGCGCGGCCGTACTGGCGGATCCGGGGTATCGGTGGCGGGCCGGGGCCATGCAGCGGCGGATGCTCGCCGACCCCGGCCTCGACGTACTGGTGGACGACCTGGCCGCCCTAGCCCGCCGATAGGCCTCCGGCACGGCGGTAGCCGGCGACCACGGGGCCGATCTCGGCCACCACGTGGGGGCGCAGCATGTGTTCGTGGCGTGCGTCGATGTCGTGGTTGATGATCCGGCCCCGGACGTGGGGCCGCCAGTAGTCGATGGTCTGCAGGTTGATCGGCACACTCTGGGTGGCGGTGAAGAAGAGCAGATCGCCGTCGTACGGGCCGGGCCGGTAGGCGCGGGCGGCCCGCAGTTGGTGGCCGGTGACCCGGATCAGCGCCTCGATGCGTTCGACGTTCCAGTCGGCCAGTGCGCCGCCGGCCGCCTTCAGCAGGCCGGCCACGTGGGCGTCGGCGAGGGGTTGTCCGTCGAGCATGGCCGGGTCGTAGCCGAAGTCGGTGAGAACCACGTCGAGCATCACCCGGCGGTGTTCCTCGGTGTGCAGCAGCGGGTCACTCGGGTAGGCGTCGAGCAGTGCCACCATCGGTACGGTGTGTCCACGCCGAGTCAGTTCGGCAGCGGTCGCGTAGGCCAGGAGTCCGCCGAACGACCAGCCGAGCAGATGGTACGGGCCGTCGGGGAAGGCGGCGGTGATGGCGTCGGCGTGGTCGGCGGCCATCTGTTCCATGGTGCCCAGGGGTGCGCCTGGTTCGCCGATGCCACGTGCCTGTAGGCCGTACACCGGGTGGTCGGGGTCGATGTGTCGTAGTAGTACCGAGTAGCACCAGCTCAGGCCGGTGACCGGGGGCAGGCAGAACAGGGGGATCCCGGTGCCGCCGGTGCGTAGTGGCAGCAGGGTGTCGAGGGCGCCGTCGGGGCCGGTGGGGGTGGATTGCAGGCGGGTGGCGAGGCGGGCGACGGTGGGGTGTTCGAAGATCGTGCGGAGGTCGAGGTCGGTGCCGAGGACGGTGCGGATGCGGCTGGCGAGGCGGGCGGCGTGCAGTGAGTGGCCGCCGAGGTCGAAGAAGTCGTCGTCGATGCCGGCGCGGGGCACGGTCAGGACTTCTTCGACCAGGCCGCAGAGGACGACTTCGAGTTGGTTGCGGGGTACCCGCCCGGCTGGTGCGGTGGCGGGGTCGGCGTCCGGGAGGGCGGCTCGGTCGACTTTGCCGCTGCTGTTCAGTGGCAGGGTGTCCAGGGTCATGATGGTGGTGGGGATGGTGGCTTCGGCTAGTCGTGTCTGCAGGTAGGCGCGTAGTGCCGCCGGTGCCGGGATGGTGGTGCCGGGGGTGGGGACGAGGTAGGCGATCAGGTGTGGCTGGCCGTCGCCGTCGGGGCGGGCCACGACGACGGCTTGCCCGATCGTGGGGTGTCCGGTCAGGGTGGCTTCGATCTCGCCGAGTTCGATCCGGTTGCCGCGGATCTTGACCTGGTCGTCGGTGCGGCCGAGGAACAGCAGGGTGCCGTCGGGGAGTCGGCGGGCTCGGTCGCCGGTGCGGTACATGCGGTCGCCGGGTGCGCCGAACGGGTCGGCGGGGAACGCGGCGGCGGTCAGGTCGGGGCGGTTGAGGTAGCCGGTGGCGATCTGGGTGCCGGCCAGGTACAGGTCGCCGGGGGTGCCGGGTGGGACGGGCTGGCCGCCGGTGTCGAGGAGGTAGCAGCGGGTGTTCCAGCCGGGCCCGCCGATCGGTACGCCGTCGGCCGGGTCGTAGCCGGTGTCGCAGTCGAAGCCGGTGACCGCGACGGCGGCTTCGGTCGGTCCGTACAGGTTGTGGAGTCCGGGGCCGAGGGTGCGGCTGTATCGGGCGGCCAGGTCGGCGGGCAGGGTTTCGCCGATGCACAGGGTGCGGCGGATCGTGGTGCAGGCCTTGGTGGCGGGTTCGTCGAGGAATTCGCGCAGCATCGACGGTACGAATCCGACGGTGCTGACCTGGTGGCGGGTGATCAGGGCGGCCAGGTAGGCGGGGTCGCGGTGGCCGCCGGGCCGGGCGACGACGATCGTGGCGCCGTGCAGCAGGGGCCAGAAGTATTCCCAGACCGACACGTCGAAGGTGGCCGCGGTCTTCAGCAGGACCCGGTCGTGACGGTCCAGCCCGAAGACGCCGCTCATCCAGGCGAGGTGGTTGATCAGGGCCCGGTGCGGCAACACCACACCTTTCGGCCGGCCGGTGGAACCGGAGGTGTAGAGCACGTACACCGGGTCGCCGGGTCGCAGCGGCCGGGTGCGGTGGGTGTCGGTGACCGGTGCGGCAGGCTGCCGGGCGACGGCGGTGGCCGTGGCGGGGTCGTCGAGGATCAGTGCCGTGGGGGTGGCGGGCAGGTCGGTGTAGCGCAGCCGGTCGGTGATCAGCAGGGCCGGGCCGGCGTCGGCGAGCATGTAGGAGACGCGGGCCGGGGGAGAGGTGTCGTCGAGGGGCAGGTACGCGGCGCCGGACTTGAGGACGGCGAGCAGTGCGGTGACCTGGGCGGCCGAGCGGGGCAACGCGACCGCGACCAGTTGGCCGGGGCCGGCGCCGCAGCTGATCAGGTGCCGGGCCAGACGATTAGCGTCGGCATCCAGGTCGGCGTAGGTGATCTCGCCGTCTTCGGTGATCAGGGCGACGGCGTGCGGGGTGGCTGCGGCCTGCGCGGCGAGCAGGGTGGGCAGTACGTCGTCGGGTACCGGCCGGTGGGTGTCGTTCCAGTCTTCGAGGACTTGCCGGCGTTCGTCCGGGCTGAGCAGTGTGGCGTGGCCGGCGCGGGTCTGTGGTGCCTGGGCGAGTTGCAGGAGCAGGCGGATCAGCCGTTGCTGGTGGGCGTCGACGTCGGCGGCGGTGTAGCGGTCCGGGTTGGCGGTGACGTCGATGCGCAGGACGTCGGTCAGGTCGCCGCGCAGTTCCAGTGACAGGTCGTCGATCGGCCCGGACTGCAGGGCGCGGCCTTCGACGGTCAGGCCGGCCACGGTGGCGCGGTAGGTGAACGGCATGACGTTGACCGACGGCCCGAAGACGCGGTGCCCGGCGGGGAACACCTCGCGGACCTCCTCCAGGGCGAACCGCTGGTGGCGCAGCACCTGACGCAGTTGCTGGCCGGCCTGGTCGACGAGGTCGGCGAACACCGTGTCGGGGGTGACGTGCAGGTGTACCGGCAGGGTGGTCATCATCATCCCGGGTGTGACCTTGGCGGTTCGTCCCCACCGGCCGATGACCGGCACGCCCAGGACCGGGTCGGTGGTGCCGGTCATCCGGTGCAGGTAGACGGCGGTCACGGCGAGAGTGGTGGCGGCCCACGCGGCCGGGGTGATGGCGGCCCGCAGCCGGGCCATGTCGTCGGGTCCGGGTTCGACACGGCGGCGCAGGACATGATGTGCCGGCCGTGCGGGGCCGGGGATACGGGCCAGGGTGACGGCCGGGGGTGCGCCGGCGAAACGGGTCCGCCAGTAGTCGCGGTCGGCGGCGTACGCCTGCCCGGCCCGGTAGGTGTCCTCCTCGGCCCAGTACTTCTCCAGGGAGCCGATGGTGTCGTGCGGCAGGTCACGGTGTTCGAGGGCGGCGGCGTAGGTCTCGACCACGCGGGCGGTGACGAGCTGGAACGCGTAGCCGTCCAGGGCGACGTGGTGCATGCGCAGGAAGAACAGGTGCAGGGTGGGGGAAACGGTGATCAGGGCCGCGCTCACCAGTTCGTCGTGCATCCGGACCGGCTCGTCCAGGCGCGCCCGCATCCACGCGTGCGCGCGGGAATCAGCGTCCGGATCGCTGTCGAAAGCTATCTCAGTAAATGAGTATCTTGTTTCTTCGGCGATTCTCTGGAATGGTTTTCCGTCTCTTTCGCAGAACTCCAGACGGGCTGCCTCGGTTGCTGTCAAGGCGCGGTGAACGGCGTCGGTGAAAAGGTTGTCGCGCATGTCGCCGCGGATCTCCAGGTAGCCCGCGACACTGAATGCGGGATTCTCTGGATCCAGCTGCTGGCCGAACCAGATGCCGGACTGCGTCGCGGACAAGGGCCGCCAGTCTCGGGACATGAATCTCCCACCTCTAAGTGCGGCACGGCCGCCTGGCGGCGGCGATACCCGACGATACTGGGCAGCGGAGGGCCGCCGCGTCAAGCCTGGCAGTCGATGTAACACGCTGGCAATAGTGGCTTCCGTAGTGGATTTTTGGCCTGCCGGCGACTCTGTCTGGATCGACTCTTTACAGTGGACCTTGGGCCGGTGTACCGTGCTGACAACTGACCGTAGGCAATGCGAATATCAATTTCCACAATAGGGCCTCCGCGATCGGAAAAAAGCAATGTCAATCGTTGCCGGACCTGATTCCCGCGATTTCATGGAAACCCTCACCGCGAGCAGTTCCTGGCAGCTTCTGCATCAGGAGATGCAACGCCGCTGGCCGGTCACCCCGGACGAGCTGGACGCGATCGTGCGGTACGCGCTCCTGCCCGCCGGCAAGATGATCCGGCCGATCATGACGCTGCACTGCGCGGCGGCCGTCGGCGGCGATCCGGAGCCGGTGCTGCCGGCCGCGCTCGCTTTGGAGTACGTGCACGTCGCCACCCTGGTGCACGACGACATCATCGACAACGACGACGTGCGCCGCGGTCGTGCGTCGGTGCCCGCCGCCTACGGGGTACCGAACGCGATCATCGCCGGTGACCAGCTCATCTTCGACGCGTTCGCGGCCATCACCGGCAGCCAGCACGCCGGGCTGCCGGCCGGAGGTGTCGTCGCCGCGGTCTCCGCACTGGCCGAAGCCGGCGCCGCACTGTGCCGGGGCCAGTCGCTGGAGTCCCGGCTCGCCGGTGACCTCAGCGTCGGCGTCGAACCGTACCTGGAAGTCGCCCGGCTCAAGACCGGTGCCCTGTTCCGGGCCGCCTGTCAGGTCGGTGCCGCGCTCGGCGGCGCGGACCCGGCCACGATCGGGGCGCTGGCCGACTACGGCGAACAACTCGGCATCGCCTTCCAGATCCGCGACGACCTGCTGTCGTACACCGAACAGCCGGACCTGATCGGCAAATCCACCACCAGCGACCTCAGCAACGGCCGGGCCACCCTGCCGGTGCTGCTGGCCTGGGCCGCCAGCAGCCCCGACGGGCGCACCGCACTGACCGGCGCACTACGCGACGGCGCCGCCAGCCAGGCCGCTGTCACCCTGGTCGCCGACGCGGTCCGCGCCACCACCGCGTTGGAACGCTCCTACGCCCTGGCCGACGAGTACGCCGGGCGCGCCCACCGGCAGCTGGCAGTGTTGGCGCCGTCGGCCAGTACCGACGTGCTCGCCGCGGTGCCGGGCTGGGCGACGGCCCGCCGATGGTGACCTTGGTGGTTCACCTGCGTACCTGGCGGCCGTACACGCTGTGGTACATCGGCCTGGTCGGGCTCGCCGGCGCCGCCCTGGCCGGCACCGGCGAATGGTGGCGGCTGGCCGCCGCGTGGGCCGCGCCGACCGTCGGCTGGATCGGCGGGCACTATCTCAGCGACTGGTTCGACCGCGATCTCGACGCCATCGCCAAACCCCACCGGCCCATCCCGTCCGGCATGCTCCCGGCCCGCACCGCACTGGCCTGCGGCATCGGCTGCCTGACCGCGGTGGTGGTGCTGTCGATCGCGGGCGGCTGGCGCACCCTGGCCGTCGCGGTCGCCGCCGCGGCCGCGATCGTCTCCTACGGCTACGTCCTGAAAGCCCGCGGCATCGCCGGGAACCTGGTCCGCGGACTGCTCGGCGCGCTCACACTGCTCTACGGCGCGGCCCTCGGCGGATCGCTGAGCGGCTGGCCACTGGCCCTGCTCACGGCGGCGTTCTGGGCGCACGACACCGCCTCCAACCTGGTCGGCACCCTGCGTGACATCGACGGTGATCGGGCCGGCGGCTACCGCACGGTGCCGGTCCAGTTCGGGATCCGGGCCGCGTTCACCATCGCCGTGGCGCTCTACGCCGTCACCGTGGCCGCGGCCCTGGCCGCCGGTCTGGCCGCGGACCCCGGGCCACGCCAGTCCGCGTTCCTGTCCGGGCTGGTGCTGACCGCGCTGGCGGGCGCGGCCGCGTTCACCGTCGCCGGCCGCCGGCGGCACCCGCTGACCGCCCGGGCCGCGCTGCGCGCCCACGAGATCCTGGTGCTCGAGCGGGTCTGGTTCGCGGCCACCGTCGTCGCGCTCGGCCTCGGCATCGTCCCGGCACTGATCGCCGTCATTCCCCTGCTGATGCTCACCTGGTGGACTCAGGGCGTCATGCGCAGCGGATACGAGTTCGGCACCCGGGCACCCGCACCCGCGCACCGATAGCACGTCGAAAGGAAACACCGGTATGTCACCAGTTCTCGCCGACCGCGTCGGCCGGGCCATCGCGGACGGCGCCGAAGAACTCTTCGGCCGGCAACGCGGCGACGGCGCGTTCACCGACGACCCGCCCGGCTCCACCCTCGGCACCGCCGGTGCGATCACCGCCCTGCACGCCGCCGACCCGCAAGGGTCCACCGCACTGATCGACGGCGGCCTGACCTGGCTGCGCGCCCGGCAACTGCCCGACGGCGGCTGGGGCGGCGTCGACGGCGCCCCCGCCGAAACCGTCGCCACCGCGGTCGCGGTCGCGGCCCTGCACCGCATCGCCCCCGCGGCCAGCAGCGACGCGGTCACCGCCGGCCGCGGCTGGCTCGCCGCCCACGGCGGCGTCGAAGCGGTCACCGACCCGGCGGTCAACCACCTCTGCCGCCAGTTCCTCGCCCTCGCCGGGCTGCCCGAAGCCGGACAGCTACGCCGCCTGCCGCTGGAAGTGGTTCACTCCGACGCCATCCGCCGGCGGCGCATCTCGTTTCGGACCGCACCGTTTCTGGCCCTGGCGCTGCTGCAGCACGCCACCGCACCACCCGGCACGCTGCGCCGGATCACCCAGCGCTCCGCGATCCCGGCAGCGCTGCGGCTCCTGCAATCCATCGACGCCCACGAACAGCACACCGGCGACTTCAGCGAGGACCCGTGGCCGGCCGCGCTGGTCTGCCTCGGACTGACGATCTCCGGGCATCTGAGCGAGGTCGCCGCCGGCACCGCCGGATTCCTGCGCCGCTCGGTACGCCCCGACGGCGGCTGGGACGCGGTCACCAACCTCGACCTGACCCGCTCCGCGTTCGCCGCCACCGGCCTGATCGCCGCCGGATACGCCACCGACCCGCGCCTGCACACCACCCGCGACCTGCTGCACCGCACCCAGCAGACCAGCCCGTTCGCTGTTCTCGGTGTCCCCGCCGGCGGCTGGAGCTACTGCTGCGGCCACGGCTGGCCGGTCACCCTGGAATCCGCTGAGATCCTCACCGCCCTCGCCGGACTACCCGACGCCGGCACCGACCCGGTCCTGCGATCCGGCCTGGACTGGCTGATCGGGCGCCAAGACACCCGCGGCTCGTTCAGCCTGTGGGTCCGCGACACCCGCCTGGCCAACGACGGACCCTGCCCCGCCATCACCGCCCAAGCCATCACCGCGCTATGCGACGCCGGCCACGACACCACCAGCGCCCCGGTGACCGCCGCCGCCACCTGGCTGTTCACCCAGCAGAACCCCGACGGCACCTTCGAGAACCTGTGGTACCGCGACCACACCTCCGGCACCGCCATGGTCCTGGACGCCCTCGTACACGCCGGGCACACCAGCCACCCGGCCGCCGGCAGAGCCCGCGACTGGCTCCTGCGCACCCAACTCGCCGACGGCTCCTGGGGACCCGGCGACGGCACCCCCGGAACCGTCGAGGAAACCGCCTGGGCCGTGCACGCACTGCTGTCCGCCGGACAACCCGCCGGCCCCGGCACCCCCGCCGCCCGCGCCGTCGACTGGCTGATCGACGCGCAGACACCCGGCGGCGGCTGGCCCACCGCCCGGGTCTGCGCCTACATCCGCCACCACATGCACTACCCGAACGGCGCCATCACCCGCGCCCTGGCCCTGCGCGCCCTCGCCGCGTTCCGCCGCACCCAGCAGGCCGCCGCATGACCGACACCGACGTGCTCATCTGCGGCGCCGGAGTCGGCGGCCTCGCCACCGCCCGCGCGTTCGCCGCCGCCGGCCTGCGCGTGATCGTCGCCGACCGGCGCACCACGCCACCACCGGTGGCCAAAGGCGAACTGCTGCAACCCGAAGCCGTACGACTCCTCGACCAGTGGGGGGCACTGCCCGAAGCCGTACCCGTCGACCGGCTCGCCATCCGCGACCCGCACGGCCGGATGCTGCTGCCGCTCGACTACTCCACCCTCGGCGGCGACCACCGGCAGATCCTCTGCGCCGACCACCCGGCCATCCTCGCCGCCCTCGCCCACGAACCCGGACCCGGCATCGACCTGCGACTCGGCGTCGCGATCCAGGGCCTGCTGCGTGATGCGGGCGGCCGGACCCGCGGTGTGCAGGCCGGCGGCACCGAGATCACCGCCGGGCTCGTCGTGGCCGCCGACGGCGTCTCCTCCACCTTGCGCACCGACGCCGAGATCGAGGTCCAGCGCACCCCGTACCCGCACCGGCTGGTCGCTTTCGAACTACCCGCCACCACCGTCGCCCCCGAAGTCACCGCCTACCTGAGCGGCCGCGGCCTGCGCCTGGTCTACCCACTGCCCGGCGGTAGGGCCCGGCTCTACGTCCAGGTACAGCCCGACGAACTGCGCGACGGCGCGTTCCGCGACCCCGACGCCTGGATCAACACGCTGCTGGACGAAGTGCCCGCCCTGACGGCGATCGGCCCCGCCCTGCGCGCCCACCTGGACCGGCGGCAGAACCTCGCCGTCCAGCGGCTGCGGACCCCGCGGCTCACCGCACCCGGCCTGGCCCTGGTCGGCGAATCCGCGCACGTCGTACACCCGATGGCCGCCCAAGGCATCAACAGCTCACTGGCCGACGCCGCCGTACTCGCCGACCTGTCCGCCGGCGCACTGCACGCCGGCGACACCGCCGCCGTCGACCAGGCGCTGCTCGCCTACCAGCGGCAACGACTTCCCCGCCTCGACCACACCGCGACCGTCAGCCACAACGCGGCCCGCATGCTCACCACCACCGGCGGCGCGGCACGGCTGCTCGGCCGCCGGATGATGCGGCACACCGCCACCAACCCGCGGCTACTGCGCCTGACCACCGGCAACATGTCCGGCGTCGAACTGCAGCCACTACGGACCGTCGACCGGCTCTACCAGTTCGGCCTGCTCACCGACCGGCACGCCGGCACCGCACCCGCACACCCCGCCACGAAGGGCGCAGACCGATGACGGCGACCACCGCGGACCTGTCCATGAACGAGACGCCCTACCCGCCGCCCCCGGCCATCGCCGCACTGATCACCGCGGACACTCACCGGCTGCACCGCTACCCGTCCAACACCGTGGCCCCGTTGATCGGGGCACTGGCCGGGCGGCTCGGCGTCCCGGCCGGCCAAGTCCTGGTCGGCCCCGGATCCGCGGGCCTGATCCAGCACCTGATCCAGTCCCTCGGACCTGCCCGCACCGACGTGATCGTCCCGGCACTGTCGTTCGAGGCATACCCGCTGCTCGTCGCCAACGCCGGCGCCCGGCCCGTCCCGGTGGCGATGGCCGGCCTCGACCAGGACCTCGACGCGACCGCCGCCGCGATCACCGGCAACACCCGATGCGTGCTGCTGTGCAACCCCAACAATCCCACCGGTACGGCACTGCGCCGCGACGCCCTGCACCGCTTCCTCGACCGGGTCCCGCCCGACGTGCCGGTCATCCTGGACGAGGCCTACCGCGAATTCGTCACCGACCCGGACGTACCCGACGGGGTGGAACTGGCCCGCGGCCGCGACAACGTCTGCGTCACCCGCACCTTCTCCAAAGCCTACGGACTGGCCGCCCTGCGCATCGGCTACGCCGTGGCACCGCAGCACCTCGCCGGCCCGGCCCGGATGACCGGCGCGGTGTTCTTCCCGAACACGTTCGCCCAGAACGCCGCCCTGGCCTGCCTCGACGCGGCCGTCGAAGCCGAAGTCACCGCCCGCTGCACCGCCGTCACCGGCGAACGCGACCGGCTGACCAGCGAACTGACCGCCCGCGGCATCCCGGTCGCCGGCAGCCAGGCCAACTTCGTGTGGCTGCCCCTGGGCGACGGCGCCGACGCGTTCACCGCCCGCTGCGCAGAGGCCGGCATCCTGGTACGCGGCTACCCCGGGGTCGGCGTGCGCGTCACCGTCGGCACCACCGCCGACAACGACCGGCTGCTGTCCACCGTCGCGGCGGCGGTGCCACGATGACCACCCCCGTACTCAGCGTCTGCATTCCGGCGTACGGCAACGGCCACCTGCTGACCCGGACACTGGACGCCCTCACCCGGCAGACCCTGCCCACCACCGCGTTCGAAGTGATCGTGGTCGACGACGGCAGCGACCCACCGCTGGAACCGGTCATCAGCGCGTTCCTGGACCGGCTGCCACTGACCCACCTGCGCCAGGACAATCAGGGCCGCTCCGCCGCCCGCAACCGGGCCATGGCCGCAGCCCGCGGCCGGGTGATCGTCTTCCTCGACGCCGACCAGGCCGCCGACCCCGGCCTGCTGCGCGCCCACCACGACTTCCACGCGACCCGCGGGTTCGGTCCCGCCGTCCTGCTCGGCCGCGCCGTCACCGCGGACTGGGCGGCCATCGGCGAGATCAGCCACGGCCGCACCCCCACCCCGGCGATGGCCGACGACAACCGCGCCGACGTCCGCGACTACATGCTGCACCAGCCGCACTACCGGGCCGGACTCGGGCGGGCGCCGTGGATCTGCGCACACACCAACAACGCCTCCATCGACCGGGCCACCGCCGACGCGGTCGGCGGCTTCGACGAGGCACTGACCACCTGGGGCGGTGAGGACAACGAATTCTTCTACCGCGTCTTCACCCACCACGACCACGACCCGAAACTGTTCGGCGTCGGCGACGACGCGATCAGCTACGACCTGCCGCACTTCCGGATGTGGCCGCTGCTGATGGCACAACTCGCCGGCAACGTCCGGCACATCTTCACCAAACATCCCCGGTACGACATCGAACTGTTCACCCTGCCCGGACTGTGGACCACCACCCTGCGCCGGATCACCTGGTTCGAGGACTCCCTGACCGCCGCCCGCGCCCACCACCTCGGCCGCGCCGACCAACTCCCCGGCGCACTCACCGACCGGCTGCGCGGCACCGACGCACTCGTCATCGGATTCGGCGCGAACCGCCTGCACCTGGGACCCGGCGCCGCCGTCTTCGACCACGACGCCCCCGCCGACACCCGTAACCGGCACCTCGCCGGACTCGCCGTCCCCGAACCCGACGGCCGGTACACCGGTGTCGTCGCCGTCGACCTGTGGCGATTCCTGCCACCGGAAGACCTGAGCATCCTGGTCATGGAATCGCTGCGCATCGGCGGCCGCGTCGACCTGGTCGCCACCGGCACCCCCGTGCCCGCCGCCGACCTGCTGCCACTACCGTTCGCCGACGACCTCGACTACCTGCGCGACACCGTCACCGGATACCTGCCGGTACACCTCAGCGACCACGGCGACACCCGCGTGCTCACCATCGGCGGCGAGTGACACCGTGCGCGTCCTGATGGTCACCTGGGGCTGGCGCACCCACTTCCTGCCACTGGCCCCACTCGGCTGGGCACTACGCGCCGCCGGCCACGACGTCCGGGTCGCCTGCCAGCCCGGCCAAGTCGCCGCCGTCACCGAAGCCGGACTGCCCGCCGTACCGGTCGGGCCGCCACTGGGCTTCGCCGACGTGTTCCGCGGACAGGTCGGCAAAGTGGCCAGCCGTGAAGCGTTCGACACCGGCACCGACCTGGACGGGCTCGCACCCCAGGTCACCGAAGACGGCGGCACCCTACGATTCGCCGACGTGATGGTCGACGACCTGATCACCTACGGCCGCCACTACCGGCCCGACCTGGTGCTCTACGAACCGTTCAACATTGCCGGAGCGATCGCCGCGGCAGCCCTCGGCGTACCCGACGTCCGACTGCTGTGGGGGCCGGACTCCACCACCGAACTACACCTCGACGAGGACAAACTGATCGGGCCCCGCGCCCGTCGCGCCGGGGCCAGCGGCGTGCGGATCACCGGCACCCTCACCCTCGACCCGTGCCCCGCCGCCCTGCAAGTACCGGTGACCGGACCCACCCACCCGATCCGGTTCGTGCCGTACAACGGCGCCGCGATCCTGCCGGACTGGCTGCGCCACCCGCCGGACCGGCCACGGATCTGCCTGACCTGGGGCACCATGATGGCCGAACTCGGCCTCACCGACCGGATCAGCGTCACCACCATCGCCGACGCCCTCTCCGAGCTGGACGCCGAGATCGTGCTCGCCCTGGCCCCCCGCCACCGGGACACCCTCGGGCCGCTCCCGGCCAACGTCCGCGTCCCCACCGAACACCTGGCCCTGCACCTGCTGCTACCCGGCTGCGCCGCCGTCGTCCACCAAGGTGGCGCCGGAACCTTGATGACCGCGATGGCCTGCGGCGTGCCGCAAATGGTCGTACCCGCGGTCACCGACCAGCACTTCAACGGCGAACGACTGACCCGGGCCGGAGCCGGCACCGTCCTCGCCGACGGCGACGAACACCCGGCCGCGATCCGCGCCGCACTGCAGCGGCTGCTCACCGACCCCGGACCCGCCGCCGCTCTTGCTGTCGAGAACGCCGCCCGCCCCACACCCGCAGCCGTCGTGCCGGTACTCGAAGACCTCGCCGCCACGGGCCGCCGGGATTTCATTCCAGGAGGAACACCGTGACCGAACCGCTGACATATCCACTCGCGCCCGGCCCGTCGATCCACCACCCGTCACCGCAGATGACCGACCTGCGCAACCGCTGCCCCGTCGCACCGGTCACGATGCCCGGCGACACCCCCGCCTACCTCGTCACCCGATTCGCCGACGTCCGGCAGGTCCTGGTCGACCCCCGGTTCAGCCGCCGAGCCGCCGGAGAAGCCGACGCACCCGCACAAGAACTCGGCGAACTCGAGACCGACTCACTGATCGGCATGGACCCACCCGAACACAGCCGGCTACGACGACTGGTCTCGCGCGCCTTCACCCCCCGCCGCGTCGAACAACTACGCCCCCGCGTAGCCGCGCTCGTCGACGAACTGATCGACGCCATGATCGACGGGCCGCAGCCCGCCGACCTGGCCACCCTGTTCTCCACACCCCTGCCCGTGCAGGTGATCAGCGAACTGCTCGGCATCCCGGAACACGACCGGCACCGCGCCAAACAATGGTCCGACGCGATGATGAGCGACTGGCGCGTCGACCCGTCCGGCGCCCGCGCCGCACTCGACGGCTTCGCCACCCTGATCGCCGCCCGCCGCGCCGACCCCGCCGACGACCTGATCACCGCACTGATCCACGCCCAGGAACACGAAGACAAACTCACCGAACACGAACTGGTCTCGATGACCGTCGGCGTGCTGATCGGCGGCCACGAGACCACCACCAACCTGATCAACATGGCGCTGCTGACCCTGCGCCGGCACCCCGACCAGTTCGCGCTGCTCAAACAGGACCTGAGCCGGATCCCGGCCGCCGTCGAGGAACTACTGCGCTTCATCCAGCTCGGCGACACCGGCGTCATGCTGCCGCGCATCACCACGGAGGAGGTCGAGCTCAGCGGTGTCACACTGCCCGCCGGTACGCCGGTACTCGCCGCGTTCGTGACCGCCAACCGGGACCCGGCGGTGTTCCCCGACCCGGACCGCTTCGACATCGCCCGCACCCCGAACAACCACCTCGGCTTCGGCGCCGGCCCCCACCACTGCCTGGGCGCGCCGCTGGCCCGGATGGAACTGCAGGAGGCGCTGCACGGCCTGCTCACCCGCATGCCCGACATCGAAGTGGCGATCCCGGACGAGGACCTGAACTTCAAGCAGGGTCTCGCGGTCCGCTGCCTGACCGCCCTCCCGGTCACCTGGTAAGGATCCTGCGGTGGCGCGGGCTGCGGATGCTCGCGTCACCGTTCGGTGAGGTGCTCGCGGCCGGCGGGTGGCTCGTACGATTCGGGCCAGAAATCGGTGATCCGGGTGATGCGGTCGCCGGTGTCGAGCCAGACACAAGCGGTACGTCGCGCGGCGGCCAGACCGGTGTGGATCACAGGGTGGGGTCGGTGCCGCCGAAGTCGTCCGCGGTGACGGTCCCGATTTGGCATGGTGTCGGCGGCCTGCGGGGATGCTCGACGGGCGTACCGGAAGAATCGGTGATCTGTGGTGTCCGATCATCAGTCCGTCCGCCCAGATCGAGATCAAGACGATGATGCCGGAATGGGCGCCCGGTTTGGCGAGGAGACCGAAGGACGCCCTGGACATCGCACTGCTGAAGACGGCTCTCACTACTGAACGGACAGGTTGACGCGGCGGGTCAGGACAGGATTGTCGTCACCACCGGGCGTGGCAGCATGCCGTTGCCGGCGAAGTGCCATCGGGTGAGTTGAACCTCGTTGACGACGATGGTGGCGATCTGCTGGTCGCGGCGGTTGGCTACCCAGTCGATGAGCCGGTTCGGCGTCGGGACCGGCTCGGCGAAGTGAACGAGATTCAGGTACCAGAACTCCCTGGTGAACTCGTTTTCGTGCCAGCCGTCCGCATCCAACGCTTTCCCGTAAGCGTCGGCGAGTCTGTCGGCTCTGTCGTCGGCCGGGACCGCGCACGCCATCACCGAGCCGAGTGTCAGCGTCAACCCGACGACCGTGAACGTCAGCGGGCCGACACCCTTTCACGGCGGCTGTGAGGGCGACGGCATAGCGCTGAACGAGCGGGTCATCCTGTTCGATCTTCTCCCGCCAGGGCTCCAGCGAGCGCAATGTCAGGTGTGAGCTGGCGGCTGCACCGGTGACCCATTGATTTCCGCCTGCCATGTCGGCTGCCTCATGCGCCACTCGATCCAGGTCGGAAGCGGAGGACGGGTCGGGACGCAGCAGCGCGGACAGTCCCCAGCGGAAGCCGCCGTCGACCGGTGGTGACTGCAGGCGGTGTTCACCGGCCGACAGCGCCGTGCTTCCTTGAAGGAACAGGCGGTCGAACGCTTCGCGGCTCACCAGACGCGGTTCGATATCAGAACCCATGGACTCATGGTGGTGGTGGTTCTCAAGCCACCCACCACCAGCCGTCGCCCACCTCCCGTTTCGGGTATCCGAGGTCGCCCGACGCTGTCGTGACGGGTGTCGGCTCGGTGGGTGGCTCGGCGAAATACGCGAGCCCGGTTCCCGATTCGGCCCGCCAGTTCTGCCATAGCTGCACGAACAACACGGTCGGATCGGCGTACGCGAATCCGGACGGGCACAGCGAACGCATGTCGGCCGGCAGGGTCAGTTCGCCGTTCAAACGGCCGGCCCGGTAGCCCTCGGCCAGTTCGGCGAGCGCGGCCCGATGCAGCCGATACCGATGGTCAACCGGGAAGATCTGCGAGTCCTGCCGCGAGACGACGACAACAGCGGCAGCGGCCAGGCACAAGCTCACCACGGCGACTCCCCACGAACCGCGTACGCAGGCGATCAGGATCGCCGCAACCGAGACGAGCACCGCGAACACCACAGCCAACAGCGAGATCCACCAACCGGCGAACGTACCGGCGAGCAGAGGCGTCTCAGCGAGCCACCCGGCGGGAATCAGCAGCAGCCAACCGGCGCCACCCAGCGCGGCGTGCAGCAAGCCGCGCCGGCTCCACGCCACCGCCGCGGACGGCTTCGCCGGCTGATCGACTGGATCCCAGGGGAAGTCCATGGTGAGGATCTTGCACTCGCGGTCGCAACCCGCGGAAGGCCGTACACGAGATCTCCACACGGTCTTCAAAAAAGCCGGCGGAGACCTCAGAGGGTGATGAAGGTGGGTGGGTCGTGGCGGAGGAAATCGTGGTGGGAGATGTCCCAGCCGTAAGCGCCGGCTCGGGGGAACAGCAGGATGTCGCCGGTTCGTAGGCGGGGGACGTGCTGGGCTCGGGTCAGGACGTCTCGGGGAGTGCAGAGTTCGCCAACCGCGTCGACGGGAGTGTCGGTGACTTCGAGGCGGGGGTACGGGTGGGGCCACTCGTCGACGGGGAGGATCTGGAAAGGGTGGGAGTAGCCCCACGCTGCCGGTAGACGGAAGTGGTGGGTGCCGCCGCGCAGGATGGCGAAGGTCCGGCCGTGAGTGGTCTTGAGGTCGAGGACTTCGGCGGCGTACCAGCCGGCGTCGGCTGCCAGGTAGCGGCCGGGCTCCAGGATCAGCTCCACACCGTCGGGGACCCGCACCGACGACAGCGGGGCCAGGTCGATGGAGGCGTCGCTGAGGTAGTCGACTCCCAGGCCGCCGCCCGCGTTCACCACGTGCAGGTCCATCCCGTACGACCGCGCGGTGTCGATCGACCAGGTGATGGCGTCGGTGAGGAAACCGGCGTGGGCGAGGCCGTCGAGGTTGTTGGAGACGGCATGCAGATGGAACCCGATGACGCGCAGCCCGGCGGGGATGTCGGCCAGCACCGCGGGGAGCTGGGCCTCGTCGATACCGAACGGGGTCGGGGTTCCGGTCATGGTGTGGCTGCCGGTCAGGGAGTTCCCGGGGCGGTTGACCCGCAGGCAGACGTCGGCCTGCGCACCCAGAGCGGCCAGGCGGCGCAGTTCGTGCGGGCTCTCCACGTTGAGCAGGGCACCCGCGTCGAGGGCGGCGGCCAGTTCGGCGTCGGTTTTGGCGGGGCCACCGAACACGACGCGGCGCGCTCCGGCGGTGACGGCCAGGGCCAGTTCGCCACCGGAGGCCACTTCGAGACCGTCACATTCCTCAGCGAGGGTTCGTACGACTGCCGGGTGGCCGTTGGCTTTCACCGCGTACAACACAGTGGTTCGCGGGGGAACCGCGGCCCGCAACAACCTGGCGCGGGATCGCAGGACGGCAGTGTCGTAGACGTAGGCGCAGCGGGGTGCGGGCAGAGCGCGCACGGCCGCGGTCAGGTCAGCCATGCAGCGGATTGCTGACCGGGATGTGGATGTCGCCGGTGCCGGCCAGCCGCATGCGGACCAGGGCTTTGTGCGGGACCTGAGCGGCGATGAGCCAACTGTGGTCGGCCGCGGCATGCCGGTGGGTGCTCAAAGTGTCGTAGGTGTCGTCGACGACCTCGCGGATGACACGCCACGCGCGGGTCTCGTCGAGGTGATGGGACTCGGCGAGACGGATGACGAGTTCACCGAGATGAGCCTGCAGCGCGGTGTAGCCGAGTTTGGCACGCAGGATCTCGGTGTCACCGGTACCGACGACGGAGCCCGGCCACAGGTCGATGGTGTGACCGGCGTCGGCGAGACGGCCGGGATGCAGGCGCAGGCCGGCGAAGTCACGCAAAGCCAGACGGTGCGGGTGACCGCCGCGGAAGGTGGGCAGGCAGTTCTGCAGATGCGCTTCCAGGGCCACGCCGTCGGCGAGCAGCCGCAACAACGGGGGCAACAGCAGACGGGTGTAGTCGGTGAGCCAGGTCTCGGCGGTGCCGCCGGACTGGTCGACGAGACCGGCGAGCACCGTACGGCCGGTCACGGGATCATAGGCGGGCAGCGCACCGCCGGGAATGGCCAGCTCGCCGGGCTGCAGGCGGCCGGTCAGGCCGGTACGGACGATGGCCGACAGGTCACGGCCACTGCCGGCGGGGACCGCGGCACCGGCGGTCTCGGCCATCAACAGGATGCGGTCGTCGTCGACCAGGCGGTGCAGCAGTCGCGACAGAGCGGGGCCGTTGCGCGTGGAGGCGACGGAGATGCTGCGGCGGGTGGAGGTCACCTGGATGTCGAGGCTGACCTTCAGGTACTGGCCGCCGGGCAGCAGCAGGGTCCGCAGCGCCGAGGTGGGGACGGCGTCGAGGTGGCCGTCGAGACGCCGCAGAGTGCCGTCGGTGAACAGGTCGGCGTAGCGGTGCAGCACCGTGTCGTGCTGCCAGCCGTGCAGAGGCTGGGTGCGGTAGCCGGGGGGTGCGGCGGGGACACCCTCCAGAACAGCGCCGAGGTCGTCGCCGAGGTGCGCGTCGTCGCGGACGGCGATGAACTTCAGCGGCGTGTGACCGGCTTCCAGATCGTGCGCCAGGACGTCGGCGGTGTCCCAGCCGAGACGCGTGCGGCCGCACGGGTGCAGGTTGTGACCGGCGACGGCGAGGCGTTCCAGGTGGACGGCCCGCAGGTCGGGGTTCGCGCCGTCGGGGACGGCCGGGTCGAAACGGGCCAGCGCGATCGCGAGGTTGATGACGGCGTTGCGGATCTCGGCGGACATGGTGCCGGTGGGGTCGATCCCGGCCAGCAGGTCCACGGGGTCGGCGACACCGGCGTGCGGATATTCGACCCGGTGGAAAGCGTGCAGGTGGCCGCCCGCGGTGCGGGGGGTGAGGTCTTCGCGGACCAGGGCGGCGCGCAGGCGGCGGCCGACGGTGTCGGCGGCGGCGGGCAGGTGGCGGGTGAAGGCGTCGACGAGGTGGGGTGCGTGGACGGCGAGGGCGGCTTCGGTGCGGGTGGCGGCTGCGGCGAGTCGTCCGGTGGAGACGATGTGGATCATCGATGGTCCTTCATCGGGTTGTCGAGGCGGGTCCAGACGTCGTGCAGCGGGTCGGCGGCCAGGCGCATGGTGGTGGTGGCTTTGACCGGCAGAGGGTCGGTGAGCAGGGCTTCGGTGTCGGCGGTGCCGTGCAGGGACCGGGCGACCAGATGCCACAGCCGGTCGGGGTCGGCGCCGAAACGGTCCTGCAGGGCGGTGACGGTCTGCCGGGCGACGGTGGCCAGGGCGGCGGCCGACAGTTTGGTGCGCAGTTCGGTGAGGTCGTCGGTGGGCAGGTCACCGTGCAGGCCGGGGTCGCTGCCGAGACGGCCGGGATGCACGCGGACACCGCCGAGATCACGGTAGTAGGCGCGCACGGGCCGGCCGCCGACGACACGGATCAGGGTGTTCTGGCCGTGGGCTTCCAGGGCTACACCGCGTTCCAGGACCAGGGCGAGGGGCCGGAACAGGACGTCACCGAGACTTTCCATGAACGTGTACGGGTCGTGCACGGAGTCCAGGCGGCCGGGGAGCACGCCCAGGGGGATGGCGTCGGCCGGGGGTGCCTGGCGGATCAGGTGGGCCAGCCGCCGGTCGGGGCCGTGGGCGGTGATGACGGCACCGGCTTCGGTTTCGGCGAGCACGTCCAGGGGCAGGTCGGCGGTCAGCGTTTGGAGAAGGGCGGACAGGCGGGGGCCGTTGTGAACGGCGGCGGGGGAGACGGTCCGCACCGCGGAGGTCATCTGCACGTCGACGGCGGTCTTCACATGGGCTCCGCCGTCCAGGGGAGCGACCGTGCGCAACGACATCAGGGGGCGGACCGGGCCGGTGGGGCCGATGTCGGTGAGCCACGGGTATTCGCTGAGCAGCCGGGTGGCCTGCCAGGGGTGGGCCAGCAGGACCGGCGGGGCGGTGCCGAACCACTTGTCCGCTGGTACCCACAGGCGGCGCAGGTGGATGACCGGATGGTGTTCGGGGGCGTACGCCAGGACGTCGGCGACGGTCATGCCGGCGCGGGTACGGCAGCAGGGATGCAGCGGGTGGCCGTCGACCAGGGACTGTTCGATGGCACCGGGGCCGTTCTCCTCGACAGAACCGACGGCTCGGGCCAGAGCCAGGTTGGCGACACTGTTGGCGATCTCGGCGGTGAACGGGTGGCCTGACCACAGCAGCGCGGTGAGACGGGCCGGGTCGGTCACCGTTTCACCTTGGACGGTGACGGCCAGGCCGGGCAAGGGCTCGGTGAACGGTGTCGCCGCGGCGGTCGGATAGGTGACGACGGCGCGAGTGAACCGCACATGAGTACGCCCGGCATGGTGGTGCCGGCCGGCCAGGGTGGGCAATGGCTCGTGTTCCAGGGCCAGCAGCAGCCGGGCCAGGACGGCCGCACGGGCGCCGGGCAGAGCGTGGTCGTAGCCGTGAAGCAGGTCGGGGCGCAGGGTGGTGAGCTGGTGGCGGGTGCCGTCGGGATCGGCGGTGGGGTGCGGCACGCGACCATTGTCATCCGGGTCCGGGCGGAGCCGGTGGCCAGAGGGCGGCGGAGTGTGTTTCCCCACCGCCACGAATCCGATAAATTCTCGTATTCAACCGCAGAGGAGCAGGCCATGGACGTCGACGTCATCGTGGTGGGGGCCGGGCTGGCCGGGCTGGCCGCCGCTCACGAACTCACCGCCGCCGGTAAGACGGTGGCCCTGGTCGATCAGGAGAACGCCGCGAACCTCGGCGGGCAGGCCTGGTGGTCGTTCGGCGGCCTGTTCTTCGTCGACAGCCCCGAACAACGCCGCGCCCGCATCCACGACAGTGTCGAACTGGCCTGGGCCGACTGGCAGGGCAGCGCCGGCTTCGACCGGCTCCAGGACCAGGACTCGCACGCCGTGCAGTGGGCACGTGCCTACGTCGAGTTCGCGGCCGGGGAGAAACGGGCCTGGCTGTCGTCGCTGGGGCTGTCGTGGCTGCCGTTCGCCGGCTGGGCCGAACGCGGTGAACTCAAAGCCGGCGGGCACGGCAACTCGGTGCCGCGGTTCCACATCACCTGGGGCACCGGCACCGGGGTGGTCGCCCCGTTCACCGCGTCCGCGCTGCGAGCCGCCGAGGCGGGCCTGCTGACCTTCCACCATCGGCACCGGGTCGACGAGATCATCATCGAGGGCGGGACCGCGACCGGCGTACGCGGGAAACTGCTCGCCGCCGACGACGCCGGACGCGGGCAACCCTCCAACCGGGACGTCACCGGCGACTTCGAACTGCGCGCGCAGGCGGTCATCGTCACCACCGGCGGCATCGGCGCCAACCACGACCTGGTCCGCGAGTTCTGGCCGGACCGTCTCGGCACCCCACCGGCGACGATGATCACCGGCGTGCCGGCGTATGTGGACGGGCGGATGCTGCAGATCGCCGAGGACGCCGGAGCGCGCCTGGTGAACCGGGACCGGATGTGGCATTACACCGAAGGCGTGCAGAACTGGGATCCGGTCTGGCCCGGCCACGGCATCCGCATCCTGTCCGCCCCGTCGCCGCTGTGGCTGGACGCGCTGGGCCGTCGCCTGCCCGCACCGTTCTTCCCCTCCTACGACACCCTCGGCACGTTGAAGCATCTGCGGACCACTCCGGAGATCGCCGGGTTCGACCACTCGTGGTTCCTGCTCACCCAGCGGATCATCGAGAAGGAGTTCGCCCTGTCCGGCAGCGAGCAGAACCCCGACCTGACCGCCGGGGACCGGCGCGGCTTCCTCAAGGAACGCCTGTTCGGCAAGGGAGCCCCGGCACCGGTGGAGGCGTTCAAACAGCACGGCGCCGACTTCGTGGTCGCCGACACCCTGGAGGGCCTGGTCGCCGGGATGAACAAGCTCACCGACAAACCGCTGCTGGATGCCGCCCGCGTGCGCACCGAAGTACAGGCCCGGGACTCGCAGATCGCCAACAAGGTCACCAAGGACGCCCAGATCCAGGGCATCCACAACTCCCGCCGCTACCTCGGTGACCGGATCGGCCGGACCGCCGTCCCGCACCGCCTGCTGGACCCGGCGGCCGGGCCGCTGATCGGGGTGAAACTGCACATCCTGACCCGCAAGACCCTCGGCGGCATCCAGACCGACCTGAACTCGCGGGCCCTGGCCGCCGACGGCAACCCCATCTCCGGTTTGTACGCCGCCGGTGAGGTCGCCGGATTCGGCGGCGGCGGGGTGCACGGCTACAACGCGCTGGAAGGCACGTTCCTCGGTGGCTGCCTGTTCAGCGGCCGGGCCGCCGGGCGCCACGCGGCGAGCAGCCTGTGACCCTGCTGCACCGCTGTTCGGACATGTCGGCCGCGGACTGGCTCGTGCAGTCCGCGGCCGAGGCCCACCAGCTGATCACGATGGGGCCGGACGGGTTCGCCGCCTACGCCCGGCTGCGGTACGTGCCCGACCCGGTCAGCGCCGGACAGGACGAAGCCGACGTGGACGTGCCCGACGATCACCCGGACGACCTCAGCCAGGCACGCCGGGCCCTGCGCGTGCTCGCCGCGTTCACCGGCACCCCGGACGACTGCTACTTCGCCCTGTGGGACGGCTACCACGAACTCCCGCCGGGGCCGTTGCTGACCGATCTGCCGTACCGGCACTTCGCCCTGTTCCGGGGCCCGTTGCGGGCGATCGACGAATTCGGTGACAGCCTGCCGGGTGAACCCCCGGCGATCGTCTGGCCCGCCGACCAGAGCTGGTGTTTCACCAGTGATGTGGACCCGCACTGGGCCGGCATCGGCGCGGGACCCGCCGCGGTGCGGGCGCTACTGGCCGACAGCGGCCTGGACGTCGTGCCCGCCGACCCCGCCGCCGGGCAGCCCTGTTACGGCTGACTCCAGCTCCGGATCCAGCCCCAGCACCGGCCGGTCGGCGCGCTGCGGAGGCTGCGGGGGCAGCCAGTTCCAGGTGTCGGTGATCGTCTCGCGGACCGGCCGGCAGCGCAGCCCGGCGGCCAGGGCACGGGAGACGTCACCGGCGTGCAGGAAGTTGTGCAGCGGGCCCGGCGGCAGCCACACCGGCAACTGGATCCACGGCTCGATCCCGGCGGCCAGGATCGTCTCCGGATCCCGCCACCGCAGCTCGGCCCGGCCGCCGGTCACCTCCACGGCGATGTCGAGGAACTCGCCCATGGTGGTGTGGCCGGGCGGGCTGACCGTGTTGAACGGGCCGGTCCGGCCCGCGGCCGCGTTGTCGAGGACGAACGCGGCCAGATCGCGGGCGTCGATGTACTGCAACGGCAGCTCCCGGGGACCGGGGGCCAGGGTCGGGCCGCCGCGGTGCAGGCGGTGCAGCCACCACGGCAGACGGCCGATGTCCTCGTGCGGGCCCAGGATCAGCCCGGCCCGGGCCAGCAACACCGGACCGTCGAACACGGCCGTCGCGAGCTCACCCCGCAGCTTGTCACCGGCGTACCCCGGGTCGGCAGCGTCGACCAGCGGCGCGTGTTCGTCGAGGCCCGGCTGGTGGCCGTCCTCGTCGAACAGGTACACCGACCGGCTCGACACGTACGTGAAATGCCCGGCCCGGCCCTTCAGCAGTGCGGCCGCCGCCCCGACCACCTCACCGGCGGCCGACCAGGTGTCGACCACCGCGTCCCACTCACCGGTCGCCAGCGCGGCCAGACCGTCGTCGGCCAGCCGGTCACCGGTGCGGACCTCGACACCGTCGACCGGTGACCGCAGGCCCCGGTTGAACACCGTCACCGTGTCACCGCGCGCCACCGCGAGTTCGGCCATCGCCCGGCCGACGAACCCACTACCGCCCAGCACCAGAATCCGCATACGGTTCAGGCTGCCCGCTACCGCGGCGACACGCCCAGGATCATCTGCCGTCGGCAGAACCCAGGAACGCCTCGATCGCCTCCACCACCAGGGCGTGATCGTCGGCCTGCGGCAGCCCCGACACCGTCACCACCCCGACCACACCCACACCCGGCACCCGGATCGGGAACGCGCCACCGTGCGCGGCGAACAACGCCGGATCCACACCCATCGCGGCGTCCAGCGCGGCACCCTTGGCCTCCAGACGGCGCCCGACCAGGTACGACGAGGCCGCGAACCGGTACACCACCCGCACCTTGCGCTCGATCCAGGCGTCGTTGTCGGCGCTGGACCCGGCCAGCCCGGCGTGGAACAACTGCTGCTGGCCACGGCGGATGTCGACGGCCACCGGCAGGTCCCGGCCGGCCGCCAGCTCCACCAGCAACGATCCCAGCCGCCAGGCGTCGGCCTCGGTGAACCGGGCGAACACCAGGCGCTGTTCCTGCTCCTGCACGGTCGCGATCAACTTCTCCAGGTCGCTCATGACACCGATTATGAATCCTGCCAGACCAGCCAGCCGAGGCGGGCGATCAACGCGAGCACCACCGTCAGCAGGATGATCCGCACGAAACCGGCGCCCCGGCGCAGGGCCATCCGCGCGCCCAGCAGGGCACCGCCGACGTTGCAGACGGCCATCGCGGCCCCCAGCAGCCAGGCCACGTGACCGGTCGCGGCGAACACGACGAGCGCGCCCAGGTTCGTCGCGGTGTTCACGATCTTGGCCATGGCCGATCCGTGCACGAAGTCCGCCCCGATCAGCGTGGTGAACGCCAGCACCAGGAACGTGCCGGTCCCCGGCCCGATCAGCCCGTCATAGGCGGCGATCCCGGCCCCGGCGACGGCCACGGCGGTCCCACGCCGCCAGGCGGTCCGTTTGTGCGGTTGTTCGATCAACCCCATCTGCGGCCGTACGGTGACGAACACCGCCACCAGGATCAGCACCGCGATGATCACCGGCCGATAGGCGCTCGCCGGAATCGCACCCGCCAACGCCGCCCCGCACCCGGCACAGAGCAGCGCCAGACCGGCCGCCGGGCCCGCCACACCCCAGTCGATGGTCGTCTTGCGGGCGTACGCCACCGCCGCCGTCGACGTCCCACAGATCGCCGCCAGCTTGTTCGTACCCAGCGCCGTCGCCGGATGCAACTGCGGTGCCGCCACCAGCAACGCCGGCAACAACAACAGCCCGCCACCACCGACCACCGCGTCGATCCACCCGGCCGCGAACGCCGCCACCATCAGCGTGACCAGCACCTCGGGTGCCGCTTCGACGAACAGGTTCACTTCTGACGTTGTTTCTGCAACCAGATACCGAACGACGCGCCCGCGATGAACAACACCACGAGACACAACAACGCCTTGAAGAACATCGCACTTCTCCCGTTGGCTAGGGTCGGCTGGTGCGCCTGGCCACCTTCAACCTGCTCCACGGCAGATCCTTGTCCGACGGCACCGTACACGCCGACCGGATCCATGCCGCGATCACCGACCTCGACGCCGACGTCCTCGGCCTGCAGGAAGTCGACCGGGCCCAGCCCCGCAGCGGCCTGCTCGACCTCACCACCCTGGCCGCCGACGCCCTCGGCGCGCACACCCACCGGTTCGCTGCCGCCGTCGTCGGCACCCCCGGCGAGATCTGGCAACCGTGGCATGCCGCCGCCGACATCTCCCACCCGCAGTACGGGATCGCCCTGGTCAGCCGCTACCCCGTGCAACGATGGCTGATCACCCAGCTGCCCGGCGCCCCGATGCGCTCACCCGTGCTGGTCGGCGGCGGCCGGCTGATGCTGCTGCGCGACGAACCCCGGGTGCTGCTCGCCGCCGTCCTGGACACCCCGCACGGGCCGCTGTCGGTCGCCACCACCCACCTGTCGTTCGTCCCCGGCTGGAACGTGCGCCAATTACGCGCCGCCGTCCGCGCCATGCGCGCCCTGCCCGCACCACGGGTGCTGCTCGGTGACCTGAACATGCCCGCCGGTCCGGTCCGCGCCTTCACCGGCTGGCAGCCCCTGGCCCGGGCCGCGACCTTCCCCAGCCCGGTGCCGCGCACCCAGCTCGACCACGTGCTCGCCGACCCACGCGGCGCGGCAGCCCTCGGCCGGGTCGTGCAGGTGCGCACCCCGCGCGCCGGCGTCTCCGACCACCGCCCGCTGGTCGTACACCTGCACCACTGACCCATTCGCCTCTTGCTAAGGAGAAGCCCGTGTTCACCGGCCTGAGCGCCTTCCCGCTCACCCCGCTGCACGACGACCACCTCGACGAACCCGCTTTCGTACGGATCATCGAACGGCTCGCGTCCGCCGGCGTCGACAGCATCGGCACCCTGGGATCCACCGGCTCGTACGCCTACCTGGACCGCACCGAACGCGCCCGCACCGTCACCCTCGCCGTCCAGCACGCCGCCGGCGTCCCGGTGATCGCCGGCATCGGAGCGCTCCGGCAGGCCCACGTCCTGCGGTACGCCGACGACGCCCAGCAAGCCGGCGCGTCCGGCCTGCTGCTGGCCCCGGTGTCGTACCAGCCGTTGCATCCCGACGAGGTGTACCACCTGTTCGAACAGGTCACCGCACGGATCGCGGTGCCGCTGGTGGTCTACGACAATCCGCGCACCACCGGTTTCACGTTCACCGACGACCTGTACGCGGCGGTGGCGAAACTCCCGCACGTCACCTCGATCAAAGTGCCGCCGCTCCCGGTCACCGCACCGATCGCCCGCGACCGGGTCACCGCCATCCGGGCACTGCTGCCCGCCCACGTCGGCATCGGCGTCTCCGGCGACCCGGTCGCCGCGGTAGCCCTGCACGCCGGTTGCGACGCCTGGTACTCGGTCATCGGCGGCACCCTGCCCACCGCCGCCCTCGCCATCACCCGGGCCCCGGACCCCGCCGCCGCGAAAGCCGCCTCCGACCGGCTGCGGCCGCTGTGGGAACTGTTCGCCGCCCACGGCAGCCTGCGCGTGGTGGCCGCCATCGCCGAACACCTCACCCTCACTGGCCCCGACAGTCTGCCCCGCCCGATCCGGGGCCTGGACACCACCGCCCGCCGTGCCGTCATCCACGCCCTGACCGAAGCCGGCCTGGACCACTGACGGCAGACCGGCGAGCGCTTTCCCGCGTGGTGACTTGCGGTGCGATCCGCACCCCAGGTCACCACACCAGCAACGCGACCGCTGCCCGGTGAGGGCACGCTCACGCCCGGCGGTCGCGTCGGCGGCCCGGGCGGGTCGCCTGCCTTGCGGGGATGCCACGCTCAGGGGTAGCCCGGCGTGGGGCTGGCGGGGCGTACCAGCGAATGGGTCGTTGAATTGGATTTGCGGGGTGGGTGGGGGAGCGAGCAGAGTAGGAGGCCCACAGCGGCGAGGAGTTCCGGTGATCTGAGAGACACACGACCCGTGTCCCTTCACTACCTGGAGCCTGCCTTGTCCCACCTCAAAGCCACCGGCCTCGGCCACGCCCACGACGGCGACCTGCTCTTCTCCGGCCTCGACCTGACCCTGCGCCCCGGCGACCGGATCGGGATCGTCGGGCCCAACGGGGCCGGCAAGACCACCCTGCTGCGCATCCTGGCCGGCGAACTGGCGCCCACCCACGGGGTGGTGAAGACCGGCGCCCGGATCGGGTACGTGCCGCAGCGCATGCCCGACCCGGCGGGCACCGTCGGCGACTACCTGACCGGCGGCCTCGGCGAACTCGCCGACGTCGTCACCCGCATGCGTGACCTGGAGAGACGCCTGGCGGTCGAGGACGTGCTCGACGAGTACGCGGCCGTGCAGGAACGCTGGACCGCCCTGCAAGGGTGGACCGCTGAGACGCGGCTCACCGAGATCCGCCAGCGCCTGGACATCGATCACCTGCCCGACACGCTCACTCTCAGCGCCGTCAGCGGTGGTGAACAGGCCCGGCTGATGCTGGCGCGCGCCCTGCTCGACAGCCCGGCCCTGCTGCTGCTCGACGAACCCACCAACCATCTCGACGCCGACGGCGCGGCCTGGCTACGGCAGTGGCTGCGCGACTACGACGGGGGAGTCCTCGCGGTCAGCCACGACCGGGCGTTCCTCGATGAGGTCGCCGGCCGGATCATCGAACTCGACGGCATCGACGAACAACCCCAGGACTATCCCGGCGGCGGCTACACCGCGTTCCGCGAGGAGAAACAGCGCCGCTGGGAGAAACTGCTGCTCGACTACGAGGCCCAGGAGAAGGACCGGCGCCGCTGGGAAGCCGACATCGAACGCACCAAGGCCTACTCCTCCGGCGTGGAGAACAGCGTCCGGTCCGGGCTCACCGCACCCCACCTGCGGCGTGTCGCCCGGCTGGTGGCCCGTAAAGCCAAGGTCCGGGAACGGCGCCTGCGCCGCCAGATGGCCTCGGTCAAGTGGATCGCCCGGCCCCGGACCCGGCCGCCGCTGACCCTGGCGTTCCCCGCCGACAACGACGACGCGAACGACACCGTCCTGACCGTGCGCGACCTCACCGTCCGGGACCTGCTCAAAGGCATCGATCTCGACGTCACCCGCGGCGACCGGATCCTCATCACCGGCCGTAACGGCGCCGGCAAGACCACCCTGCTGCGGGCCATCGCCGACCAGCACCCGGACGTGGCAGTGCTGCCCCAGACCGACGACGGCCTGCGCGACACCACCACCGTGATGGACTTCTTCCGCGCCCGGGTGCCGGTCTACATCGACGACGCCGAGAAACTCCTGTCCGGGCACCAGTTCGACGACGACCAGTGGGACAGCCCGGTGCGGGACCTGTCCGCCGGGGAGTTACGGCGGCTGCTGCTCGCGGTGCTGGTCAACAGCCCGGCCCGGATCCTGCTGCTCGACGAACCCACCAACCACCTGGACTTCGCCGCCCTCGACGTCATCGAGGAGGCGTTACGCCGCTACCGGGGCACCCTGCTGGTGGTCTCGCACGACAGGTACTTCGCCGACGCCATCGGCCACACCCGGCACTGGCATGTCACCGGTGGACAGGTGATCGAGAACTGACAAACTGACCGGCATGTCGCTGCAGCCCCACCAATCCTGGTCACCGGCCACCCCCGAGACGGCACACCAGTTCACCGAAGCATGGCTGGCCAACCGGCGACTGTCCGAGCACACCCGCACCGCCTACCGCCGCGACGTGCGGACCTGGCTCACCTGGTGCGCCGACCGCGGCCTCGAACCGCTGCGCGCCACCTTCCTGGACGTCAACACCTACGCCCGGCAGCTCGAGACCCGCCTCGCCCCGGCCACCGTCGCCCGGAAACTGTCCGGAGTGTCCAGCTGGTACGACTTCCTGGTCAAACTTCAGGCGGTCACCACCAACCCGGTCGGTGGCGCCGACCGCCCCTACGTCGACCGCGACCACTCCGCCACCCTCGGCCTGACCCCCGAAGAGGTCGACGCACTGCTGGCCGCCGCCGCCACCGCCGGGAAGCGCACCCACGCGATGCTGACCCTGCTCGCCGACCTGGGGCTGCGCGTCAGCGAACTGGTCGGCCTCGACCTGATCGACATGAGCTACGAACGCGGCCACCGCACCGTCCGGTTCACCGGCAAAGGCGGCAAAGCCCGCCGCCGCGCCCTCACCCCGGCCACCGCCCAGGTCCTGGACGAATGGCTCACCGAACGCGGCCTGGCCGCCGGGCCCCTGTTCCGCACCTCCACCGGCGGCCGGGTCGACCGGTACGCGGTGTTCCGGCTGATCCGGCGCCTGGCCACCCAGGCCGGCATCGCCGAAGCCGGCCGGCTGTCCCCCCACTCGTTGCGGCACGCGTTCGCCACCACCGCCCGCGCCGAAGGCGTCCCCCTCGAAGACGTTCAGGACGCCATGGGCCACGCCGACCCGCGCACCACCCGCCGCTACGACCGTGACCGTCACAACCTGGATCGTGACCCCACGTACACGATCGCCGCGGCTCGTGCCCGCCGCAACAGCGCGTGAACAAGACCCCTATGCTCTGAACCCGGTCACGAAGCAACGCGGGCGGGAAATAAATTTTGGCTACCGATATGAGTATCGTCGAGGCGGTGATCCTCGGCGCCGTCGAGGGCATCACCGAATTCCTCCCGGTGTCCTCCACCGGGCACCTGACGATCCTGGAGAAACTGTTCGGCCACACCATCGACGACCCGGACATCACCGCATTCACGGTGATCATCCAGTCCGGTGCGGTGCTGGCGACCATCCTTTTCCTGCGTAAAGACATCGCCCGCGTCGTCCCGGCCTTCTTCAAAGGCCTGTTCGACAAAGCCCAGCGCGACACCCCCGACTTCCGGTTCGGCTGGGGCGCCCTGCTCGGCTCGATCCCCATCGTGATCGCCGCCCTGCTGTTCAAGGACCAGATCGAAGGCACCCTGCGCAGCCTCTGGTTCGTCGCCGGGGCACTGATCCTCTGGTCCGGGGTGATGGCGTTCGCCGACCACGCCGCCACCCAGGTCCGCCACCAGGAAGACGTCACCTGGAAAGACACCCTGATCATCGGCACCGTCCAGTGTCTGGCGCTGATCCCCGGCGTGTCCCGTTCCGGCGCCACCATGTCCGCCGGCCTGCTGCGCGACCTGGACCGGGTCACCGTCACGAAACTGTCGTTCTTCCTGTCCATCCCCGCACTGACCGGCGCGTCGATCCTGCAGGGCATCCAGGAGTTCGACCGGATCTCCACCGGCGTCGGCTGGACCAACACCATCGTCGCCACCGTCGTCAGCTTCGCCGTCGCGTACGCGTCGGTCACCTGGCTGCTGAAGTTCGTGTCGAAACACTCCTACAGCGTCTTCATCTTCTACCGGCTCGCCCTAGGCTCCCTGCTGCTGGTCCTGCTCGCGACCGGCACCATCGACCACAAATGACACCCGCGGAACGAGCGCTCGCCCACGTGCGGGCGCTCTTCCCGTCTCCGGGCCCGGTTCCGGCCGCCCCGATCACCGTCAACTTCCACCCCGACCGGCTGCTCGCCGACGGCCACACCGTCGCCGAACACCTGGCCGCCGACGGCGTCTACCGCACCCAGTACGAGACCGGCATCTCCAACGGCGGCCTCGGCGGCGACCGGCCGCGCTGGGAACAGCATCTGTTCGGCGGCGACTACAGCCGGCCCGTCTACGGCGCCCTCAACCTCGCCGGGCACCCCGACGGGGCGGCACCCCGCTTCGGCAGCTGCCACCTGATCCTGCACCCGCACACCCTGCGGCGCGCCACCTTCAGCCTCGGCGACAGCCACACCCACCCGGAACTGCTCGGCACCGCGGACACCTTCACCACGATCTGGAACGCGCTGCTCGAGCAGGTCACCCGTACCGGCAATGCGTCCGGGGTGACCGCGAGCAGCGCACCCGAGTGGGTGGCGGCACTGACCGCACCCCGCGCCGACGCCGGCCGGGTCCTGGACGACTACGTCGAAGCCCAGGTCCACGGCGGCCTCACCATCGCCACGGATATCGCCGCGATCGTCGCCGACCCGTCGTTTCGCGGCACCGGCACCGAACAACACCTGCGGCGACTCGCGGTCCCGATCCGCTGGCATCCCGGTTTCCAGCTGCCCGCCACCGCGTTCCCCGCCGACCTGCGCGGCGACGAGGTCCCGCCGCTGGCCCGTGCCATCGCCGGCCGTTATCGGCAGCCGGTCCTGGACGCCGCGCTGATCGGCCGCGCCGCCCGCGACGGCGACCATCCGCAACTGGTCAAATACCTGTGGCACATCCTGGTCATGCGGGGCCGGCCAGCCTAGCGACCAGCTTCTCCCCGTCCGGCCAGGGCCCGAACCCCGACTTCGAGTCCAGATGCCCCACCGGGCCCGCGTCGACGACCTCGGCACCCCAGTCCGCGGCCAGCGCAACCCCGTCATCGAACGCACAATGCGGATCGTTACGCGACACCACCATCACCGACCGGAACGGCAGCGGCCCCCGCGGGATACCGTCGGGCGCGGGCGAGGTCACCAGCAACGCGCCCACCACCGGGCCGGTGTGCCGCTCGGCCCAGAACGCCACCGTCAGACACCCGGCACTGTGCGCGACCAGAACCGCCGGCTCCTCGGAAGCGGCGATCACCGCCTGCAACGCCGCCACCCGATCCTCGGCGACATAGGGCGGTCCCGGCGGCTCCGGCGCCCACACGAACCCCCGGTGTGTCCGGGCCCACTGCCGCGACCAGTGATTCGGGAACGGCACCCCGCGGCCGGGCACCAGCAGAAAACGGGTCACCCGCAGGAGCGTAACGGCAAACGTGAATGTCCGTCGATCGCCTAAAGTCGGCACCGTGCCCGACCCGATCTTCGCCCACCCGCGCCTGGCCGCCGTCTACGACACGTTCGACGGCGACCGCGGCGACCTGGACGCCTACGAACAGATCGCCGCCGAACTCGGCGCCCACCACGTCCTCGACATCGGCTGCGGCACCGGCTGCCTGGCGCTGCGCCTGGCCGACGCCGGCCACACGGTCACCGGTTACGACCCGGCGGTCGCCTCCCTGGACGTGGCCCGCAAGAAACCCGGCGCCGACCGGATCACCTGGCACTCCGAGCTTCCGGACGGTGAGTTCGACCTGGTGCTGATGACCGCCAACGTCGCCCAGGTGTTCATCACCGACGAGCAGTGGCACACCGTCCTGCGCGACGCCCACACCCGGCTACGCCCCGGCGGTCACCTGGTCTTCGAAACCCGGCGCCCCGAGTACCGGGCCTGGGACGAATGGGCCACCGACACCGGCCCCGACGTGCGCGACGTCCCCGGCGTCGGCCCGGTCGAACACCGCCGCCACCTCACCGCCGTCCACCTGCCACTGGTGTCGTTCCGCCACACCTACACGTTTCCCGGCGGCGACACCCTCACCTCGGATTCCACTCTGCGCTTTCGCGACCGCAACGAACTCGGCACCGACCTGACCACCTGCGGCTTCACCATCAGCGACGTCCGCCAGGCACCGGACCGGCCGGGCCGCGAACGGGTGTTCCTCTGCGAGAAACCCCTCATCTGATACGCCTACCGACAGCCCCGTCCCTACCCCGCAAGGCAGGCGACCCGCCCGGCCACCCCCGCGACCGCCGGGCCGAATGCGACCGTCACCGTCACACCCCGCGGTCGATGTCCATCGGGTAGTCGAGTGCGGTGAGCAGGCCCCTGGGCTCGTGGAGCCGTACGGCGGCGGGCAGGCGTTCGGCTGGTCCAGGGGCCTGCCGGTGACGCGTGGGTGGTCGCCGACGAGGGCTTTCAGTCGGCCACACCACGGCGGGCGAGGCCCGCCGTGGTGTGGCCGGTAACCCAGCTGTCAGTTGTAGGTGTTGTTCGCGGTGGTCAGCCGGGTCTCGCCGGTCGGCAGAGGCGGGCAACCAGTGGCGCCGGCCCAGGTCGCACCTGCCGGGTTGAGGTACCAGGTCGGCAGGTTGGCGCTGCTCCCGGTCAGGTATATGCCGAGGTTGTTGTCAGTGAACCGGTTGTGGTACGAGGAGCATTCGCTTTCGTCCTCGTTGACTTCCTCCAGATAGTGCACGGCGGGCGGTGTCGAGGTACGGAGGAAGCTGTTGGCTCCGAACACGTTGGCATCGAAGGTGTTGAAGTTGCTCCCGTCCCGGACTTTCACTGGATCGCTGCTGACCCCGGTGACGTTGTTGCCGGTGAATCTGTTGTACGAGCTTTTGTGCGTGACGTAGACGGCGTGGATGTAGCTGCGCTCAGTGTTGCGCAGGTTCACGAAGTGGTTGTTGGCAATCCTGTTGTTCGACGATTCGGTGAGTACGACCCCGCCGTACCCGCATCGTGGCCAGTCCGTGTCGCCGCAGAGGCCACCGGTGTACTTGTTGCCGAGGGAATCGAAGACCATGCCGAAAACGGTGTTGCCGTCCAGGCCTCGCGTCGACGGCTGCCCGGGAGCGGAGGACGGGTTGTATCCGCCGCCGCAGGGCCCGGCCGATCCGTCGAGTGAGATGCCTCCGCTGGAGTAGTACTGCACCTTCAGGTAGTAGAATCGCAGGGCGGAAGTGCCGCCGGAGTTGAGCGAGCCGCCCGCGCAGGCGTAGAACCAGTATCCGGTGATGTACCGCTCGGAGCCGCTGGCTTGCGCATTCTGGAATACCGGCCGCGCAGCGATCGAGTCGGCACCCCCACCGATCTCGTAGTCGTCCGGCATGAACGAGATGGTGTGCCCGGGCCGGTACGTCTGCCAGATCGTCTGGTGGGCGGTGTAGGTACCGGAATGGATCCGTACCTCGACATCCTGGTCAGCCGGTCCTGCCGCGACGATCTGCTCGACACGCTCCAGTGTCTTCACCGCGGTCGCCGGGGAGTCACCAGCAGCCGAGTCCGATCCGGACGCATTCATGTAGATGATCTGCGTTCCCGCAGCGACGGCCGGCGAGGCTGGTAGGAATGCGATCAAGCCGAGAAGCGCGGCGGCCAGGGCCGAACGCACCGTCTTCCTCATGTTGACTAAGGACATGCCGCGGACGGTACCGGCCCAGCCGCGCCGTCACTGCCCGGGGCTTGGGGACCAGCTCCCGAAAAATCCCGTCAACCAAGATAGAAGCTCGTTGACCAGCGCGCCGGAGTCCGCGAACGCCCCGCGAGACTACGCCGCCCCACGCTCGGCGGCTTCTCGCGCCGCGGGCAGAATCTCCCCATGATCAAAAGAATCGAGTCGGCCGGTACCCGGTGAGCACGGTCGAGGTCCGGGTGGACCGGGTGCTGGGCGGCGGCCCGTTCTGCGAGATCGGCCGGCCACGCGTCACCGCGACCACACCCGATGGAACGCTCACCGCGATCGGCGGGGCGCTC
Organism: Actinoplanes derwentensis; assembly: GCF_900104725.1. Lineage (NCBI taxonomy): Bacteria > Bacillati > Actinomycetota > Actinomycetes > Micromonosporales > Micromonosporaceae > Actinoplanes > Actinoplanes derwentensis. The sequence continues at coordinate 2,190,336 of NZ_LT629758.1, forward strand.
ACCACGCCGCAATGGCACGCACGTGACGTGTCCCGCCGGTCATCACCCGACCCGGGTTGGCATCCGACAGCGGTCTACCGCTCCACCGATCTCACCTGCCTGTTCCACCTGACGACACGATGGCCGGCCAATACGCTCGCTTTCCATCCCACCCTGCCGTTGCTGGCGATCGGCACCGGCCGATACGACGGGGGATGGGCCTACGAAGGTGAACTGCTCCTGTTGGACCTGGTGACCGGCGTGACCGTGTCGCTGCTGCAACATCCCCGCGAGGTTCGCCGGCTGACCTGGCAGGACCCGCAGACCCTCGACCTAGTGCTGGCAGTTCCCTGCGACGAGGACACGAAGAGGTTCGGCACCACGTCCCTGGCCTGCGCCATCCGCCGCGACGACTGGGACCGGGCCACCGACGGCATGCTGCGAATGCCGTACGGCGAAGAACCGTACCCGGACGAATGCCCGACAGATCCGGCTGACGCCACCGCAGTCCTCGAACAGCGACTAGGACGAGCCTGGACGCCGCGCAGAGCGGTCTGGGCAGTGCGGGGTCTCCCCGACGGCTGTGTTCTCGCCGCGCTCGACGGCATCGCGGTCGAATGCTGGACACCCACGTCGCCGGACCACGCCTGGCGAGTGCCCTCCGACGGCACCGGCTACCAGGTGACCACGCTGCCGAGCGAACGAACGGCGCTGACGTTGACGCAGACCACACACAGCTACGGCCGATGGACGACGCAGCCGAGTGCCGTGGTGGAGGTCGACCTGGACACCGGCGCCGTCCGGACGATTCACCGCGCCGCAGCGCCGTCGGTCATGGTGTCCCGGGCGGACGGCCGGTGGGCGTTGCGTGTCACTGAGGCGAAGGCGGGCCGGGTCACGATCGCCGGCCTGGCCGGTGCGCGCGGCCGCAAAGTACAGCTGGGACCCTACCGCCTGTTCAATCACTATTTCGACATCCGGTACGCCCCGGACCTACTCTTCCTCCAGGACGATGCCGACACCAGATGGGTGGTCGCCGTCGACACGCCACACCGCCGGGTACGGCGGCTGTTCCCGCTCGAATGGGATACGTCGCGCGGAGGGCACCTGTCCGGTGGCTGCGGCGCCTACCTCGACGATCGCGCCGGGCCGGCAATCGTCCACGCCGGCACGGTCCACAACGGTGCCGGGCTGCTACCCGGAAACGCTTTCGTGGTTCGCCGCGCCTATCCGACCGGCGAACCGTCCTGGGTCTTCACCGCCGACCACCAGGCCACCGCACTCGACGTGGACGGCGACTTCATCTACGTGACGTTCACGTCGGGCGAACTGGTCGTCCTGCGGGCCACCGACGGCGCGGTCCAGGGCCGCCAGCAACTTCGGGTGAACGGCCACCGCGTCGTGCCGTTCTCGCTGGCGCGCACCGGGGCGAACCTCCTGGCGATCGGCACCCAGGACGGCCGGGTACTCGACTGTTCGATCCACCGCCTCATCCACTGATGAAAGACCGGTAGCCCTGCCGGACATTCTTGAGTGTGGACCTTGTGAATGTGGACTCGCGCCGGGCGCGGTTCGAGACCCTGGCGCCGGCGGTGATCGATGCCGTGCGCCGTTATCTGGCCCGGCGCACCGATCCGGCGACCGCTGACGACGTGCTGTCGGAGACGTTGCTGATCTGCTGGCGGCGCCTGGACGAGATGCCGGAGGAGCACCTTCCCTGGGCGTACGGGGTGGCGAGGAACTGTCTGGCGAATGCCGAACGTGGGCGCCGCCGTCAGTTTCGGCTGTTCTCCCGGATCGCCCGGCTGGACCCGCCGGTGGCGGTGATCGACGGTCCCGGCCCGCCGGACGACGATCTCGGGCGGGCCATGCGGGAACTGACCGTGAAGGACGCCGAGATCCTGCGGTTGTGGGCCTGGGAGGATCTGCCGCCCGCGCAGATCGCCACGGTCATGGGGATCACCGCGAACGCCGCCTCGATCCGGCTGCACCGGGCCAGACAGAAACTTCGGGACGCCCTGGGAAAGACCGGCGACCGCGCCGGACATGAGGAGTCGACAGGAAGGAGATGGTCATGAACGACGACGATCTGCGGGAGTTACTGCGCCACGCGGACCCGGCGACATCACTGCAAACGGCCGCTCCGGATCAGGTTCGACAGCTCACGGAGGAAGCCATGTCCCGGACTCACGCCCGCCGGTGGGCGCTGCCCGCCACCGCCGCCGCTTTCGTGCTGCTCGCCGGAAGCGCGGCGTGGGCGGCGACCCGGCCGTCGGATGTTCCGGCCGTGCCCGTAGCGAAGGCCCCGGCGACGGTCGTCGAGCTCACCAGCGACGGTGGCGGCGACGCGAGGTGCGATCCGAGGCCGGATCCCGTCGGCCTGGCGGCGAACGCGGACTTCGCCTTCGAAGGCACGGTGATCAAGTTGGTGGACGGAGACGGCACTGAACAGCTCGACAATCCGGACGAGACGTCGGGTGTGGTGACACTGGCGGTGACGAAGGTGTTCAAGGGTCCGCAGGCCGGCACCGTTCAGGTCGCGCAGCAGTCCACCACGAACTATGCCGGGGTGCCCATGGTGGGCAGCGGCACGTTCGACCTGGGCAAGAGCTATCTGGTCGCTTCCACCGAGGGCAGTGTCTGGCACTGTTTCCAAAGCGGCGAGGCCGACGACCCCGGCCTCCGGGCACTCTACGAAGCGGCCTTCTGAGCCGTTTCGCAGAGGACCGGATGACCTGGGGCGGGATCAGGCGCCGAAGTCCGCGCGGTGGTCGCGCGCCCACTGCTCCAGGGTCCGGCCGTCGTTTCCGGTGAGGGCGCGCACCCCGTCACTGGTCCGGTCCGGCACGGTCACCGTCTCCGCCCAGTAGGCCAGCAGCATCGCGATGATGGGTTCGGGAATGAACCGGGCCGTCTCGGCGCGGAACTCCTCCGGGCTTATCTCCACCAGTTCGATGTCGCGGCCGATTCCGGCGCTGATCGCGGCGACCTGCTCGACACGGGTCAGCGACTGCGGGCCCGTCAGTGGGTAGACGCGGCCGAGGTGACCGTCGCGGGTGAGGGCCACGGCGGCCGCGTCGGCGATGGCCTTCTCGTGGATGGGTGGCTGCGCGGAGTGGATGTACGGGGCGCGGACCGGGGCTCCGGCTTTGATCGTCCACGCCCACGACAGCAGATTGGTCGCGAACGTGCCCGGCCGCAGAATCGTCCAGTCGTCGGTGCGTGCGGTCACGGCCCGCTCGATCGCCACATGATGGGTGTAGGTGACGGAGCTGACCTCCCGAGCCGATTCACCGGCCGCGGCCAGCGACGACAGCACCACGAACCGGCTGGCCCCGGCCGCCACCGCGGCGGTGACCAGGTCGTCCACCCCGTCTTCGAACGGGAACACGAACATCCGGTCCACCCCGTCGAACACGTCCGTCCCGAGGGTCACCACCTCGGCCTGCTCCGGTAGTCCCGCCCGCTCGGGGTTCCGGGACGTCGCCCGGACCTTCTCCCCGCCGGCCAGCAGGGTCGCCACGAGGTCACGGCCGATGGCCCCGGTGGCGCCGGTGATCAGAATCGTCATGATGAGTCTCTCTGAACGTGGGGGTGTGGGCCGCGGCGATCCGGTCCCACACCCCGCACGTTAGGAGCCCATCAGGTCAGTTTCCGACCGCAGTGTCCCGGTCGGGGGCGGCGGTAACGTGCCGTTCTCCAGCACGTTCGCGTAGATCCGTTCCAGCGACTCGGCCAGCGCGGGCAGATCGCCGCCCGGCAGATCGCCGAAGAACAGCTGTTTGACCAGTGTGGCGTGGCCCGGTGCGGCATCGGCGAGCACGGTGCGGCCGTGGTCGGTGAGCGCCACCTCGGTCACCCGCCGGTCGGTGGCCGCGGGTGACATCACCGTCAGCCCGCGGGTCGCCATCCGCTTGACGTGGTGCGACACCCGGCTGCGTTCCCAGCCCAGGTGGTTGGCGAGCGCGCTGACCGGCAACCGGCCGCCCAGCTCGTTCAACCCGGTCAGCACGTCGTAGTCGGCCATCGAAAGCGCGCTGTCCGCCTGCAACTGGCGATTGATCTCGTACGTCATCCGCAGTTGCAGACGCATCCAGGCGAGCCAGACACGTCTTTGGCCGGCGTCCAGCCACGGGCTATCGGTCACCGGTCCTTTATAGCGGCGATGGTGTCCTGCGCCGACCTACCCCATGCCACACCGTCGGCGTGGGTGTTGGCGAAGTCCGGGTCCACGTAGATGTGGACTCGCTTGATGAGTTCGCCCTCGAACTCGAACACGTTGCAGAACAGCCCGAAGGAGGAGACACCGTCCGGGAACTCCACGCCTGAACTCGTTGTTCCGTTCTCCGCGCCCTCGACGATCACATGGTCCCCGGACGTCAGCACGACGAAGTCGTCGATCTCGTGGGTGAGCGAGGAGAGTCCCCGGCCGAGAGTCTGCGCGAACGCTCCGATCTGTGCCTTTCCGCGCGCGATGCCGAACTTCGGGTAGAACATCTGGGCGTCGTCAGTGAAGACGTCGAGGACCGCGGGATCGCCCGCGTCCACCATCCGGAAATAGCTGATGGCGACCTCTTCGCGACGCTTCTGGAGATCGGTGGTGGCGTTCATTCTTCCTCCTGCTGCGATCAAGCCTTGCGTGACATGTCATGCATACCTTGAGGCCCGATCAGATGACATGTCATGCTTCTCACCATGGCGCTCCGTGCCGAGGAAACCACCGGACTGCCGCGACCACAGGTCCGCGTAGATGCCGGCGCGTTCCAGCAGCTCGGCGTGGGTTCCCTGCTCCACTATCCGGCCGGCGTCGAGAACCACGATCCGGTCCAGGTGCGCGATGGTGGACAGCCGGTGCGCGATCGCGATCACCGTACGGCCGGACATCACCTCGCCGAGCGTGTCGTGGATGACGGCCTCGGCTTCCGAGTCGAGCGCGGACGTGGCCTCATCCAAGATCAGGATCGGTGCGTCCCGGTAGAACGCGCGCGCCAGCGCGATCCGCTGCCGCTGGCCACCGGACAGGCGCACACCGCGCTCGCCGACATGGGCGTCCAGGCCCGTGCGGCCGTCCGCGTCCCGGAGCGCGGCGACGAATCCGGCGGCGGACGCCCGGCGCAGCGCCTTCTCGACCGGTGCGTCGTCGACGGGGCCCGGGCCGGCGATGTTCTCCCGGACCGAACGATGCAGCAGCGTGGACTCCTGGGCGACCATGGCGATCCGGGCGCGCAGACTCTCCTGCGTCACGTCGGTGATGTCGGTGCCGTCGATCGTGATCGTGCCGGACTCCGCGTCATGGAACCGCAGCAGCAGGCCGACCAGCGTGGACTTACCGGCTCCGGACCGGCCCACGATCCCGACACGCTCACCGGCCGCGACGTCGAGGCTCAGCCGGTCCAGCCCGCCCGTACCGCGGCCGTAGTGGTGGCTGACCTGCGCGAAACCGATGGCTCCACCTCGTACCAGCAAGGGCCCTGCCTGTGGTTTGTCGGCGACCGCGAGCGGCTGCGCGATGACCCGCAGAGCCCGCCGGAGCACACCGACGGACCCGTTCAACGACGACACCGCGTCCAGCAGCCATTCGGCCATCGCGGTGATCCGGAAACTGAGCGCCACCGCGGCCGCGACCAGACCCAACGGCGCGGATTCGGTACGCCAGAGCACGATCCCGTATCCGACGAGCCCGACCAGCAGCGCACTACTGAGCGCCGTCATCGTGCCGTTGATCGTCACCTCGACCCGCTGCAGATTCACATGCGCCCGCCTGGCCAGCCCGAACACCCGACGATCATGCTCGGTACGGGTGTCCTGACCGCCGAGCAACGCCAGCGTGTCAGCGTTGGCATACGAGTCGACCAGCAGCCCGGTCAGCTCGGACTCCGCCTCCTGCAACCGCTCCGAGGCACGCCGGTAGCGCGGCACCGTCCACCACATCAGCAGCGCGTACGCCAGGATCCAGGCGCCCAGCGGCAACAGCAGTCGCAGATCGATCGCCGACATCACCCACACCGACCCGGCGATGTACGCGACCACGAACACCAGCGTGTGAATGACCGAGTACGCGGCGGTGCTCGCGGCATCACCACCGTCACGCACCCAGGTGGCGATCCGCCCGGCCAGGTCGGAGCGGAACCAGCCGACGGACTGCCGGGACACGTACCGGTGTGCCCGCCAGCGGGCGAGCTGACGGGCGTCGACCCGGAACGCGATGTCGTCCAGCGCCTCACCGACCAGGTGGATCCCCGGCCTGACCAGCGTCACGAACACGGCCACGCCCAGCAGTTCGGCACCGTGCCCGGCCCAGAGCGTGCCCGGGTCGGCGGCGGCGAGCATGTCGACCAGCCGCCCGGCATAACCGATCAGCCAGACCTCGATCGCGGCAGCCAGGATCGTGGTGACGACCGCCGCCACGACGACCAGCCGCAGCGGCCGGAACACTTCCAGAACAAACCGTCCGGCCCGGGCGTCGGGAGTGGAGCCGTCACCGGCCGGAAAAGGATCAACAGAGTTTACGAACAGACCTGACACGAAGCGCCTTTCCGGCAGCGGAGACGAACAGGAAACCGGGAAAACCGCCGGACGTCCTCATGATCGATCTCCTCTTCACAGGTCTCTCCTGGCGAGGCTAGGCCAGACCGTGCCCCTGCCGCTCCCCATTTAGAGCGCGGGTTCAGCTACGGGCCATCGCCCGGAGCCGGTCGTTGCGTTCGTCCAGCGCCTGCTGGGTGGCGGGCATCAGGAGCTCACCGCCGGGGCCGGCGCTGTCCTGAGCGTGGGTGACGTACGGGCGCTGCTTGTCCTCGTACTCGCCGAAGGCTGCTTCGAGGTCGTGCGGGTGGTGGAGCAGAGCCTGCGCGAGCAGCCAGGTGCCGGTGAGGGCCAGGGAGGCGCCGCGCCCGGACAGGTTGGAGGCGCAGTGCGCAGCGTCGCCGACCAGCACGACACGCCCCTGGTGCCAGGTCGGCATGTGGATCTGGCTGACCGAGTCGAAGTACAGCTCCGGGTCGTGACGCACGGCATCGAGGATCTCCGGAACGCGCCATTCGTCGTGGCCGGCGAAGGCGTCGAGCAGGATGCGCTTCTGGGCGTCCAGGTCGCGGTAGTCGTAGTCGATCCAGTCGGAGCGGAAGTTGAGGACACCGAGCGCGGTGTCGTGATAGTGCGCGATGCCGATCAGGTGACCCGGCCAGTTGAGGAACGGGCTGGTACGCCCGCTGTCGTGCGGGGCGGTCAGGTTGGTGAGAGCGACGTAGAAGCCGAGGTGTTCGAGGTAGTCGCTCTCCGGCCCGAAGGTGAGCCGGCGAGTCAGCGAGTGCAGTCCGTCGGCGCCGACGACCAGATCGAACCGGTCCTGTTTGCCGGAGGTGAAGGTGATCTCGACGCCGGTGCCGTCGTCGTGGAGCTCGGCGATGGATTCCCCGAACACGAGTGACGTCGTGCGGGTCAGAGCCTCATGCAGGACGCGGGCCAGGTCCTCGCGAGGGATCTCGATGTCCTGCTCGGAGTCGCTGATCTCGCTGACGGGCAGTTCAGCGACCAGGGTGCCGGTGGCGTCGACGAACTGGGCTCGCTCGGTCATGGTGACCCGGCGGGCCTGGATCCGGTCGAGGACACCCATCGCGCGGGCGACGTCGAGGGCGTCCCCGCGTACGTCGACGGGTGAGCCGTTGACCCGCAGGTGGCCGGCGCGCTCGACGATGGTGACGTCATGGCCGGTGGCGCCGAGGTTGATACCGGCGGCGAGGCCGGCCATGCCGGCTCCGGAGACGAGGATGCGCATGGGGTGCCTTCTTTCGCGGTGAGAGGGGACGGGACGGACCCCGGTGTCGGACCGGGTAAGAAACCGGAAGTATCTTTTTGGTGGCGGCCGGACGGAGGATTCACGATGGGCACCACACCAGCGACACGCCGGCGCGGGGCAGCGCTCGAAGACGCCCTGCTCGATGCGGCCTGGGCGGAGCTGACGGATCGCGGTTACGAGTCGCTCAGCCCGGAGAGCGTCGCCGAGCGGGCCGGGACCAGCAAATCCGTGGTCTACCGTCGCTGGCCGAGCAAAGGCGAACTGGTGCGGGCGGCGTTGCTGCACATCGCCGGACGGGACCGGGACCCGGTGACCGTGCCGGACACCGGCAGTCTGCGCGGCGATGTCATCGCGTTGCTGCGCCAGGTCAACGAGCGTCGCCTCGCTCTGGCCCTGGCGTTGATCGCCCAGCTCGGTGATCTCCATCGCGCGACCGGCACGAGCATCGACGACCTGCGCGTGACGCTGTCGGCCGGCCAGCGGTCCGCGATGCAGGAGATCGTCGACCGCGCGGCCATCCGCGGCGAGATCGACCCGTCGAGACTCACCCCGCGCATCGTCCGGCTCCCGGAGGATCTCTTCCGGCACGAGCTGCTCATGACCTCACGGGCCGTGCCCGATGTGGACATCGTCGAGATCGTCGACACCATCTTTCTCCCTTTGGTCCTCAGCTGACCACGAACGACCCTGCAATAAGAAACTTTCCGTCTCTAAAGTCACGATAGCGCCCAGCCTTAAGATACGCAAAGTCTCTTACTTTGAAGCGGTCAGCCCGCCGGCCCGGAAATCGGAATAAAAATTCCACTTGGAAGATCTATTCCACTTGCGTACGATCGGGCACGTGACCGAGTCGTCCCCCGCCCTGCGCCGTGATGCCGAGCGGAACCGTCAGTTGCTGCTGCGCACGGCGTATGAGCTGATGGCCGCCGAAGGGCTGGACGTCTCCTACGAAGACATCGCCCGGGCCGCCGGTACCGGGATGGGCACGATGTACCGGCGCTTCCCGCGCCGGCAGGACCTGCTCGACGCCCTGTTCAGCGAGCACATCGAGACGGTGATCGGCTTCGCCGCCCAAGCCTCGCGGTACGACGACGCCTGGGCCGGGCTCGCCTGGTTCCTGGAGCGGCAACTCGAGATCGAGGCGCAGAGCCGGGGACTCGGAGAACTGCTGCGCAGCCGTGACCAGGCCACCACACTGGTGCAGCGGGCCCACGAGCAGATGACTCCGCTCGTCGCGGAGCTCATCGCCCGGGCTGTCCGTGCGGGCCAGCTACCCGCGGGAGCGACGCCCGCCGACTTCGCCGCCGTGCACGTGATGGTCGGCAGCGTCATGGACGCCTCCCGGACCGTCGCCCCGCAACTGTGGCGCCGTGCTCTCACCATCGCCCTGGCCGGTCTGCGGCATGCCGACCTGTCCGGCGACCCGCCGGACGAGGCGGTCATCAACCACCTGTACCACGACAAGAAATGAAGGTTCCGCCCATCATGGCCCTGCCCGACGACCTCCTCGCTGTTCTGCACACCAAGGCGATCTGCTTCGTCACCACCCTGATGCCCGACGGATCGCCGCAGATCTCCCAGACCTGGGCCGGCACCGACGGCCAACACGTCCTGATCAACACGGTGGTCACCCACCAGAAGACCCGCAACCTCACCCGTGACCCGCGCATCGCCATCGGGATCGCCGATCCGGCCGCGCCGTCGCGCTCCTGGGCGCTGCGCGGCAGTGTCGTGACCGCCACCACGGACGGCGCGCGGGAGAACATCGACGAGTTGTCCCAGAAGTACATCGGCCGGCCCTATCCCGGTTTCGGCGGCGAACAGGAAGAACGCGTCATCCTCACCGTCAAGGTCGACCGGATCCACACCCCGTGACCCGGAAACGGGGCCGGGGATCAGTTGACTTCGGCTGGGAGAACGGGGCCGGTGGTTGATCAGGTGACCCGGCGCAGCGACTTCGACCGGCTCAAGACGCCGGCTCCGGCCGCCACGGTGCAGCGGTTCAAGAACCACGTGGCGCACAGGAGGGCCCTACGGGAACAGCTTGTCGAGGTGCGCGTCGAGCACGGCTAGTGCCTGCTCGGCGGTGTACTTGCCGCTGACCAGGTAGAGGCCGAGGCCTTCCATGAGGGCGAGCAGACCGCCGGCGGCTGTGCCGGCGTCCGGGCTGGGCAGCAGGTCGGCGATGAACGACAGCAGTTCGGTGGTGTCCTCGCGGAGTCCGGCCGCTGGGCGTACCGCGGTGTAGGCGAGGAAGGCCAGTGCTACCCGGGCGTTGTCGCTGCTCTGCTCGTCGAGCGGCAGCAGGGCGGTGATGATCGTACGTATCAGCAGCCGCGGCGGGGTTGGTGCGGCGCCCAGCCGGGCGATGGACTCGGTGACCCGGGTCTGGCTGCGGCCGCGGACCACGGCCATCGCGAACGCCATCATCTCGTCCTTGGTGGCGAAGTAGTGCTGCACCATGCCCGCTGAGACGCCGGCCTCGGCGGCGACGTGGCGCAGGCTGACCGCCTCCAGCCCGCGCGCCGCGGCGACCCGCATGAGGGCGGCGGCGATCAGCGCACGTCGTTCTTGGTGATCGACTTTCTTGGGCATGGCACCGATGCTTTCAGTCAGACAGTGGCGGTGGCCCGGCGGCCGCGGGGGAATCCGTCGGCGTAGAGCCGTACCTCGTCGACGGGTTCGCTTGTTCCGGTCGGCAGGTCGAAGGTCAGCGGGCTGCGTAGCCGTACGTCGATGCTGGTCTGCTTGCCGACCGCGACGTTCAGTACGCGGTGTTCGCCGTCGTTGTCGAACTGCACGGACTTGTTGGTCGGCACCGAGCGGTAGCGTTTGGACACCGACGCGACTTCGTCCCACGGAATAGTGAGGTCGATGTTTGCGCCGTGGCGCACGCGGATGCCCCGGTCGCCGACGATGTGCGGGTGCACTGTCATGGTGGCGAGGAAGCCGAACATCCACAGCAGGCCCCAGACGCCGAGCCCGAGCACGATCCAGCGGGCTGGGCGCCACGGCACAACATGTGCGACCACGGTGTCGAAGATGGGGATCTCGATCGCGGACAGCACGATGAAGACGCCGAGGATCGGCTTGATCACGCCTACGTAGGCGAAGGGTGCGTCGCCCGGGTCCGACACGGGCGGCCGGCGTCGCAGCCACAGGTACAGGCTGCGCCAGGCGACCCGTTCCATCTCGGCTGCGCGGCGCAGCAGCGGGCCGACGGTCTTGCGAGTGGGGGTGCTGGTCTGGCTCATCGTCGTCCTTGTCGCGGGGCAGGGGGGGAGTCAGGGGCGGTCGATGGTGACGGTGCCGGTGGCGCCGTCCACGGTGATCACTTGGCCGGTGCGGATCCGGTGAGTGACGCCGGGCACGCAGATGACGGCGGGGATGCCGTACTCGCGGGCCACAGTCGGGCCGTGCGCCATGATCGCTCCGGTCTCGGTGACCAGCGCGGCGGCGGTCAGGAACAGCGGTGTCCAGCCTGGGTCGGTGGTCGCGGCGACAAGGATCTCGCCTGGTTCGATCCGGGCGGTGGCGGGGTCGTCGACGATCCGGGCGGGTCCGGTCGCCCGGCCCGCCGCCGCCCCGACGCCGATGAGGGCACCGTCGTCGGCGGCCGCGGCCGGCAGCACGGCCTCAACGTCGGTACCGTCTGACAGCAGCGCCACCGGTACCGTCTTGCGGCGTAGTTCGCGCTGGTGCACGCGGCGGCGGGCGGTGACCGTGTCGCGGTGGTCGGCGCCCTGGTGCACCGCGGTGTGCACCTCGTCGAGGGTGAGGAACACGATGTCTCCGGGCGCGGCGAGCAGGCCGCCCGCGGCCAGGTCGGCGCCGATGATCAGCAGTTGCGCACGCATCGCCCGCAGCCGGTACAGACCGGCGAACTTGCCGCTCTCGCGCAGGCCGGCCAGCGCCCGGGCGCGGCGCAGCAGGAACCCGGCGAGCCGCCCGCGTACGGGCCGCCGGTGCCGGGCGCGCGCGATCAGGCCGGGCAGGGCGGCCTCGGCTGCCGCAGCGGCTCGCGCGAACCGCCGGTCGGGCGCCTGCTCCGGGTCGTCGAGCCGCAGGTAGTTGGCGACGGCGGCGAGCACCGGGGTCGGATCCTCGGCCCAGCGCGGCACGCCGAGGTCGACCTCGGCGGCGCCGCGGTGCCCGTAGGTGTCCAGGAACTCCGCGAGCCCGATCTCCGGCAGTTCGCCATCCAGGTACCGGGCGGCCAACTCGTCCGGCGGGGTGTTCAGCAGCAGCTCCTTGTGGGTGGCCGCGTCCTGGGCGAGGCGCCACAGCGCGAGGTCCATCTCGATGGTGACGTTGTGCGGCATCCCGGCGAGCACGGTGTGGATCTCATCGGCGGTGGCCACGCCCGTCAGCAGCCGGGCCGGCAGCGCCGCGGCGAGCATGCCGGCCACGATCGGCCAGGTGAGCTCGCCGGCGACGTCGGTCGGATCGTCGTCCTGCACGAAGCACAGCCGGTCGGCGGTGGTGCGCAGGTCCGGCGGAGGAGCCGAGGCCAGCCGGAGCCGGTCGACGGCGCGCATCATCCGTGCCCGGGCCGCCTGGGGTCGGGCGAGCGCACGGCTGATGCCGGCGAGCGCCTGTCCCGCCGTCCGCAGCGACGGCGTGGCCGCGCCGGATCCGCGCTTGGTGGGGCGCCGTGGCGCGAACCGGGGGTCGAGCAGGACGTGCTCCATCGCCGCCTGCGCGCGGGGGCCGAAGTCGACCGCGAGGATCTTGACCAGTCGGCCGCGGGTGGCGGGATCGCGGGCCATGTCGGTCAGGTCGCCGTAGAGGCGCCCGCCGATGTCGACGATGTCCGCCCGGACGCCGAGCGGCGCAAGCATCCCGGCGATCAGCGTCCGGAGGGTCGACATGCCGAGCGGGGTGGCCGGCTGCAGCATCCCCTGGACGTGGCCGAACTCCAGGTAGACGCGTGGCTCGGTGCCGGTGGCCGGGGGCGCCGGGAACAGGGTGGTGATCGGGCGGGACTGCAGCAGCCACGTCGTGCCCTGCCGGTCGATCGCCCACTCCACGTCCTGCGGTACGCCGAACTGCGTCTGGACGCGCGCACCGACCGACCGCAGTTCGTCCAGGTGCGCCGCCGTCAGGCAGCCACCGGCGTCCGGCGGTGACCCGTCGAGGACGTAGTGGTCGGCCGCGCCGGCGCCGTCCACCACGGCCGAACCGGGTCCGGGGGCGGCGTCCACCAGCATCTCGGTCCGGCGCCCGGTCAGCGGGTTGGCGGTGAACAGCACACCCGCGGCCTGCGCGTCGACCATCCGCTGCACGATGACGGCCATCGCGACCGTCGGGTCGTCCATGTCGTGGGCCCGGCGGTAGGCGATGGCGCGGGCGCTGTGCAGCGACGCCCAGCAGGTCTCCACCGCGGCGAGCAGCGCGTCCGGGCCGGTCACGTCCAGGACGGTGTCCTGCTGCCCGGCGAAGCTGGCGTCCGGCAGATCCTCGGCCGTCGCGCTGGAACGCACCGCCACCGGGCCGGCGCCGAGCCGCTGGTACGCCGCGAGGATCTCGGCCCGGGGGAGCGTGCCGGAGCGGTGCGCCCGGGTGGTGACGCAGAATCCCGGCGGCACCCGTTCCCCGTTGCGGATCAGCTCGCCGAGGCCGGCTGCCTTGCCGCCCACCAGGTAGGCCAGTTCGACGGAGACCTCGGACAGGGCGACGATGAGTGACATCTGTTCCCCCGAATGCAATACGACTGTATGGCTACGAAGGTACTGCGTTGGCGATGCAACTGCAATGCGATCCCGCGCCGAGCGGTCCGGAATTCACGACCCGAGCCGGTCAGTCCAGGAAGTGGTCGATCCAGTGGTCGTGGCCGACGTCGTTGCCCCACAGCACGGCCCGGTTCTCGGCGGCGGCGATCACCGCGACGGTGCGGACGAACGACAGGCTCACCTCCAGCCAGGACGGGCCGGGCGGCGGTGCGGCGGTGCGGGCCTGGGCCGCGCGGCTCATGCTGACGTAGTGCAGGTCGCGCATCGCCTCGTAGGTGGGCTCGTAGCGGGGCAGCGGCAGAGCGGTCAGGCGGTGGGCCAGGTCGGCGGTCTCGGCTTCGGTGAGCCAGCCGTGTACGCCCTCGGTCACGCCGAATCCGTAGCCCAGCACCGCGCCCCGGTCGGCCAGGGCGGCCAGCAACCGGCGCAGCGGATCGCCGGCCGGGACCCGCCAGGCGTCCAGCAGTGGCCAGTAGTCGAGCGGATCCTGGGTGCGGCCGACGAACTGCGGCCGGTCCAGGCAGCAGGCCGTGACCAGGGCCTCGAAGAGGATGTTGACGTTTTCGGCGCCGGCCCGGTCGCCGTGCAGCAGGCAGTGGCCGCGTTCGGGGCAGGTCCGGGACGGGCACACCAGGTCGTGGCGCTGGTCGGCGCGGGGTGTGCCGAGCCAGGGTTCGGGCCGGTGCCGCAGGTCGGGGCCGAGCCAGGTGCAGTGCCGGGCCAGGTCGGTCGGCGGGGTCCGCAGGTGGGCGGCCATCCGCGGCCACCGGGCGGTGAAGTCCATCCGGTGGCTGGCGGCGGTGTCACGGAAGAACGCGATCAGGAACGGGCCGGGTTCGCCGGTACGCAACAGGTCCACCAGCGCCGGGACGACCTCGGTCCGGTAACGCTGGTAGTCGAAGACGTGGATCTCCGCGTCGGCACCCATCGGCGGGCACCCTATCGCGTTGATCATGGTGACCGTCGCCTCGGCCCGGCGGTCGCGCCGTCGGCCCGGACCCGTGCCCGCCTCGCGAGGCCGCCAGGGGAGTGGTGGTACGGCGAAGGGCTACCTGCTCGTACCGATCAATGGTCTTCCAAAGCGGCCTTGACCAGGGCCAGCGCCACGCTCGCCGGAACACCGAGAGACCGGGTCCGCTCCGCGTAGGCGATCGCGGCGCGCTGGGCCTGCCCGGACGTGCCGGCCGCCTTCGCGGTGATCACCGTGCCGTGCCGGCCGCGGGTCTCGACCAGACCGGCCGCCTCCAGCTCGCGGTAGGCGCGCGCGACGGTGTTCGCGGCCAGGCCCAGGCCGGTGGCCAGAGCGCGGACGGCGGGCAGCCGGGTGCCGGCCGCGAGTTCCCCGTCGGCGGCCAGCGCGGCGATCCGCAGCCGGACCTGCTCGTAGGGGGCGACCGGCGAGTCCGGATCGATGACGATGTCCATCAGATCAGTGTGGGCGGGGTGTTGCCGGCCGCGACGATGGCGCGCCGCAACGGCACCAGGGCCAGCAGGATGCCGCCGAGCAGGAAGAACACCACCAGTGACACGATGCCGGCCCGGTAGCTGTTGGTGATCTGGAAGATCAGGCCGAAGAACAGCGGGCCCAGCCAGCTGGTGCCCTTGTCGCTGATCTCGTAGAAGCCGTAGTACTCGCCCTCTTTGCCTTCCGGGATGAGCTGGGAGAACAGGCTGCGCGACAGGGCCTGACTGCCGCCCATCACGATGCCGATGCCGGCGCCGAGCAGCATGAATGGGATCGGTTCGCCTTCCGGCAGCCAGTACGCGGCGACCACCACGCCCAGCCACAGTGCCAGGGCCAGCAGGATGGTCTTACGGGCGCCGATCCGGGTGGCGAGGGCGCCGAGGGCGAGGGCGCCGCCGAAGGCCAGGAACTGCACGATCAGGATCGTGATGATCAGAGTGGACTGGTCGAGGCCCAGTTCCTCGCTGCCGAACTGGCTGGCCAGGGCGATCACGGTCTGGATGCCGTCGTTGTAGATCAGGTAGGCGCCGAGGAAGGCCAGCGTCAGCGGGTACGCGCGCATGCCCTTGATCGTGCGGCCGAGCTGCCGGAATCCGCTGGTGATGATGTTGCCCGGCGCGGCGGCCTCGGTGGCGGCGGCTCCGGGGTGTTCGCGCAGACACAGCAACGGCACGATGGTGAAGATCGCCCACCAGACACCGGCCGACACGATCGACCAGCGGGCCAGGTCCAGGGTGCGCTGCGGGTTGCCCTCTTCCGACAGTGACATCACCGCGACCAGGTTCAGCAGCAGCAGGACCCCGCCGCCGAGGTAGCCGATGGCCCAGCCGCGGCTGGAGATGCGGTCCCGGTCGTCGGGTCCGGCCAGCTGCGGCAGGAACGAGTTGTAGACGACGATCGCGGCCCCGAACGCGATGTTCGCGACCATGAACAGCAGGCCGCCGAGCAGGTAACGGTCACCGGTCACGAACGCCATCGCGATGGTCGCGGCGGCACCGGTGAACGCGGCCCCGGCCAGCAGCGGCTTCTTGCGCGGCGCCCGGTCGGCGATCGCGCCCATCACCGGCAGCACGAACACCGTCAGCAGCACCGACAGCGACACCAGGTAGGCGTAGTACGAGCCGGCCGCCACCGGGATACCGAACGGGTGGACCGTGCCGTCGCACGCGTCGGCGTCGATCGCGCAGCCGGCGGCCCGTTCGGTGATGCTGGTCAGGAACGGGCCGAGGAACACCGTGATGACGGTGGTGGAGAACGCCGAGTTCGCCCAGTCGTAGAAGTACCAGCCGGTGCGTTCCCGTTTACCCGCGAGGGTGGTGCTTGACATGTGACGCGCTCCTGGGATGTGGTCGGTGCGCGGTCATGATGCCACTCTCACGCTCGCAGCGGGAGACGTGGATCACCGTTCATCCGTTGTCCACCAGCGGGCCAGGGCCGCGGTGGCCGGATCGTCGGAACCGGCCAGGAACGTCCACGGGTCGGCGCCGGGCGGAATCTCGACACCGGCGTGGGCGGCGAGTTCCTCCGGGGTGACCGTCTCGGCCGGCGGGACGAAGCCCTGCAGGTCGGGCGCGCCCAGGGTGGTGGTGTCGACCCAGGGGAAACCGTCGATCGGTTCCGGCAGGTCGACGTCGAGGGACGGGGGGAACAGGTCGTCGGCGACCGTCTCCGTTACATCGGGCAGGTCCGGGATATCGATCTCCGGCAGGTCCGGAAGGTCGGGCAGATCCGGAAGGTCAAGATCGACATGCTCCAGCGACGGCAGATCAGGGGTGTGCACGTCGTCCGGCAGGTCGAAGTCGAAATCGTCGTGGTCCCAGTGGTCGGTCATCGGAGTCCTTCGTCGATGGGAGCGGGGGTCAGGGAACGGGCGCGCAACAGGGCTTCGTCGGCCTGCCGCAGCCGGGCGGCGGCGGCGTCACGGTCGGTGGTGGCGGCGGCCCGCCGTTTCGCCCGGCCGGCCGCGTCCTCGGCGGCCGCGGCGTCGATCTCGGCGATCAGGGCGTCGAGTTCGCGCAGCCGGCGTTCGATGGCGTCGTCGAGCGCGACCGCGAGGGAGTACTGCAGGTCGGTGAACCGGCCGCTGATCTCGTCGGTGAGCGCGGCCCGGGCCTCGCCGAGCACGTCACGCAGCCAGGTGTGGGCGTGCCGGCGGTCGGTGTGCACGCGGCGCCGGTAGATGACGTACCCACCGGCGGCCAGCCCGAGTCCGAGGCCGGCGAACGGGATCAGGAATCCGGCACCGGCCACCGCGGACAGCCCGATCATCGCGCCTCGCCCGGCGATCAGCGCGATCCCGCCGGCGGACAGGGCGATCAGTACGTTGTCGCCCGCACCGTCACGCGGTGGCCCGGCCGTCATGGTGTGCCGCAGAGTCGCGCTGACCAGGGCCGGGTCGAACGTGTCGGCAAGGACCTTCTCGGCCACGTCGCGGTAGGTGTCCTCCAGCGTCGCCGACATCTGCGCGGCGACCGCCTGCAGCTGGGTGTCGAGTTCGTCCGGCAGCGCGGACAGCGCTTCACTGCCGGCGGTGTCGATGCGGCGGGCGTAGTCGTGCTGGACCTCGGTGATCCGGGTCCGCAGATGCCCGACGACCGCGACCCGGGCGTGCTGGATCTCGGTGTTGAGTCTCAGCGTCCACTGCCGGGACTCGGTGCGTTTGCGGGCGGCCAGGGCGGCGCGTTCGGCGCGGGTGGCGGCCTGGGCGGCCGGGTCGGCGGCGGACGCCTTCACCCGTTGGTCGCCGGCGTCACGCAGCCGGGTCAGGTCGCGGTGCGCGGCGCGCAGCACGTTGGCCAGCCGTAGCTGGTGGCCGCGGCCGGCGAGTTCGACCAGGGCGTGCTGCAGGTCGGGCACCTTGGACTCGGCGGCCAGGGTGTCGCGGGTGGCCGGGTCGGCGGTCAGGGCGATCTCGGCGAGGCGGGCACTGACCGGGAACCAGGGCGCGGCCGCGAACCGGGGTGCGTGCGCCTGCAGCAGGGATCGGTTGTCCTCGGCGATGGTCCGCCACTGCGGGTAGGCGTCGATCTTGGTGAGGGCGAAGACGACGGCGTCGACCCGTTCGGTGGCGGCGGCCAGGAAGTCCAATTCGGGCTGCGACAGCGGGGCGGACGCGTCGGCGACGAACAGCAGCGCGGTGGCGCGGCGGACCGCGTCCAGGGCGATGGTGGCGTGCACCGGGTCCAGGCCGCCGGCGCCGGGGGTGTCCAGCAGCGTCAGGTACTGCAGCAGCGGCGCCGGATGGGTGACCTCGATCTTGCGGGTGCGCTGCTTGCCGCGGGCCCACTCGTCGAGGGAGTCGATCTCGATCTCCGCGCCGCCGGGCAGCCACGCCCGCGCCGAGAACACGCTGCCGGGCACGAAACTCAGGTAGGCGGCGGTGGTGACGGCGGCGTCGACCGGGGACAGGCCGGGCACCCCGAGCAGCGCGTTGATCAGGGAACTCTTGCCGCGTTTGGTCTCGCCGACGACGACCACACCGGGGCGGGTCAGGTGGGCGCGGCGCAACTCGACCAGGTCGGCGGCCGCGTCCGGGTCGGCGGTGCGCAGGTAGGAGACGGTGTCGCGGACGGCGTCGTCCAGCAGGGCGGTCAGGTCCTGCACTGGCGTACCTCCTGGGCGAGCAGCTGGAAACCGCGGTGGGCGACGTGCGCGAGACGGGCCTGGGCGGGTCCGGCGCCGTCGACGGCGTACGCCCGCCAGCGTCCCGCGGCCAGCACCGCGGCACTGGCCAGTTGCCCGGCGTCGGCTTCGGGTAGCCGCAGGATCCAGCGCGGGTCGTCGGAGGTGGCCAGCCGGATCAGTTCCTGCTCCCAGTCCGGTGGCAGGGTCACGGCGCCGGTGGCGGCCCGCTGGGCGGCGTCCAGCAGCCGCAGCCGGTGGTAGGCGGGGTCACGCAGGGCCTGTTCGACGGCGTCGCGGATGACCGGGCGCGACTGCGGGTCGAAGGAGGCCAGGCGTTCCAGCCGGGTCAGCGCCCAGCCGGCTTTGATGGCGTCGGAACGCCAGCGGAACGTCTGGTCGACGGTGGCGGTGAGCCGGTCCAGGCCGGACGCGGCACACAGCCGGCGTACCAGTTCGCCGGTGCCCAGGCGCGGTTCGGCGGCCAGCAGCGCGCAGGCGTAGCCGATGCCGTACAGGTCGAGCCGGATCAGCAGGCGTTCGCGCTGGTCGGGGCCCAGCGGTGCGGGGCGGGTGCGGAACAGGTCGGCCGACAGCAGCAGGATCCGCAGGTCGTCGGCGGGCAGCGCGGCCAGCGCGGCGAGGGCGTCGCGGTCGGTGCCGGTGAGCCGCCCGGCGGTGGTGGTCTCGGCGAGCAGGCCCGCGACCGGTACGACGTCGCCGACGGTGCGCAGCAGCAGCCCGGCCTGCTGGCGGGCCAGGGGTTCGGCGACCGGCCACGGGTCACCGGCCCCGCCGACCAGGGTGTCGACCTTGCCCAGCACGCCGATCGCGTTGATCGGGCTGGTCGCCAGGCGGGCCGAGGCGGTGTGGAAGGCCTCCAGGGCGCGCACGTCGTCGGCGCGCACAGCCTGGGTGAAGACGTAGACGACGGCTTCGGCGGCGGCCACCTCGTCGGCGGAGTCGTCGTCGATGCCGACGGCGGCTTCGGCGCGGGCGCTGCCGGCGGTGTCGGTGGACGCCAGACCGGGGGTGTCGACGACGGTCAGGTCCCGCAGCCGGTCGGAGGTCAGGGCCACGTCGACGTACGCGATCCGGGTGGCGGGCACGCCGAGACGGGCCGGGACCATGCCGTCGTCGTCCAGGGGAAGACTGTGGCGTTCACCGTCACGGGTGACGACGTCGATGCGGTCGGCCGGCCCGTAACGGAACCGGGTGACCACGCGCGTGCACTCGCCGGCCGCGGTGGGGGCGACACGACGGCCGATCATCGCGTTGACTAGTGTCGACTTTCCGGCTTTCAAGCGGCCCGCGATCGCCACTCGTAACGGATCGTGAAGCCGATTGCTGATCTGCCGGACCTGTTGACCAGCATCGGAGGATACCCGGGTGACGATCTCGTGACACAGCGTCGCGATCCCCGTGGTGAGCTGACCGGTCACTTCGACTCGTCAGCGCAGCACACCGTCGGCGACAATGTGCGTATCGCGGATGTCGTCGTCACGAAGGGACCTTTCGGTAGCAGTGGTTCTCGCACCACAGACTACGGACGCACCCGGACCGGCCGGGATCCCGTGTTCGTGCCAGTGACGTCGACAAGGGGGGAGCACAGGTGACGGACGAGCCCGAGACGGCCGCCCGTACCGTGTTGCGCCAGGGGCCCGCCCTCGTCGTGCTCACCGGCCCACCCGGCTGCGGACGTTCCACACTGCTGCGCCGCATCGCCGCCACGGTCCCCGGCCCCGTCCACCTCGGCGGCGGCCTGGCCATGCTGGCCGAAGTCCCGGCCCTGGCCCTGTCCCGGGCGGTCCGCGCCCGGCTGCCCGCCGACGACGTCCCGCTGCTCGCCGAAGCGGTCCGCTCCCGGGTGCGCGGCGGCCTGCTGGTGCTGGACGACCTGCAGCACGCCGACCCGGCCACCCTCGCCGCCCTGCCGCACCTGGCCCGCTCCTGCCGGGTCCTGGTCGCGCTGCGCACCCCGCACCGGCTGCCCGAACCGCTGGCCGCCGCACTGCGCGACGCCGCCACCGCCTGGCTGCCGGTGCCGCCACTGACCGCCGCCGAGGCCGCCGCCCTGGTGCGCCAGACCGCCGGTGGTCTCGGTGAACAGGCCGCCGCCACGGTCATCGCCCGGGCCGGCGGCAACCCCCTGGCGGTCATCGCGCTGGCCCGGCAGGCCGCCGCCGGTCGCGCGCCGATCGGCGAGGACATCGACCAGGTGGCGTACGCGATCGCCGCCGCCCTGGCCGACCTGCCCCGACCGGCCCGCACCGCCCTGGCCGCACTCGGGCTGCTCGGCCGGCCCGCAGCCCCGGCCCTGCTCGGCACCGGCGCCGCCGACCTGCTCGCCGCGGGCCTGGTCACCGCCGAGACCGGCGGCTCGCTGATCCCGGTGTCGGCGTACGTCGCCGAGACCGCCGCCGGCCTGCTCGACGCGCCCGCCCGCGCCGAGATGCACGCCCGTCTCGCCGACCTGACGCCGCCCGCCGAAGCCGCCCGGCATCTCGCCGCCGCCGGCGACCCGGCCGGCGCCTACCGCAAGGCTCTGGCCGCCGCCGACCACAGCGTCGGCGCGCAACGCTGTGCCCTGCTGCTGTTCGCGTGCGGCCTGGACACTCCGGTCGACCCGCGGGTGCGGCTGGCCGCCGCCGACGCGGCACTGGCCACCGGCCGGGCCCCGGACGCCGCCGACGTGCTGCGCCCGCTGGCCGCGAGCATCGTCCCCGGCCCGGCACCCGACCCGCTCGCCCTGGAAGCCGCGGTGCTGCGCGGCGAGGCCCTGCTGCAGGCCGGGGAGCCGGCCGCCGCCCGCGACGCGGTCCGCCCGGTACCGGACACCGCGACCGCCGCGGTGGTCGCCGCCCGCGACCGGGTCGTGCTGCTGGCCACCCTGACCGCCGAACCGATGAGTGCCCTCGAACTCGCCGACAAGATCGCCGTGCGGCATCCGTCGCCACCGCCGGGCATCACCGCCGCGCTGGCCGCGGTCCGGGCCACCCACCGGCTACCCGGCTGGGACACCGCCCTGGCCGAGGCCGCCCGCTTCGACGACCCGCTGATCGCCCGCTGGTCGTCGTGGCTCCTGGTGGAACACCTCGCCGCTGAAGGCCGCCTGGTCGAGGCGGCCGGCGCGGCGTTGCAGGCGGCCGAGGCCGCCGGACAGGCGCTGGCGTACGGGTGGCAGACCCGTTTCCTGGCCGCTTCCGACTGGGCCCTGGCCCTGCACGGCCCCGGTTTCCCGGCGGAACTGTCCTGGGACGGCACCGAAGGCGTGCTGCGCCGGGCCGCGAACCTCACCGACCTGGCCCTGCCCGCCCAGGCCCGGGCCTACGCCACCGCCGCGACCGCCCTGATCGAAGCCGACACCGGCCTGCTCGCCGCCGCCCGCGCCCGCCTCGACCACGCCCCGGCCCACCCGGCCGCCGACTGGGTCGCCCGCGAAGCCGCCTGGCTCGACGGCCAACCCGACCGCGCCGCCCGGATCCCGGCCGACGCCGGCCACGGCCTGCTCGCCGGACTCCACGCGATCACCGCCCGCTGGGCCGCCTACGACCTCGGCGAACCCGGCAGCCCGGCGATCCCCGTCGACCTGCCGGCCCCGGCCCGCCGCACCCTGACCGCCTGGGCCGTCGGGTCTGGACTCGACACCGCCGCCGACAGCTGGCAACCGGTGTCACTGCGCGAACAGATCCGCTGCCTGATCGCCGCCGGACTGACCGGCACCGACCGCGACACCGCAGTCGCGGCCCTGCTGCGCGCCGAAGAACTCGCCGACACCGCCGGGCTGACCGTGCTGGCCGGGCGCGCCCGCCGCGGACTGCGCCGCCACCAGATCCAGCGTGACACCCGCAGCCCCCGCTCCGACGGGCGCCTGACCCGCCGCGAACTCGACGTGCTGCGCCTGGTCGCCGCCGGGGAACCCACCCGCCGCATCGCCGGGCAACTCGGCATCTCCGCCGAGACCGTCGACACCCACATCCGGGCCAGCATGCGCAAACTCGCCGCCCGCACCCGTACCGAAGCCGCCGCACTGGCCTTCGCCGTCACCCCGGCAGCAGGGCCCGAACCCTTCGAACCCAGCGAGGATGGCCGGTGATACGACAGCCCGACGACGCTCCACGCCACGTAGTAGCCACTTCCGCCGAAGCAGACACCGTTCTGCGCCGGCTGGCCCGCGAGGGATGGACCGCCCGGGCCGGTTTCGCCCTGCCCGACCCCACCTGGGACGTCGGCGCCGCTCACCTGGTGCTGCACGGCCGCATCGGCGACGACGACACCGAATCCGCGCAACTCGCCGTCCTCGCGGCCGCCCGCGGCGCCGGAGTCGTCGCCGTCTGCGACACCGAATCAGCCGCCGGCCGGGCCCTGATCGACGACCTGTCCCGCCTCGGCCCGGTCAATCAGGGCGTCGACGGCGGCGACCCCCTGGCCAACCTGATCCCCGAACAACGCGCCCTGCTCGACCGCCTGGCCGCCGGTGACACCATCGCCGCGGCGGCCGCCGCCGAATTCCTGTCGCTGCGCACCGCCAACCGCCGCATCGCCGAGGCACGGGCCCTGTTCGGGGTGCGAACCACCCGTGAGGCGGTCCTGGCCTACCTGCGGCAGCGCCAGCGCGCCCCCGAATAGGGCCTCATGAGCCGCCGCTGCCGACCGGGGTGGACGGCAGGTCGCGGTGCTCGCGGATCGGGCCGAGCAGCAGGATGCCGGTGGCGGCCACCGTCAGGCCGGTGGTGAGCCACAGCGCCGGGCGCAGGCCCAGGGTGGTGCCCAGCACGCCGCCGAGCAGCGCGCCCACCGGGATCGTGCCGTAGTTGAGCAGTTGCATGCCGGTCAGGACCCGGCCGAGCAGGTGCCGGGGGGTGTACGCCTGCCGGAAACTGCCTTTGATCACGTTCGCGGCGACGACTCCGGCACCGATGACCACTCCGGCGGTGATCAGCAGGGCCAGCCGCGCTCCGGGGCCGGTCATCGGGATCAGCAGCGTGAACGGTGCCGCCCCGATCTGGCAGAGCAGCATGCCGTGCGCGGTACCGAAACGCCGGGCGATCCGGGTGGCCAGCAGCGCGCCGACGACCCCGCCGGTGCTCATCGCGGCGACCGTGAGGCCGACGGTGCCGGGGCTGAGTCCCACCTCGCGGATCAGGAAGACGATCAGGATCGCCTGGTAGCCGTGCATCGCCAGGTTGGCGACGGCCCCGTACAGGGCCATCACCCGCAGGTACGGGTCCCGGATCAGGAACCGTAGTCCGGCGCCGATCTCGGAGCGCAGCGCCCGCCGGGCGGCCGGTGTGGTCCGGTCCGGTTCGCGGTGCCGCATGGCCAGCAGGCAGATCCCGGAGATCAGGAACGTGACGGCGTCGGCGGCCAGCCCGGCGACCGCGCCGAAGGCCTGCGCCAGCAGACCGGCCGCGCCGGGGCCCGCGACCTGGGCGCTGGCCTCGCTGCCCTGGAGTCTCGCGTTGCCCTCGGCCAGGCGGCCGGTGTCCAGTAGCGACGGCAGGTACACCTGGTAGGCGGTCTGGAAGAACACCGACACCACACCGGCCAGCAACGCCACCGCGAGCAGCTGCCCGATCCCGAGGACCCCCAGCCAGGCCGCGACCGGCACGCTGAGCAACAGTGTCAGCCCGACGAGGTCGCACACCAGCAGGACGGGCCGGCGCGGCAGCCGGTCCACCCAGACTCCGGCGGGCAGCCCGATCAGCAGCCACGGCACCCAGGCGGCGGCCTGCAACATCGCGACCTGCATCGTGGAGGCGTGCAGGGTGCCGACCGCGACCAGCGGCAACGCCACCGAGGTGATGGAACTACCGAACCGGCTGGTGGTCTGCCCGGCCCAGAACAGCCGGAAGTCGCGATGCCACAGCAGATCGGCGCCCGGCGGCACGGCCAGGGTGGTCACGGCTGTCCCGGGACGCCGTACACGTACACGAAGACCGGCTGCCGTTGCCCACCGGCCGGCCGGTCGCGCCACCGGTCCAACAGTTCCCCCATCTCGGTGCCGAGCTGACGAAGCTCGTCGGGGGACAGGTGCAGCCATGTGTCGGTGGTGAAAGCGCTGGTGCCCCACTGTTGTTTCTCGGTCTCCGGGGCCGCCAACCAGGACCGGGCCTTCTGCGTACGGTGTTCCAGGGTCAACGATTCGGCGGCGTCCGCGATCGCCGATTCCGCCGGGTCGTCGTGGAACTGCGTGCTGGTCCAGCGCACCGACCGGTGGGCCGGTCGCCACCAGCGTTCCCGGCGGTCGCGGGCCAGCTCGGGGGCTTCCTCGACGAGCCCGCAGTCGCCGAGCACCCGCAGGTGGTGGCTGATGTTGCCGACCGCCTGCCCGGTAACGCCGGCGAGGCTGCTCGCGGTGCCGGGCCCTTGCACTTTCAGCACGTCCATCAGCCTGCGCCGCAGTGGATGGCTGAGCGCGGCCAAGACCCGGACCTCGGTTACGTGGCGTACCTCATCACTGGTCATACCCCACCCTGACATGCACAAGAGTTATTGTGCAACAGCTCTTGTGCATCGACGTTATTGTCGGTGCGGGTCGGCCCGGACGTCGTCCTGCGACCTGTCCGCCAGCTCACCCGCTGCACGATGATCGACATGGCACAGGATCGCGTCGGTCAGCGCAACGATCTCCTCAAAGCGCTCGCCGAACATCAGCACCTGACCTTCGGGGTGTTCGCGACGGTTGAGCGGCAGGGCCGAGTCACTGTCGGAGACGTGTGCTCGTGGGTATGAGCCGGGAGTAGATCACGCGATCCACCGGACGACGTCGGCCAGTAACCAGAGCACGGCGCCGCCTACCGCGGTCAGGCCGGCGCTGAGCAGCAGTTCCCGCCGGTGACTTCCCAGGTGGTAGCGGGTCGCCAGCCAGACCAGGACCAGCACCGGGACGACCAGACCGATGGCGGCGGCGGGATGAAACGACCGGTAGAACTCGTCCGCGCCCCGCACCACCAAGCCCATCAGCTCGGCCGGTGGCTCGATCAGCAGCGCGTGCACGGCCGGACAGGCCAGCAGCCCACAGGCGATCCCGGCGGCCACCGCCGCACGACGGCCGGTGTCGTGCCGGACCGTGTTACCGAGAATGCCCAGGGCGAACCCGGCCGCCACCGACACGGCGAGCCAGACGGCGGCCGTCCCCGCGACGTCGCCGGACCAGCGGCCGGTGACCAGCACGATCATCAGGAAGTAGGTGACGGTCGCGGTCACCGGCAGCATCACGGCTTGCGTGACCGCCCGCCTACGGGTGCCGGCGGTCACGGCGAGCAGGAGAGCTCCCAGCCCCCAGAGCAGGCCGCTGCTGGTGACGGCTCGCAGGATCCGCGCCACGTCCCGGCCGGGACCGAGACCCAGGTCCACAGTGTCGCCGGCACAGGACAGCAGGGCGAGCAGAATCCCGGCTGCCACCGGTCGGATCAGCGTCACCGCCGGTATTCTGCCGGGCGCCGTCAACCACGCTCCGGCCACCGCATCCGGCCCGGCGGTCGCGGGTCGGCCCGATGTGTCGCCTGTCTCGCGGGGTAGGGGACAGGGCTGTCGGTAGGCGTACCTGATGAAGGTTTTCGTCAGGGGTTCATCAAGGACCGGATCATCGCGATCAGTTGCTGGGCCCGGGGGCCGCGGGCCGCCAGGACCGATTTCAGGTGGGCCTGGGCGTTGCTGCCGGCGAACTGCATGGTGGGCGGGCCGGCGGGCAGGACGATCCCCACGTACGCAGTCCGGGGCTCGGTGGTCTCGACCAGCGTGCCGTCGGCGTCCAGCGCCCACGAATGCTGCCGCCACAAACCATCGGGGGAGAGCGCGTAGCCGGTGCCGATCGCCGGGACCGCGCCGTCGATCCACAGCCGGGCGACGTTGCCGTGACAATCGCCGTCGTCACCCGCCGCCACCCGGCGCGCGCCGGTGAACACCGTCGACGTGGACAGCAGCGCGTCGAGGTCACCGTCGGGGCTGCCGGGCGGCACGACCAGTTCCCCGCCGTGCGCGAGCAGGTCACGGCACCATTGACGCCAGCGGGCGTCATACGACGGGTCGGCGTCGGGATAGCCGCGGACCCGGGCGCGGTAGAGGGCGAGGCGGCGGTCGTACTCGTGAGCGGCGAGTGGCACCGGGGAAGGCTACAACGCCCGCGCGCTGATACCGGCATCCCGGCGGGGTCGGCCGTACGGCCCAGAGCCGCCGAAGCGTCTGACGTCGGTCACCAGCGCGATCTAGCATCTGCTCGTGGAGGTCGAGCAGATAGAGCGGGTCCGTGATTTCAACCGCTACTACACCCAGCGCCTGGGCGTGCTCACCGACCGCTACCTCGGGCAGGGACGGCCGTTCGTGCAGGCCCGGCTGCTGTTCGAGATCGGCGACGGCGGCAGCCTGGCGGACCTGCGGGCCCGCTTCGACATGGACGCCGGTTACCTGACCCGTCAGCTCAGCGAACTCGACGACCAAGGCCTGGTCACCGTCCGCGACCAGGCGGCGGAACTGACCGACGCCGGCCGCCACGAATGCGCCGAACTCGAACAACGCGCCGCCGCCGGCATCGCGGCCCTGCTCGGCGAGCTGACCGCCGGGCAACGCGAACGCCTGGTCGCCGCACAGGACGAGATCCGCC
Source organism: Actinoplanes derwentensis (assembly GCF_900104725.1). NCBI lineage: Bacteria > Bacillati > Actinomycetota > Actinomycetes > Micromonosporales > Micromonosporaceae > Actinoplanes > Actinoplanes derwentensis. The sequence goes on from NZ_LT629758.1 coordinate 2,217,536, forward strand.
GGGTCCTGCGCGCCGCCGCCGTCACCGTGGAAGCGGTCGCCCCGGCGGCACCGGCCGCCCGGGAGTGCCTGGCCCGGTACGCCGCCGAACTCGACGCCCTGTTCCCGGAAGGGTTCGCCGCGACCACCCTGACCCGGCCCGAAGACGTCACCGGCACCCAGCTGCTCGCCCTGGAGGACGGCCGCCCGGTCGGCTGCGGCATGTGGATCCGCCTCGGGCCCGGCGTCGCCGAGATCCGCCACCTGTGGGTCGCCGACGAAACCCGCGGCCTGGGACTGGGGCGCAAACTGCTGAGCCGCCTGGAAGTCGACGCCGCCAACCACGGCATCTCCATCATCCGGCTCGGCACCCACCCCCTGCTGACCGAGGCACTCGCCCTCTACCGCAGCAGCGGGTATGCCGACATCGGAAAGTACAGCGACGTACCGTACAACCAGTTGGCCTTTGAAAAGGTCCTGGTCAGTCTCGGGGCCGCACCCGTGACGGGTCGTGCGGACGGGACGAGTCGACCACCCGTGGCATCCGCATTTCGCCGAGGCGCAGTGGAGTCAGCGTCGCGTCGATAGCCTCCATGATCAACTGGGTGGCCTGCAACGGCCGCTCATCGGACAACACCACCGGCTCGTCGGCGAACCGCACCCGCACCACCGGCCGCGTCACCAACGCCCGCAACAGCGCCCGGACGAGACCTCTCGGCGCCGCATACGGAACCACCGCGTGCGTGCCCCACTGCGCGACCGCGAGCACCGGCGAACCCGACATCTGCGCCATCCGCGCCGCACCGGTCTTGCCCCGCTCCGGCCACATCCACGGGTCCAGCCCGATCCGGCCCTCCGGATACACCAACACCGCCGAACCCTGCGCCAACGCCCTCGCCGCGGCCGGCAGCGCGTCGGCGACGTGCGTGGTGTTGCGATCCACCCGGATGTGCCCGCAATGCCGCATCAACGAACCCACCACCGGCGCCCGGAACACCCCACCGGTCGCCATGAACCGCGGCACGATGCCCGCCTTGTGACAAGCCGCCGCCACGATCACCGGATCGAACGGGCTGATGTGATTGGCGGCCAGAATCACCGGCCCACCCCGCAACTTCTCCGGCAACCCGCCGGAAACCTCCAGACGCGCCAACGGGAACACCAACAACCGCGACACGACGAGCAGCCCCCGCCACAACCGGGGCGCCCGCCAGACAGATGAACTCTCCATGAGGCCTGAAATAATGGCATGCCACCACCAGTGCTCCGCTTCAGCCGACCGGCCAGATCAAAACCATCCCCACCGCGGCGGTACGCCGACAGCGTGCCGTTCGCGCGAACACACCATGACAGCACCCACCTGAACCCACCCTGAACGCATGATCTTCTCGAACGTGTGGGCGGCAACGCTGGTCATGGCCCTGTCCCCGGCACCCGCGGCCCCACCCGCACCCGCCCTGACCGCGGCCCAGCGCACCGTGCTGACCGAAGCCACCCGACAGTTCCGCGACGTCACCAAAGCCCTCGCCGCCGGCTACCTGAAAACCGACGCGTGCGTACCCGGCATGGGCTACCACTACGCCCACCCCGCCTACTCCGCCGACACCAACATCGACCCGGCCCGGCCCGAAGTACTGCTCTACGACCGGCACGCCCGGCTCCTGGGCCTCGAATACTTCAAAGCCGACACCGACGGCGACCTCAAAACCGACCCCGACCGGCCCACCCTGTTCGGCAACCGGTTCGACGGCCCGATGACCGGCCACGAAGTACCCCACGGCCACCCGCCGATGCCCGTGCACTACGACCTGCACGTGTGGCTCTACCAGACCAACCCGGCCGGTGGACTGGCCACCACCAACCCCAAGGTCACCTGCCCGTGAGCACACCCACGCTCCAGCGGCTACCCTCGGAGACGGCGCCCGTGCCCCACGGCCGCCCCGGACGAGTTGCGCGTCGTACCCGGCCTGACAAGACGACCGCCTGCAGAGGTGCATCGTCATGGCATGGCTCGTTCTCGTCATCTCCGGAGTGCTGGAAACCGTCTGGGCCATCGCCCTAGACCGCAGCTCCGGCTTCACCCGCCCCGGCCCCACCGCCGTCTTCGGCGCCGCCCTGCTCCTCAGTATGGCCGGCCTCGGTTACGCCCTGCGCACCATCCCGGTCGGCACCGGTTACGCCGTCTGGGTCGGCATCGGCGCCATCGGCACCGCCCTGACCGGCATGATCGCCCTCAACGAACCGGCCAGCCTGCCCCGCATCCTGTGCCTGCTGCTGGTCCTGACCGGCGTCATCGGCCTCAAATACTTCCACTGACAGCACCGAGCCGGCCCGGCGGTGTATTCCGCCGGACCGGCTCAGCTCACTTCACTTCAGTTCACTTCGCCGAGCTCCGCCAACCGCGCCTCGACCTCGGCCAACTCGGCCCGTAACCGCTGCGCCTGCTGCTCCGCCTCGGCCCGCTCACCGGCCATGATCTGCTCGACCGCCTCCTGAACCCCCGGCACGTCGATCAGCGACACCATCTTCAGCGCCTCCGCCGGGCGGATCACATAGGGCCGCGCCAAAGCCTTGGCACCCTGGTTGGCACCCACCGTCCACTCGCCCTCGGCATAAGCCAGCGTCACCGTCAGACCGGGCGCGGGCTTCGCCTTCGCCGGCCGGGCGGCCGCCTTACGCGGAGCGGGCGTCTCACTGATCGGCTGGTCATTCACCGGCACGGTTTCCTCACTCTTTCGCGGCGCCGGCGCTTTCACCGGCACCGGCTTGTCGATCAGGAGTGGCGGCCCGGACAGCACCGGCACCTCCGGCTCCGGAACCGGCACCACCTTCTTCGGCAGCGGACCCTTCGGCGCGATCCGCAGGTCACCGGGGGAGAAGGGCAACTCATCACGCCCGAACTTCACCACCACCCACTCGTCGGACACCGCCGGATCCTCAAGCGCCACCACTTGCCCGATCTGCCCGGAGATCTGCCCCGCCGACTCGGTGAACTGCACGCGGGGCTTGCGCCCGGCCGCCAACGCGTCCCGGATCTGCTGCAACTCCTCCGCGGTCAGCCCACCGGCTTGAACGCCTGCCGCCGTCATCAACCATCCCATCTTCGTACGCCTGTATGAGAGCGGCTTCTTTCTACCAGCCCGCACCGACAACAACCGCGCACCACACCGAAGTGATCATGACGAGTACGGATCACGACCAGTCACGCAATACTCCCGCCCCACCGGATCCCGCAACGTCGTCCAATCACCCGGCACCCGCCGCACCACCGACGCACCCAACCCCACATGCCGCCTGACCTCGGCATCCACATCCACCGACGCCAAATCCACATGCACCCCCGCCGTATCGCCACCGGTGCGCTGCAACAACAACCGGATCCCCATCCCCGCCGGCCGCCGCAGAAACGAGAACTCCGGCAGATCCGAAGCCACCAGATCCCACCCGGTCAGCTCCGCCCAGAACGCACACTCCCGCTCGTACCAACGCGCCGGAACGTCCAGACACACCTGATCCACCACACTGCCGAACCCCGACGGCACCGGCCGCACCACCTCACCCGCCCACCCGACCAAACAGAACACGATCCCGGCGGGGGAGCGCAACACCACCAGACCATCCTCAGTACGCACCACCGACGCCCCCACCGGCAACACCGCGCCCAAGTCGTCGACATGCAGATCCAGATGCGCCCGCGCCGGCCCGTCCCCGACCACCTGCACCCGCAGACACGCATCCCCGACATCCGGCACCAACGTCGCGAACACCCCACCACCACGCCGCGGCGACAACTCCCAGCCGGTCACCGCCGTCCAGAACGGCTCAGCCATCCGCGACGGCGAATCCAGAAAACCCGTCACCCACCGCACCCGCATCACGCCACCCGCCCCGTCCGCAACGCCGCCGCCACATCCGCACGCCCGAAACCCTCAGCGAACCCGGCAGCCCGCTCCCACGGATACTCCACCTGCCGAAACGACACCTCCCACACCCCGGACACATCGTCGACAACCGCAAAACGCGCATGCGGCGAACCTGCCTCCATCCGATGCGGAAACGGCTCGTCATCGTCATAGGCAGGCCACCCCACACTGCCCGGATTCACCAGCAGCGCCCCACCCGGCAACCGCAACGCCCCCGGCAGATGCGTGTGCCCACAGAGCAACAACGAGAACCCGCCCACCACAGCGTCACCCAACCGCCGCACCACCTCGTCCAGACTCGCCTCCCGCGCCCCCGCCGCATCCACCGTGTGCATCAGATACTGCAGGTCATCAGTGGGCGAACCGTGAAACGCCAGCACCCCCGGCACCGGCGACACGGTGGCCGGCAACGACCGCAGCCACTCCAGATGCCGCTCGGTCAACAACTCCCTGGTCACCCGATCGGCCATCCCGATCCGATCCGGCCCGAACGTCAGCACCTGCCGCTCATGATTACCCGCCACCGTCGGCAGACCCAACCCGATCAACCGGTCCGCAGTCTCCGCTGGCTGAACATAACCGGACAACAGATCCCCACAGTTGACCGTCAGATCCACCCGCTCAGCCTCGATCGCCACCACCACGGCATCCAGCGCCGGCAGATTCCCATGAACATCAGAGATGACCGCGATTCGCATCGCCCCATCCTGCCCCGTCATCAGCCCCGAACCACGCGGTAGTACCGGACCGCCCAGATCCCCACCCCACACGTCCACACCAACAACGGCAACAACGCCACCCGCTCCATACCGCCCACCCCACTCAGATGCAGCACCGTCGCCACCACACCGCAACCTGCACATGCGCGTTCTCATTCACATCAGCCGGAAAAACCCCGGCAACCCCCAACCCCACCACCGCAAACACCGACATCCAGAAGCAGGTACGGTTCCCCGCCCACGTGAACCGCGTCAACAACAACGCCGCCGCCAGCAACAACAACGCCGTCACCACGAACCCGGCATTCATCACCGCATGCCACGGCGAACACACCTGCCGGCCACCCGACACCCCGCAGCTCACCTTGCCCAGATCACTGACGTTGTTGAGCGCCCAACTGAACCCCGGATCCCGCCACACCGACCCGACCACCACATTGAGAACCAGAAACAGGGGAGTAGCCACAACCCAGCACCACGCACCCACCCGAACGCGAAAGGACATGCCCCGAGTACACCCGCGCCGCCTTCAACGGGCACTACAACTGGACCCCGAAACCCGGGTATGACCAGCCCTACCAGAGACGTCCATTATCCCACGACCACAAAATTCAACTACAGCTGGTAGTCGATTCCGATCGATCCGGTGACAGCTACGGTGCCCGCATGCTCACCAGATTCGTTCACTCCGGACCGGTCCGGCTATGGACACAACACCTCGGCCACCCCACCGACCCCACCATCTTGCTGGTCATGGGCACCGCCACCCAGGGAATCGGCTGGCCCGACGAACTGATGCGGACACTCGCCGACAACGGCCGCCACGTGATCCGATTCGACCACCGCGACACCGGCCGATCCGACACCGTCGACTTCACCACCCACCCGTACACACTCGCCGACATGGCCGCCGACACCACCGCCGTACTCGACGGCCACGCCATCCCGGCCGCCCACATCGCCGGAATCTCACTGGGCGCCACCATCGGACAATGGCTCGCCGTGCACCACGCAGCCCGCGTCCACACCCTGACCACCATCGCGGCGTCGCCCATGGGCAACAACCCCGGACCGGCATGGACCCGAGCCCTCACCGGCCAGCCAGCCGCACCCGACGAACTCCCACCCCCGACCGCCCGGTTCCTCAACCACCTGACGGCCTCAGCACAGACCCCCCGCACCACCCACCAGCAGCGCATCGACGCCGACGTCCAAACCTGGCGAGTACTCAACGGCGACACCCTGCCCTTCGACGAACCAGCCGCCCGCCAGTTCGTCGAACACTCCTACACCCGAGCCACCGACCTCACCGCCGCCACCAACCACGACCGCGCCGGCCGACACTGGGACGACAACCGCCGAGCCCCTCTATCCGCCATCACCGCACCGACGCTGGTCCTGCACGGCAGCGCCGACCCACTGTTCCCCCAGCACACGGCGAAGCCCTGGCAGCACAGATCCCGGCAGCCCGACTGACGATCGTGCCCGGCATGGGCCACCACCCGTTCTTCACCCCAGGACTCACCGAACAGATCGCCGACGCGATCATCCGCCACACGACCTGACCGCCTACTACACCGGCATCCCCGCCGCCTGGGCCCGCGCCGACTCCGCCAACCGATCGTCCAGCGCCGGCAACTCGCGACCGGCACGCCACACCATCACGACCGCAGTCGCCAGCCACCCCTCCAAGAGCGACCGAAACACCGGATGCCCCGACGACCGGTACTCCCGCACCAGCGCCTCCACGAACACCACGAACACGTCCACGTCGATCACACACTCGTCGGACACCATCGCACCGACCCCCGACGGCAAGGACACCAAACCCCCCACCGCCTCCGTCGTACGCATGAACAAGCCAGCCACCCGATTCGCCGGATTCCACAGCGTCACCCCAGCAGCGTCCTCGAAGAACTGACTCACCCCACCACCCACCCCTCAGCCACCATACTCATCTGCACGTCGAACACCGGCTTCGCCGCCACCCCAGCTCCCGAAGAACCGGCCAGCCCAGGCGCTACGGCCACCGTCCACCTTCTCAGGCGGCATGGGGGAGTGGAGCAGACGCAGCAGCTCAGGCCTAGGCTCAACCATGCTCACCCTGACCAGCCCGACGACAGCCCTGCACACCCAATGGCTGGCCGCCCGCGACGACTGGGGTCGAGGCGTCCACCAGCCCGGCAGCGGCCTACGGCCCGGTGACGACATCGACTCACCGGCCGGCTTCGCCGACTGGGTGGCACGCCTGCACCGAGAAGGCGACGAGAACCTGCCACCCGCGACAGGTTTGGTGCACGCCGGCTACTGGTGGATCACCGACCAGGGCGGCGCCGTCCTCGGCACGATCTCCTTGCGGTACGCCCTCACCGACTTCCTCCTGCAGGCAGCCGGCCACATCGGCTACGGCATCCGCCCCTCAGCCCGAGGTCACGGCATAGCCGGCTGGGCACTCACCGAGACCCTGAAGATCGCCCGGCAACGAGCCCTCACCCCGATCCTGATCACTTGCGACCAGGGCAACGCCGCATCCGCACGGGTGATCGAAAAGCACGGCGGAACCCTGGAGGACGTCCGAGACACCTCCGTCGGCCTCAAACGCCGGTACTGGATCACCCTGAGCCCAGGGGAGTGGCAACCATGATCAACATTCTTCAGGAGGAAACGTGAGCCCCGGTAGCATGTGTCGATGTCTCCCGGTTCTCAAAACGCGTGGGCTGTCTATCCCGGTACGTTCGACCCCTTCACGGTTGGTCATCGAGATCTTGTCGACAGAGCGCGCCGCTTGTTCGAACACGTGACGGTTCTGGTAGCGGTCAACGGTGAGAAACAGCCCGCCAAGGCCGGTGCGGAACGCGCTCTGGACATCCGTACCAGCCTCCCAGCGCACTGGGAGAACGTGACAGTCGCAGCCTGGAACGGACTGACGGTGGCCTACTGCCAGCAACATGGAGCCGGAGTGATCATCCGCGGCGTGCGGAACGCCACCGACGCAGCGCACGAGTACCAGCTGGCGGCCATGAACGAGGCGCTCGGCGTCTCGACCCTCTTCATGCCGACCCGGCCGGAACTGGCGATGATCTCTTCCACCGTGGTCCGCGCGACTGCGGCTCAACCCGCGCGAGCGCCACGATATTTTCCAGGTCGATAATCTATATTATGTCAACTTAGCTCTGGAAGGGGTCCGGGACGCCCTCCCCGAGAAGTCCCCGCTGTCCCTTCTGGCCGGCATGGCCCGAATCTCCAGCCGCTACCTGCGCGGCCAGTTCGATCTTCGCCCGGTGGGCCTCGCGGGCCACCGGGTCGAACTCTTGCTCGTGGTCAGCCCTCAGCCCGGTCCGGCCGTCGAGCTGCTCACGCAGGATGTCAGCGTGGCCGGCATGCCGGGTAGTCTCCTGAAGGACGTGGATCATGACGCCGAACAGCGTGACGTCGGGCTGTGGCCACCACGGCACCTGGCCAGGCGCCTCGATGGGAAGCTCTCCGATCGTTGCGTCCGCATGCTTCCAGGCGCGCTGATAGAAGCCGATGATCTGTTCGTGGGTCTCGTCCGGGGCCACCCACAGGTCGCTACCGTCCGCGTCCTGCCATCGCCCCAGCGGCTCCGGGAACGGGCGACCGAAGATCTCCCCGAAATACCAGGCCTCCAAGGTCGCCATATGCTTCACCAGGCCGAGGAGATTGGTCCCCGTAGCCGTCAAGGGGCGCCGAATGTGGTATTCGGACAGAGCGTCGAGCTTCCAGACCAGCGTCTCACGGACCGCCTTGAGCCGGCCGTGCAGGAAGTCCTTCGCGACATCATCAATCATGGCGACGAGCCTGCCACGCGGCGGCAACGCAGCGAGCCCGGCGCCGCCAGCCGGACGACGCTGAAGGCACCGAAACGCGAGCCGCCGACGATGAAGAAATGGTCGGCCGGGCTCCCCGGACCCCGAAATACCCGGCAAGAAGCAGCCCCGCTTCCCCAGAACCATCGACAGGGGGTTTCGAGAGTTCCCCGATACCGCAAAGAGCCGCTCGAACCTCGCCGCTCCCGGCATCAGAAAAGCCGCGAAAGCTCGCATAAAGCATCACCATGCGCGATAGATCATGGTTCGGAACAGCGCAAACACTGATAATTGCTGCATAATATGGCTTATGCAGCATGTGTCAATCGCTGAGTTGATCGACGAGTTCCTGGCGGCTCGGGCCACCCGTAAACCCTCGGTGCACACGCTCGACGCGTACCGCCGCGATCTCCGCCTGGTGCTGGCGCAACTGGAACCCGCGCCGCTCACCGTGAGTGACCTCTCCCCTCGCGTATTGCGGTCCGCGTTTGCGCGGTTCGCCGGCCCTCGCTCCCCCGCGAGCGTGTCGCGGGCCTGGTCGTCGTGGAACGCGTTCTTCACGTTTCTCGTCACCGAACAGGTGATTCCGGGTAATCCGATGTCGGCGGTGGACAAGCCGAAGCCGACGGTGCTGATTCCGAAGCCGCTGCGGGGTGAGGACACGCCCGAGGAGCTGTTACGGGCGGTGAGCCGTGTGGACGAGACGCAGCGTGATCCCTGGCCGGAGCGGGATGTGGCGGTGCTGGCGCTGGCGTTGTGTGCGGGGTTGCGGTTGTCGGAGATGCTGGCGCTGCGGGTGGGGTCGATCAGCGGGCGGCCGGGTGAGCGGCGGGTGGAGGTGGCCGGTAAGGGTGGGCGGCCGCGGATGGTGCCGATCGAGAGCGGTCTGGATGCGGCGGTGGTGCGGTATGTGGAGTCGCGGCGGTCGCGGTTCGGGCGGGTGAGGGCGACCGCTCCCCTGCTGGTGGATCGGCAGGGTGAGGCGTTGCGGCGGGGTGGTCTGCAGTATCTGGTGAGTTCGTGTTTCCGGCGTGCGGGTGTGGGCGATCGGGTGCCGCGGGGTGCCCAGTTGCACGCTTTGCGGCATACGTTCGCGACGCGGCTGGCGGAGGACGGGGCGAACGCGTCGGAGATCATGCGGTTGCTGGGGCACGCGTCGCTGGCGACGTCGCAGTCGTACATCGAGGTGACGGCGGAGCAGCAGCGCGCGGCGGTTCAGGCTAATCGGACGAATCGGGTGCTGAGCGAGCTGGGGTGACGGCTGGTCTGGCATGCTCCGGGGCATGACTGAGGAAACCTTCAGCCGGCGGACCTTGTTCGGCCGGGTTCTGCTGGTGGCCGGTGGGGCCGCGACGTTGCTGACCTTGACGGGTTGTCCGGGCGGCGACAACGGGGACGACGACGATGATGAAGACGAAGAAGACGACTGATTTCGTACGGGGTTGACATAGCTTCTCGTCTCGACCCCGCGAGGCTTCCGTCCGGTCCGGACCGCTGCGCGGCCGCCGGGCGGAAGCGATACTTCCGGACCGCGATCGTCGACTTCGGTAGCTAGTGCTCCCCCACCCGCGCCGGGCAGGGTTACCGGCATGCGGGTACTGGCGTTGTGGCTGTTGGCGACATGGTGCGCCGAGTGTGTGTGGGGCGGGTTCACGCTCGCGGACTATCCGGTGGTGGTGCTGTTCCTGGGTCCGCTCTACGGTGGTGCCGCGGTGCTGATCCGTGAGGTGGTGCGCCGTCGTGGCGGTGGCTGGCCGTCGATGGTGCTGTTGGCGGCGGTGTTCGGTCTGGTGCAGGCGGGCCTGGTGGATCAGTCGCTGTTCGACCGTGCGGCTCTGGAGGGGACGGAGTTCGCCGCCCAGGGTGAGGTGGCCGCCGCGACTCTGGTTCCGGGGCTGGAGTTCAATGCCGGTCAGTTGTTTGAGTTCGTCGGCAATCACGTGTGGTTGAGCATCTGCGCCCCGATCGCCGTGGTGGAGGCGTGCGCACGTCCCGGCGTCCGGCACGGCCCGTGGTTGTCCACTCGCACGATCACGGTGACGTCGGTGCTGTTCGTGGCAGCCGTCTTGGTGAACTGGTCCGATTCGGGTCATGTCCTCTCCCCCGCTCAGGTCCTGTTCGTGGTGGTGACCGCGGCGGCGCTGGTGACGGCCGCGTTGTGGTGGCGTGCCTCTCCCCCGCGACAGGGCCCGTTGTCCGGCCCGGGTCCACTGGTGCTGGGCGGTGTCGTACTGGCGGCGCATCTGGGGTCTTGGTTTTATGGCACCGGCTGGCTGGCTCTGGGTTTGCGGGTGGTGACGCTGGCCGTGGTGGTGGCGGTGGTCGTGCGCTGGTCCAGGTCGGCGGCCGACGTGCTGGCCGTGTGGGGTGCGGGTCTGGTCGTGGCAGCGGCCGGCGCGTTCCTGTCTCCGCCGTACGCGGCTGCGGCCCCGTGGTTGATGCTGGTCAGCGACGTGTTCGGCGCGTTGTTCGTGGTGTCGTTGCTGGTGTTGGCGTTTTGCCGGTCGGGTGGCCGGGGCCCGGATGCGAGGCTTCTCTCGCGCCCGGCGCCGGGCGCTTCGTCATGATCGGTGTGCTTGTTCTGTTGAACGGCGTCCGGGTAAGCCTGGGCCTTCTCGTGCCGGGCGTTCGCCGGGCAGGGGCCCGGCGTGCATTTCCAGGACCAGGCCGTGCGCGCCGAGGTGGTCGGCGAACGCACCGAGAAGCGCTGCACCCGCCGTTCCATCCGCAGAAGCACGGCGGATCGGCCGTTTCTCCGCACCAGGCAGCAGCCACGCATTGTGCGCCCGCGGGACACCCGCGGCGTGGCGGTCCTGCCGGCTATCCGCGGAAGAAGACGAACTGCTGGGGGTTCAGCGGCATCACGGAAGCCTGTGCCTGCATCGTGACGAAACTGAGGCCGAGGAAGACAGCGATCGCGGCGACGATGGTGAGCAGGCGGGCGCGGGTTCGAAACGATCGCACGAGGATTCCTCGGGGTTCGGTGATGTGCTGACCGAGGTAGTACGGAAGTGCATCCACTATGGATGAACGGGCTTCCGGGAATTCTCGCGACGCCCGATCCGGTAGATCCGGTACGAACGCGATGTGCCGTCCGGTGTCCGGCCACATGCTGGTGCTGTTGTCGCACAGCGGGGTGACCAGTTGGTCGGTGTCGAAGCCGATAGGCGCTCTCACCAGGGTCAAAGGCCCTTCAGGACTCGTTCCAGTGCCGACTGGCCGGCGGGTCCCCAGTTCGGTTTGCCGCCGGGCTGGCCGCGGTCCCCGTTCTGGCCCATCAGCATCAGGAACAGGCTCTTCATCGCGGCCAGCCCGCGCGCCCGTCGGAGTGTCGTCTCGTCCGCCCGGCCGTAGCTGTCGAAGAACCGGGAAGCGCCTCCTGCGGGTAACAGCAGCCAGGCGGCCCCGAGGTCCCATGCCGGGTCGCCGGCGAAGAGGGCGCCGAAGTCGACGATGCCCGCCAGTGTGCCGTCGGCGACTACGACGTTGGCGGGATGCAGGTCACCGTGTACCCATACCCGTGGTCCCGGCCATTCGGGGGTCGCTGCCGCGTCGTTCCACACGGCCCGGATGCCGGCCTCGTCGAAGCCGAAGCCGCCGAGATCCACGGCTCCCAGCAGGCGCTCGAACCCGTCCCCGCAGTCCTTGGGGTGGGTGCCGAAGTCCGAGGCGCCCGGCGCGTCGGCGGGTGCCTCCACGTGCAGGGCGGTGAGGAACGCCGCCAGCACGTCGGCCGCGTGGTCGCCACGGGTGATCGTCGCGTGATCCAGGGGCGTGCCGCCCACCCACGTCATGACCGTCCACATCTTGGGGAAGCGCCGCGACGGCGTGCCGTCGCGTACTGGAGTGGGGATCGGAAGCGGCAGGCGTGGGGCCAGCAGTGGTAGCCAGCGGCGTTCCTTGAGCTGCAGATCGGGGCTGGTGTCCATCCGCTGCATTCGGACGGCCAGGTCGTCGCCGAGGCGCCACATCTGGTTTCCCCAGCCACCCGCCACCTCACGAATGGACCGATCGGCCAGGTCCGGATGCTGTTCCTGCAGCAGGTCGCGGACCAGATCTTCGCTGACCTCAACTTCGGACTCGATCACGGGACGTGACGGTACTCGAGCCTGACAACCACTCCAGGGTGCTGGAGACGCTGTCGGCGGCGTGCCTCGATGCGGGTCTTCGGGTTGCGGTCGGTTGTCTGAGTTGTTCCAGCGGTTCGGTGAGCGCGGAAGTGTCCTGACGCCGGCCCGAGAGCATGCGGGAGGCTGCGGCGTGGGCGCGGCCGGCGGTAGCGCAGATGCGGGGTGAATCATGACGGCGTGGCTGAGTTGACCTTGTTCGCGGATTACCACCAGATCCATGTCTTCGACGAGGGATCGGAGACGGATCTCGGCGGCGAGTGGACTGGCCGGGCGGTGGATGATCGTTTGGCAGTCGGCTGGGACGCGGTTGCTGTCGGTACCACGGTCGATGTCGACGTCGAGGTCAGCGTCGAGTTGCTGGACGGGCCGCCGCCGGACGACAGCGTCGACTTCGATCACGTCGCGGAAGTCAGTCTGTGTTGCTCGTCGGGGCGTCTGGTGGTCATGGGATGCACCGACTACGAGCCCGATGCGCGACGTTTCCCGGTGGCGGCAGGCTGGCTGCGGTTGCGCGTGTCTCAGTCCAACCTTGATCGCGCCCATCAAGCAGGCCTCGACTCGGACGGTGATCCGCAGACGACGGAGCGGCTACGCCTGCAGGTGTGGTCGGCGGCGGCAGCGCCCGTGGTGGTTTCTCGTCGTTGGCAGCCGCCGGCGTAGTAGAGGTTCCTCGGCTAGGCAGTGTCGCGTGGGTTCGGTGTCCGTGCACCCACCGGCCCGCTGATCTGCCTCGCCCTCCAGAGCAGCAACTTCTCCTCCGAACCGAAGGTAGGGTCCGGCGGGTGAGGTTGAACTTTTTGATCATGTGACGGAAGAGCTGACACGGCGAGGCCGGTCGTTCGTTTCCGCGCATGGGGTTCGAGTTGGCCTTCCCGGCGTTGAGCAATACCGCTCTGTCTGGCGGAATTGGGTATCCCGGTCGTCGAGATCGACCTTGCTGTGGCGTTCCAGCAAAGGAATGGCAGACACGTGGTGGCGGGGCCCGATTCGCTGATAGCCGTCTACTCGGGCGAGTCCACCTGTCTCGGCGCGCCCGGGTGTCCGCACCGGATTGATCTACTCAGGGCTGGATGACCGGGGTCTGCACGTAGGCGTGTAACAGCAGGTAGTGCCGCACCGCAGCGTCTCGTCGGTTGGGCTGCGGGCCGTTCGTTCGCCTGGGTCGACGATGAGATCACCGATACCGGCCGGGGGCGATCCTCGTCGGGGTCTCGTCGATGGTGATTACGCCGTTCTCCAGGTCTGGCTGCACTGGCGACGGCACGCCGACGCGTGAGGGCGGTCTGAAGGTCCTGGTCAGCGCCAGAAGGCGGTGACTGCTGTGGCGTGGGCGCGGCCGATGGTTCGGCCGGCTCGGGCGGAGGCGGCTCGGGTGGTCGGGGACAGTGGGTTGGGGCCGGAGGCGTCCAAGGAGGCCTGGTCGGCGTTGATGGTGTGGACTTCGGCGGGTTTCAGGGCTGCGATCTCTTCGGCGAGGGTGGGGCCCCAGAGGGCTGGTGTGTCGGGGCGCGCCGGCTGGATGAGCAGGATGCGGTCGATGCCGGTGGCGAGGTCGGCGTTGGTGCCGGAGCGTAGGCCGCCGTCCATGTGGTGGTGGCCGTTGTGTTCGACGGGTGGCCAGACGCCGGGGACGGCGCAGCTGGCGGCGACCGCGTCGATCAGGGGGATGCCGGAGGCGCGGTCGAAGGTGGTGCCGTGGTCGGTGTCGGTGTCGACGGCGGTCAGTAGGAGGCGTTGGTGGGGCCAGGTGTGGTTGGGGCAGGCGGGCGGCGATGGCGGTGCGGCGGGTCTGTGGGGTGACGGTGGGGGTTTGGCGGGCGAGTGTGCCGATGCGGCGGCGGCGTTCGTCGGGTGTGCCGGGGGTGGCGAGGGTGGTGGTGAGTTGTGCGATGAGGGCGGGGAAGTCGATGCCGGGTTCGAGTTCGGCTGTTTCGTCGGCGAGTCGGGCCTGGTAGAGGTCGTTGATGGGGGTGCCGCTGGTGATTTGGGCGGCGACGGCTGATCCGGCGGAGGTGCCGATGATGAGGTCGGCCTGGGTGATGCGGGTGGTGAGGGTGGGGTCGGTGTCGGCGAGGCCGCGCAGGACGCCGAGTTCCCAGGCGATGTCGGCTACGCCGCCGCCGGCGAGGACGAGCAGGCGTCGGCGGTGCCGGAGAGGATGCGGGCGCGGGTCTGCCGGCCCCGGGTGGTGCTGGCGATCTTCGCGGGCATGGGATCGAGCGTAGGTGGCGGTTGACTGGACTGGCGAGTCCAGTTGTGGTCCGGAGTGGGAGGTGTTCGTGGCGGGCAGTCTGCCGTTGGAGTTGTTGCTGAGATCGGCGCGGCGTGAGGTCGAGGACGACGACGGTGATGCGGCGATGCCGTCGTTGGTGGCGCTGCAGGGGCGGGCGACGCGGGAGGTCTTCGATCGTGCGTGTGCGCTGGTGGTCGACCCCGAGGTGGTGCTGCGGGAGCTGGGGGTGCGGATTCTGCGGGAGCTGGGTGACGAGCAGCCCGACGGGTTCCGGCCGTTTCGTGGGGAGACGGTGGCGTTGATGCGGGCGCGGCTGGCGCTGGAGCCTGATCCGGGTGTGGTGCGCTGGATCGTGTCGGCGCTCGGTTGGCACCGTGATCGGGAGGCGTTGCCGGAGGTGGTGGCGCTCGCCGGTCATCCGGATGTGCGGGTGCGGTTTCATGTGGCGGCGGCGTTACCGGGCCTGGTCGACCGGGAGCGGGTGGAACCGGCGGCCGCTGAGGCGTTGTTCCGGCTGTGTCATGACGAGGATGCCGACATCCGGTATTACGCGTTGTATGCGGTGACGCGGGAGATCGGGGGCCTGGACGTCGAGGCGGTCACCGCGCTGGTGGTGGGGCTCGCCGATGATGCCGACGAGCAGGTGCGGGCGATGGCGGTGGCGCATCGCGAGGCGATCGGTGTGGTCCGGGAGTTGCTCGATGGTGTGGTGGAGCCGGGTCGGCGTGAGCGTCTGATCGGGCCGGTTCTGGTGGAGCTCGCGTGGGCTGAGGATGACGCTGATCTGCTGGAGGATCTGATCACGGACTCGGATCTCGCGGAGCGGCTTGTCAGGTGGTGGGCCGGGCGGGACTGACCGGGGGTGTTCACTGGAAGTGGGTGGCGGTGGTGATGATGACGGTGATGTTCGCGGGTTCGTCCATGCTCGCCGTGGTGGAACGTCAACCGGGCTTGAGGTCAAGGGTGCGGTCGGGGGTCCCAGAATCCGTGGTGGACGCGGGTGGCGCCGGGCAGGTCGGCGGGGCCGTCGATCACGATGGGGCGGCCGCCGTGGGTGAAGACGTCGCGTGCCGGCAGCCGGAGCGGTGGGATGCCGTCCTCTTCGGTGACCATGGTGGCGAGGTCGGCTTCGGAGAGGGCGAACACGATGCGGCCGATGCCGGACCAGTAGATCGCGCCGGAGCACATGGCGCATGGTTCGGTGCTGGTGTAGAGGGTGGCGCTCGCGCGGGTGGCGTGGTCGAGGGGCCCGGCGAGGCGGACCAGGTTGGTTTCGGCGTGCCCGGTGGGGTCGTTGCCGGTGACGACGCTGTTGCGGGCTTCCAGGACGGTGCCGGCGGCGGTGACCAGCAGGGATCCGAACGGGTGGTCGCCGCGGTCGCGGGCTTCGCCGGCCAGGGCGATGGCGCGTTCGAGGTGGGTGACGTCGGTGGTGGTGATGGTCGTGGTGGTCACCAGGGTCATGACGGGCAGCGTAACGCCGGGCCGGCCGGGACTGGGGAGTCCTGGCCGGCCCGGCGTGCGGGGCTCAGGCGAGGTTGAGCTGGACCTCGACGTTGCCGCGGGTGGCGTTGGAGTACGGGCAGAGCTGGTGGGCGGCGTCCAGGACGGCCTTGGCGGTGGCTTCGTCGAGGCCGGGGAGTTCGGCTTCGATGGTGACGGACAGGCCGAAGCCGCCGGTGGGCAGCGGGCCGATGCCGACGTCGACGGTGATGGCGGTGTCTTCCAGGGTCACCTTCTGGGCGGAGGCGACGCGCTTGAGGGCGCTGTGGAAGCAGGCGGCGTAGCCGGCGGCGAACAGTTGCTCGGGGTTGGTGAGGGCGCCACCGGCGCCGCCCATCTCCTTGGGGATGGCGAGGTCGAAGTCGAGGACGCCGTCGCTGGAGCGGACGTGGCCGTTGCGGCCGTCGCCGGTGGCGGTGGCGGACGCGGTGTAGAGCGTGGTGCTCATGTGGGTTCCTCCGGAGGGGTGGTGTTTCCGGCACTGCGGGCGCGGTGCAGGAGGGTGTGGAGCTGAGTGAGTTCGGCTTCGGTGAGGCCGGTGGCGCAGACCAGGGCGTGACTGAGGTCGCCGATGGCGGTCTGCAGCCGCAGGCCGGTGTCGGTGGGGTGGATCCAGACGGTGCGTTCGTCGTGGGTGGCGCGTACCCGCTGGATGTGACCTTGGGTTTCGAGGCGTTTCAGCAGGGGGCTGAGGGTGCCGCTGTCGAGTTTGAGGGTGCGGCCGAGGTCACGGATCGTGGTGGGGCCGTCGTGCCAGAGGATGCGCAGGACGAGGTATTGGGGGTAGGTGAGGCCGTGGGGGTCGAGGTGCGGCCGGTAGATCGCGGTCATGGCGCGGCTGGCCGCGTAGAGCTGGAAGCAGATCATCTGGTCCAGTGCGGTGCTCTCGCGCATGACCAGAACAGTAGTACCCAATTCAATTGTGCACAACTGTTTGGTGCCGTGGGTCACCACTGTGTGTGATCATGCGGCCATGGCGAACATCCGCTTGCTCAAGCTCTCCCCCGCCGCACTCACCGCGCTCGTCGACGGCGATCTGGACGCCGCCAGCGCCGCGGCCGGGTATCCGCTCAGCTCGTTCCTGGTCGACGAGAACTGGCTGTGGCGCGTACGCATCGACGACATCCGCCGCGACCCCGAAGCCGCCGACTGGATCGCGCGCGCGGTGATCGCCGAACCCGAAGGGGTGATCGTCGGCCACGGCGGCTTCCACGGGCCGCCCGGCGACGACGGCGTGGTCGAGGTCGGCTACACGGTGGCACCGGGGTACCGGCTGCGCGGATACGCCACCGCGATCCTGGGCGAACTGCTGCGCCGCGCGGACGCCGATCCGCGGGTGACCGCGGTGCGGGCCAGCATCCGGCCGGACAACATCGGCAGCCGGAAGGTGGCCACCGGGCACGGCTTCCAGAAGATCGGCGAGCAGTGGGACCCGCAGGACGGCCTGGAGGACGTCTACCTGCGGCGAGCCGGCGGCCACGTACCAGCGCAAAGCTCTTAAGCGGCCAGCCGCTGACCCTGCACGTCGGTGGCCGACAGTCGCGACGCCATGGTGGAACGCTCGGCGATCTTCGCGGCGTAGACCGCGCGGCGCCGGGCCACACAGCCGTCCTTGGCGACCGGGGCCTGGCGCTGCTCCATGTGGGTGTTCAAACCGTCCCGCAGCAGCGCCAGGGCCTCGGTACGCAACTGGGACACCCGCGACTCGGTGACACCGAGCGCCTCGGCGACCTCCGACAGCGGCCGCTCACCCAGGAACGACGCCTCCACCACATAGCGCAGGCGCTCGGGCAGCACCGTCACCGCGTCGTGCAGGTAACCGAGACGCTCACGGTGCAACAGCATCTCCTCCGGAGTCAGGGAGGTGTCGGTGACCATGTCCTCGGCGGTACCGGCGGTGAAACCCTGCAGCGACAGCACGGCCGCGCGCTGCACGTCGTCGTCGACACTGGCGAGTTCACCGACGGCCACACCGAGCAGCTCGGCCAGTTCCTCGGCGGTCGGGGTGCGGCCCAGCCGGCGGGTCAGCTCCTCGCGGGCCACGTCGGCGCGCCGGGCGCGGGCCCGCACCGAACGTGACGCCCAGTCCATGCTGCGCAGCTCGTCCAGCAGTGCGCCTCGGACCCGGACGGCGGCGAACCGGCCGAACGGGATGCCACGTTCGGGGTCGAAGGCCTGGGCGGCGGTCACCAGGGCGGCGTACCCGGCCGAGGCCAGATCATCTCGATGCACATGCGGGGGCACTTTGAACAGCGTCTCGCGGACCATGTGACCGACCAGCGCCATGTTGTCGCGGATGAGCTCTTCCTGGACGGCGGTGACGGCGGAAGCGGTGCTGGTGGCAGTCATAACGGTTCCCCCTGTGTCGGCTGGCCGGCTGGCAGGGGGAACTTTTCGCGGCTACGGGTGCAACCGGAGGGCACTCTCGGTTGCTGCTTGGTTGCACCGTGAATTTCTTCTCAAGTGGCGGTTCACACCTCCTGCGGGCCGGCGGCCACCGTCTGCTCGACGGCCGCCTTGTCCAGGTCGAGGGTGCCGCCCTCCTCCAGGATCGCCAGCAGCACGTGCCCGGTGCCGACCGTCTCGTGGCCCAGGCGCAGCGCCTGACGGAAGGTGAGCTCCAGGGCCTTGCGGGCGCGGGCGTCGAACGGGATCAGCGGCCGGACCTCGGCGTTCCCGGCTGCCCCGGTGACCAGATCGCGGATCTCGGCGATCGTGCGGCCCTGGGCCGCAACGGCCTGCACGGCGAGACCGCTGTCCTGGTCGAGCAGCCCGAGCACCAGGTCACCGGGGCTGATCTCGTCGTGGCGCAGCCGGGCCGCGTGCGACATCGCGGCGACCACGGCGGCACGGCCCAGGCCGGAGTAGCGGTGGAAACCCTGCGACGGGTCGCCAGCTGGAACCGACCGTTTCTGGGCGGCCTGCTTGCTGACACCCATGCTGCGGCCGATCTCGGTCCAGGAGGCGCCGGAGCGGCGGGCCTGGTCGACGAAGTGGCCGATCAGGTGGTCGGCGAGTTCACCGAGCCGGTCACTGAGCCGCACCGCGTCGGACAGGGCGTCCAGAGGGCTGTCGGGGTGGCCGGTGGAGACGGCGTGGATGAGGTCGTCGAGACGAACCGGTGTCTGCGTCATAGCGTCAACCATAGGTTGACGATCCGAGAATCGTCAACCTATGGTTGACCTGATCAACCCTGAAGTTTGCGGCCACGCTTCCCGAGCGGAACCTCCGACAAGTCGACCGTCTGCGAGGTCAGGCGCTTGAACCCGTACCCCCGCCCGGTCATCCACGCCGCCGCCTTCGCCTCGGCCCGCGCCGTCACCTGCGGCACCTCCCGCTCGTCGTGCACGGTCTCGCCGAACCGGAACGTGAAGAACGGCCGGGCCGCCAGGTCATAGGTCAGATGCCCCTGCTCGGAATACTCCACGGCCAGGATGTCGGCATGCTCACCACCGGCGGCGATCAACTCCGCCTTCTGTGTTTCGGACAGATCGTCGAAAGACCCGCGAACGGTGACCCGGATCGTACGGCTCGCACTCATCGCGCCAGTATCGTGCTCAGCCCCGACCGGAGCGAACGAATTCCGTGGCACCCCGCAACCGCACCGACAACAACGCCCGGGCCCGGCCGGTCCGCAACCGCAGATCCGCCGGCCGGGCCAGCCCCAGCGCCGCCAGCGACCCCGCCGGAATCGCCGTCTCGTCCAAGCCGTCCCGGCGCGCCACCAGAACCCCCAGGTCATAACGGCTGACCGCATCCGCACCGGCCACGTTCAGCACCCCCGCATAGTCACCGGCGGCCAGTTCGAGAAGCGCGTCAGCCAGATCGTCGACGTGCACCGGCTTGCGGATCTCATCGGTGAACAACGCCCCGCGCACCCGCCCGGCGATCAGATCCCGGGTCAGGATCTCGTGCGCGCCGTTACCGTCCCCCAGGATCAGCGAGGTCCGCACGACCGCCGCCGACGGATCGACAGCCCGCACCGCGGTCTCGGCGGCGGCCTTCGCGGCCCCGTACGCATACACCGGATCCGGCACAGCGTCCTCGCCGTACTCCCCCAGCCGCCCACTGAACACCGCGTCACTGGAGACATGCACCAGCCGAACCCCGGCCGCCGCCAGCGCCACATGCGCCGCCCCGTCAGCGGTAGCCGCCCAGTCGTTACGATCACGCCCCGCCGCGGCGTGCACGATCGCATCCGGCCGCACCGCGGCCACCACCCGCCGGACCGCGTCCCGATCCCGGATGTCCAGGCGCACGGTAGCGGTCGCACACGCCGCCGACACATACGTCCCCACCGCGTCCCAGCCGGCTGCCGCCGCACGCGCCATCACCCGGCGCCCCAACGACCCGCTTCCCCCGGTGACCAGCAGAACTCGTCCCACGCGCGCACTGTAGGCGCTCCCCCGGGCCCGAACCAAAAAACCACGACCGGGGGAAGTGCGCCTACCCACAGCCCCGCCCCCACCCCGCACGGCAGGCGGCCCGCCCGGGCCGTCCCGCGCCCGCCGGGCGTGAGCGCCCCGTCACCGTCGCACCGGTGGCCGAGAAGCTGTCCCCCGCGCCAGCTCCGCGAACTCAGGCCGAACGGGCCCCACCGGACACGGGCCCGCTCGACTACGGAATGTCACTGCGGCGCAGATACGCGCACCCGGATCACGGAAAGGACGTAGCGGACCGGTAGACCTGGCACCAGCACGCACTCGGGGGCCAGCAGGATCGACGGGGGCCGGCCGGGCCGAAATGCTTGGAGGATGCGAATTGCCGAGCAGGTCCCGATCACCATACGAACAGCACGCACGATGTGGCTCGTGGCGATCGGTGCAGGGGTCTTCGAGACCGTCCTGATCGTGACGAGCGGCCGGGCGGCCGGCGGCTCCGTCATCGGCGTGACTGTCCGGGCCGTCGTGTTCATCGCGGCCGTTCTGGTCGTGGTGCGGATGTACTCGGGCCAGCGGTGGGCCCGATGGGTCCTCACCGGAGCGCTGGGTCTGCTCGGTACTTTGTCGTTGACCGCGGACCCCGTCCTCTGGCTGGCCGAAGGCAACTCGATCAACGAGGCGGTCCGGAACTCCGGAGCCGTCGACCTGCTGTTCGGCGGCAGCCGCGTGGTGCACGTCGCCGCCGTGCTCTGCGGGTGTGTCCTGATGTTCGTGCCGTCGGCCAACGCGTACTTCCGGACCCGGCCGCCCCGTCCCGCACACGGGCCGACACCGGTCGGCGACCGTCTCTAGGGCATCACCCGGCTTCGCGGCAGAAGCGGAAACATGATCGAGATGGCGTGGCGCACCGTATCGATACACAGAGTGATGTCAATCATGAAGTCTTGATCGCGAGGCGAGGCCGAATCGGACCGTCAAGCCATGATCAACCATCCCGGGAGGCCGCACCGGCGTACCGGGAGGTCATTGTCCCCCGCGGCCCAAGGTGCGCCCGGCGCCGGCCAGCACCGTCGTCGCCAGGATCCAGCCGGTGGCCAGCACCGCCAGGGCCACCGCCTTGTCCGCGCCCACCGGGTCGAACGCCTTGTCGTGGCCCAGGTCCAGCAGCGGCACCAGGATGTCCACGCTGTAGAGGAACGGATCCCACGTCGGCGCCTCATCGGCCTTCACCGCCCGCAACGGACCCGACCACGCGAACCAGCCGGTACTGCCGGCCACCACCGCCAGCAGCCACAACAGTGCCCGGCCCGGCCGGTACCCGAACCCGATCCCGGCGTCCTGCACCGCACCCCACACCGCGCCCGCCCAGCCCATCGCCCGATGACGGCGCCGTTCCCGCACCACCCGCACCCGGCGCGCCTCCTGCTCCCGGCCGTCGCGCGCCAGAGCTGCCGCCAGCTGGTCGTACGGGCCGGGCGCCGACCCGAGCACGAACCGGGCCATCCACGCCAGGCGCTGCCGCGCCGACCACTGCGCGGTGTCTTCCGTTCGGCGGCTCAACCGCTCGTAGGTCAGCCCGTCCAGTTCGATCCGGCAACCCGGCGGCCAGTTCACCGGATCGTCGACCAGCCGGCCGACCCGAGCGTCGCGCAGACTGATCGTCCCGGCCGAATCCGGCGCCGGCCGCAACGTCAGCAACCGCATCTGCGCCTCGATCAACAGCAGCGAGTGGCCGCCGTCCCGGCCGCGCAACGTGGTGTTCTGCAACGTCACCGCACCGGTGACCTGCGCCCCCACCAGGTGAATCTCGCCCCCGGCGACCAGATCGTGGCCGAACACCGCACCACCGACCACCAGCCCGCCACCGGTGATCGCCGCCCCGGAATCCGGAGCCGGACCGATCCGCGCCCGGCTCAGATCCACGTTCACCCCGATCCGGGCACCCGCCACCCGCAGCCCCCGCCCGAGCACGGCATCCCGCACATGCAGACCACCCCCGATCTCCGAGCGTTGTACGAACACCGCACCGTCCACCCGGCTGCGGTCCCACTCGACCACCCCACCCACCCGGGCCGACAGCAACCACACGTCCCCACCGATGCTCGCGTCCCGAGCCACCAGGTCACCGGCGACCCGCACCCCACCGCCCTGAACCCCGGCGAACGTGCACCCGTCCAGATCCACCGCCACCAGATCCGCCTGCTCCAGAACCAGCCGATCCTCCGACACGCAGCCCCGCAACCGCACCGGCGTCTCCACCCGCACCCCGGTCAGATCCAGCTCCCCGACGATGCGCGCACCGGCCAGATCCAGCCGCCCACCACCACCACCACGCAGCAGGTCCACCAAAAGCCGGGCCTCGACGTACGCCCCACCAAGATCCAGTGCACTGCCCGCCCGAAACGCCCGCCGCACCCGCCGCCGCGTCCCCACCGCCATCGAGATAGCCACCCCGGCACTCTATTTCTACTGTGTACCCATGATCGGACCTGGATGGACGCCGCTGCGACCGCACGAGCACGTCGTCGCACAGCTGCTCGCAGCGTCCAGGACACGTCGCGGCCCGAACTGTGCGGGGCGCCGACATCGACGCCAGTGACCTGCGCACGGCTTGCCTGGCCGCCGGCGAGAACGGGGCCCCGTCCCGGTACATGAGCCGATGCCGGCAATCGGCAAGGCACAGGCAACGAGACGCCACCTCGATACTGATGGCGTGACCATGATGCTGACCCGATCACAGATCGACGACCTCATCGACGTCGGCGACGTACTGGCGCTGCTCCGAGACGGATTCCGAGTATCCCCGGCGTCGCCGGCACCCTTGCGGATCCGCACCGACCTGCCCGGCCCCGGCACCGCGACGTGCCTGATGCCCGGGCTCCTGCCCGGCATCCCTGCATACACCGTCAAAGTCAACGCGAAATTCCCCGACGCCACACCCGCCCTACGCGGCGTCGTCTGCCTGCACGACCTGCACACCGGAGAACTACTCGCCCTGGCCGACTCCTCCAGGCTCACCGCCTGGCGCACCGGCCTGGCCGCCGCACTGGCCACCCACACCCTCGCCCACCCCGATGCCGACACCCTCGGTTTCATCGGCGCCGGCGCCCAAGCCCGCACCACCTGGACCGGGCTGCGCCACCTACGGCCATGGCGACACACCACCGCCTACGACCTCGATCCCACCCGCGCCCGCCAGCTGACCCCACACCTGAGCGACAACGCCCGCGCCGTGGCCGCCCGAGTCGACGTCGTCGTCCTGGCCACCTGGTCACGCCAACCCGTGCTGCACGCCGCCGACACCCACGCTGGACAACACCTGACCAGCCTCGGCGCCGACGAACCCGGCAAGACCGAACTGTCAGCCGACCTGCTCCGCGACGCCCGGGTCATCGTCGACGACCTCGACCTGGCCTGCGCCGCCGGCGCGCTCGGCAACGCCGGCCTCGACGCCACCGCCGCAGCCGGCACCCTCACCGACGTCCTCCGCGGTGACCTCCCCGCACACCACGGCCCGCGCGTCAGCGTCTACGCACCCGTCGGACTGCCCTGGCAAGACCTCGCACTGCTGTGGTGGCTACACCAGCACGCCACCGCCACCAGCGTCACCACCATCGACTTGCTGAGCTGAACCCCACTAACCCGAGCCGGTAGGCGACCGCCTGCACGCGATCCGCCCAGCGCCGGCGCCGGCCGCAGGTGTCCGCGCGGCGCCGTTGGCGATCGGACCGCTCACGCCCGGCGGTCGCGGGGCAGTGGTGACGGACCGCCTGCCTGGCGTGGTGGGTACGGGACTTTCTAATCCCGTACCAGAGCGAGGATTTTGTCCATGGCCTTCTGCCGGGTGGCGCCGGTGCCCAGCAGACCGTCGGGGATGATCAGCTCGTCCAGCCCGATCTTGCGGTATTCCTCGATCGTCGCCGCTACCGCGTCGGGAGAGCCGCCGTAAGCGGGAGCGCGCAAGCTGTCCGGCAGCGGGGTGTCGACGCTGACCAGGGCCTGCGCGGTCCGCAGGATCGACTTCGGGTCGCGGCCCGCCGCGGCGCAGTGATCGTCGAGGACCTTCGACTTGTGGGCGATCACGTCGGGCAGGCCCCAGGTGTTCCACTGGTCGGCATACTCGGCGACCATCCGCAGCATCCGTTTCTCACCCTTGGCCCCGACCATGATCGGGAGCGGGGTCTGCACCGGTTTGGGATCGCAGACGGCGTCGGTGAGCTGGTAGTACTCGCCCTTGAACGTGGTCGTCGGGGTGCGCAACAGGCCGACCAGCACCTGCAGGGCCTCCTCGAAACGGTCCAGGAGCTGCTTGACCGGCGGTAGTTCGATGCCGTACTGCTCGTGCTCGTTGACCTGCCAGCCCGCACCGACACCGAGGACGAAACGGCCGCCGCTGATGTGGTCGGTGGTGGCGGCCATGTTCGCCAGCACCGCCGGATGACGGTAGGTGTTGCCGTAGACCAGCGTGCCGACCGTCACCCGCGGAACCAGCGCGCCCAGCGCCGCCACCAGCGAACCGGCCTCCAGCATCGGAGTCTGCGGGCGCTCGCCGGACGGCAGGTTGGGCATGAAGTGGTCGGCGGCCCAGACACCGTCCCAACCGGTGTCGGCGGCGTGCCGGGCCACCTCCAGGACATCGGAGTACGGCTGGGCGGTACCCGGCCAGATCGAGAGTCGCATGTGCGTAAACCTTGCCACACGCTGTGACCTAGGATGCCCGCCATGCGGTCGAACGGGGAGGTCGGGATCGTCGCTCTGCGGGCGATGACCGCGGGCGAGACCCTGGACGCGGCGGTGGCCCTGCTCCGGCAGCGGGCCCTGCCGCTGATTCCGGTCGCCCTCGTGCTGGCCGCGGGCGAACAGATCCTGCTGTTCGGGCTGCGCGCCTACTCCGGGATGGAACCGCCGTTCTACTACCTGCCACCACGCCTCAGTGAACCGTCCTGGTGGCCGGTGATCGGGCTCGGCTTCGCCGTCGAGGCGTTCATCATCGCGCTGCTGGCCGCCTACGCCGGTGCCGCGGCCGGGCCGGCCCTGCTCGGCCGGGCCGTCGGGCATCTGGCCCTGTTCAAACGGATCCGGCCGGTACCGGCGGTGGCGATCGCACTGCTGGTGGCGGTGCTGTCCGGGACGGCGGCGCTGGCCGGGCTGGTGCTGTGGCCGCTGGTGTACGGCGTCACCGCCCTGGCGACCGCGGTGCTGACCGTCGACCGGCCGGCCAATCCGCTGACCGCGGTGGCCCGGGCGGCCGGACGAGCCACCCGCGGCGGCATGCGCGGCGTCGGCGTGCTGATCCTCGGCTACCTGACGTGGGCGGTGGTGCGGACGGCACTGGGCAGCGGCTGGATCGCGGTGGCCGACCTGTTCCAGAGCGTGTCCGGGGCATCCTGGCTGGTGTGGGCGGTGCCGGTGGCGTGGACCCTGGCCAACGCGGTGGCGTACGCGGCCCTGGCCTGCCTGAACGCCGTGCTGCTGCTGGAGATCCGAATCCGGACCGAAGGACTCGACATCGCCGTCAACCGGGCCCGTAGTCGTGGCACCGATCCGGCGGCGGCACTGGTGGTGAAACGGTGAGAGCGTACGAGGAGTTGCTCGGCGAACTGTTCACCGTCGTACCGCCGCCGCTGATGCTGTTGATCCTGCTCGCCGTGACCGCACTGGTGGCGGCCGGCTGGTATTTCTTCCCGGCGTGGATTCCCCGGCGCCTGCCGCGATTCACGTGGCGCCGTCAGCGGAAGCCACGAACAAAGCGCATCAAACGGGCAAAACGGAGCACCGAGAAGCAGGCTACGTCGTCACCGGAAACCGTGAAGCAGACCCGCAGCAGCCTGGCCGACCAACTCGCCGGCCAGGGCCGCTATGCCGAAGCCATCCGGGAACGCCTGCGCGACACCGTCGCCGACCTGACCCGGGCCGGCGTCATCGACCCCGAACCGGGCACCACCGCCGCCGAACTGACCACCGACGCCACCACCGGCCGCCCCGGCGTCGGGCCCGCCCTGACCGGAGCGACCGGCCTGTTCTCCGGCGTCTGGTACGGCCGGGCACCCGCCGGTCCCGGCGACGACCAGCGGATGCGCGAACTCACCACCGAGGTCCGCGACACCCTCGACGCCGGAGAGGGCCGATGAAACGCTGGACCCGGGTGGCGATCCCGTTCGCCACCCTCACCGCCCTGATCACCGGCACCCTGATCGTGCACGCGATCCAGACTCCCGACGCCGACGACCCCGCATTCCTGGCCCCCGACCGGGTCCACGACATCAGCGGCGGCACCCTCGCCGAACGACTGCGCGCCCAGGGCATCCAGGTCGACCGCGCCACCAGCACCGAAGACGCGATCACCGCAGCCGGAACCGGACCGGCCGTGACCCTGTTCCTGCCGACCCCGGACCTGGCCGACCTGACCCGGGTGCGCGGGCTACCTGCCGGAACCCGGGTGGTGGCGGTCAACCCCTCCGATGGGGCACTACGGCGCAGCAACTGGCCGGTCGAGACGGCGGGCAGCCAGTGGACCACCCGGGTGACCGTCCCGGGCTGCGCCGACCCCCTCGCCGTCGCCGCCGGGCCGGCCGCCGTCCTGCGGACCGCCTACCAGCCCCAAGAGGACGCCACCGTCTGCTACGCGGGGGCGATGGTCACCATGCGGGTCGACGACACGTACACGGTCACCGTCGTCGGGTCGCCGGATCCGTTCCGCGACGACCGGATCAGCGAACACGGCAACGCCGCCCTCGCGGTCGGCCTGCTGTCCCAACGCGACCGGGTGGTGTGGCTGGACGTCCACGAACGCGACCGGCCGGTGCCGTCCAGCCCGCCACCGACGTACGAGACACCGCCGCCACCGGCCGCCACCGGGCCCGGCGAAGGACGCCCGCAGGAAGGCGCCCCCGGCGAACCCGGCGACGGCACCCCCACTGGGACGCCGACCGGCACCAGCGGAGCCCGCGGACCCGAGAAGAATCCGCTGTTCCAGGCGTTCCCGCCGGCGTTGTGGGCCACCCTCGCCCTGCTCGCGCTGATCCTGATCGCCCTGGCCGCGGCGGCCGCCCGCCGGCTCGGCACCCCGGTCGCCGAACCGCTGCCGTCACGGGTGCCCGCCAACGAGACCATGCTCGGCCACGCCCGCCTCTACCAGCGCGCCCGCGCCCGCCAGGAATCCCTGGACATCCTGGTCGCCGCCGCCCGCCGCCGGCTGACCCGCCACCTCGGCCTGCCCCCGGACGCACCCGTCGAGGACATCGCCGCCCACGCCGGGCTGCCGGTGCGCTACGTCCGCGACATCCTCGACGGCGAACCACCACGCAGCAACGCCGACATGGTCGAATCCGCCGCCCTGCTGCAGGCCCTGGTCGACACCGTCACCGCGTCGCGTCACCACCACGAAGGAGAGCAGTCGTGAACACCGATTCCCACCAGGCCCGGGAGGCACTGGGCCGGCTGCGCGCCGAAGTCGGCAAAGCCGTCGTCGGGCAGGACGCGGTGGTCGGCGGGGTGCTGGTCGCGCTGCTGTGCGGCGGCCACGTACTGCTCGAAGGTGTCCCCGGAGTCGCCAAGACCCTGCTGATCCGGGCCCTGTCGGCAGCCCTGGACCTGGACACCAAACGCGTGCAGTTCACCCCGGACCTGATGCCCGGCGACGTCACCGGCTCCCTGATCTACGACGCGCACACCGGCGCCTTCAACTTCCGCGCCGGACCGGTCTTCACCAACCTGCTGCTCGCCGACGAGATCAACCGGACCCCGCCGAAAACCCAGGCCGCGCTGCTGGAAGCGATGGAGGAACGCCAGGTCACCGTCGACGGCACCGCCCGCCCGCTGCCGGTGCCGTTCCTGGTCGCCGCCACCCAGAACCCGATCGAGTACGAGGGCACCTACCCGCTGCCGGAAGCCCAACTCGACCGGTTCCTGCTGAAACTGTCGGTCCCGCTGCCGCAACGCGACGAGGAACTCAACATCCTGCGCGCCCACCACCGCGGCTTCGACCCCCGCGATCTGAAAGCCGCCGGGATCACCCCGGTCGCCGGTCCCGCCGACCTGATCGCCGGACGCTACGCCGTACAACGCGTCGACGTCGCCGACTCGGTGCTGGCCTACATCGTCGACCTGTGCCGGGCCACCCGGGCCGCGCCGGCGTTCGAACTGGGCGCCTCCCCCCGCGGCGCCACCGCCCTGCTCGCGGTGTCCAAGGCCAACGCGTGGCTGCACGGGCGCGAATACGTGCTGCCCGACGACGTGAAAGCGTTCACCGTGCCGACCCTGCGGCACCGGGTGCGGCTGCGCGCCGACGCCGAACTCGACGGCGCCACCGTCGAAGGTGTCCTCGCCTCGGTCCTGGCCACGGTGCCGGCACCCCGCTGATGGTCACCCACCGTTTCGCGCTGCTGCTCGCGTTCGGCCTGCCGCTGCCGGTGTTCCTGCCGCAACCGTGGCTGATCGCGGCCGCCGTCGTCGCCGTCGCGATCGCGCTCGCCCTGCTCGACATGGCGCTGGCCGGGCCACTTCCCGGCCTTCGGCTGCGCCGCGACGGCGACCGCACGGTCTGGCTGGGCGGCTCGGCGCAGGTGACCCTCACGGTCGCCAACACCGGGCCCCGGCCGGTACGGGTGAACCTGCGTGACGCCTGGGTCCCGTCCGCCGGAGCCGGGCCGCTGTTCCACACGCTCACGCTGCCGGCCGGTGACGAACAGCCCGTCACCACCACCCTCACGCCCACCCGGCACGGCGACCGGCCCGCGGTCCGGGTCACGCTCCGGTCGGCGGGCCCGCTCGGTCTGGCCTACCGGCAACGCTCGCGCCGCTGGAACACCGCCCGCACCCCGGCCTGGAACCTGCGCGTGCTGCCCCGGTTCCCGTCCCGGCGGATCCTGCCGGAGAAACTGGCCCGCCTCCGGGTCGTCGACGGCTCGATGGTCACCCGCGGCCGCGGCCACGGCACCGAATTCGACAATCTTCGCGAATACGTCATCGGCGACGACGTCCGCTCGATCGACTGGCGGGCCACCGCCCGCGCCAACGACGTGGTCGTGCGCACCTGGCGGCCCGAACGCGACCGCCGGGTGTTCTGCGTGCTCGACACCGGGCGCACCTCCTCGGTCCTGATCGGGCGGGTGCCCCGCCTGGACGCGTCCATCGACGCGGCCCTGCTGCTGAGCGTGCTGGCGGCCCGAGCCGACGACCGGGTGGACCTGATCGCCCTGGACAGCACCGTGCGCACCCGCGTCGAAGGCGGCGGGCAGCGCACCAAACTGAACCGCCTGATCGACGCGATGGCCAGCCTGGAACCGGTCCTGGCCGAAACCGACTTCACCCTGCTCGGCCGGGAGATGCTGCGCCGCGACCGCAAACGCGCCCTGCTGGTGATCTTCACAGCCCTCGACACCGCACCGATGATCGCCGGGCTGCTGCCACTGCTGCCCCGGCTCACCGCCCGGCACAAGGTGATCGTCGCCGGAGTCCGCGACCCGGACATCAGCCGCCTCGCCCAGTTACCGCCCGACCCGGGCGCCGACGACGTGCACCGGGCCGCCGCCGCTCAGCGGGTCCTCGCCGAACGCGACCGGGTCCGTGACGTGCTCGCCCACGCCGGCGCGACAGTGGTCGACGCCGACGCCGACAGCTTCGCCGGGAAGGTCGCCGACGTGTACCTGCTACTCAAGGCCTCCGGGCGGCTCTAGCGCCCCAGAGCAGGGCATAGACCAGGAACAGCAGCCACAGGCCGGCGCCGATACCGACCCGGACCAGCGGCGGCAACGGCGACGGCGTCACCCAGGCCTCCAGGATCCCGGCCACCAGCAGCACGAACACCAGCCCGACCGCCACCACCATGCCGTGCCGCGCCCAATGCACCAGCGACTCGCGGCGGGTCAGCAACGGCCCCGGCGCGATCCACGACCAGCCGATCCGCAACCCCACCCCACCACCGATGAAGATCGCGGTCAGCTCCAGGAAACCGTGCGGCGCCAGATAGGTCAGGTAGATGTCACCGGCACCCGCGTCGAACATCGCCGCACCGACCATGCCGATCGAGATCAGGTTCGCGCCGAGCAGATAGAACACCGGCAGGATGAGTACGCCCGACGCCAGGCACTGGGCGGCCAGCATCGCGTTGTTCACCCACACCCGGCCGAAGAAGGTACCCGCCCGGTACTCGCTGTAGTAGTTGACGAAGTCGTCGATCAGCGACGCCTCCTCCGGCCGGCCACCGTAGTAGTCGGTCAGCACACTCGGATGATCCAGCACGTAGGCGATCAGCCCCCACACCGCCGCCACCATGACCACCATCACGGTCAGCCACCAGCCGCGCGTCAGGTACAGGGCCGCCGGCAGGCGCACCACGAAGAAATCCGCGGCCGGCCGCCACGACATCCGGTTCCCGCGGGTGATCGCCGCCCGGCCGGCCAGCACCAGCCGCGACAGATCCGCCAGCACCACCGCGTCCGGCGTGCGGCTGCGCACGATCGACAGATGAGTGGCCGCCCGCTGATAAAGCAGCACCAGCTCGTCGGCCTCGCCCGGCTTCAGCCGCCGCCGCGACACCAGCACCTCCAGGCGCCGCCACTCGCCGCCGTGCTCGGCCACGTACGCATCCAGATCCACGCTCGCATCCTAGGCAGCCCCTGGTGTTGACTGTGCGGGTGCTCACCACCGCAGAAGCCGTCGAGATCGACGTGCGTCCGGCCCGCCTGGGTTCACGCGCGCTCGCCCTGATGGTCGACATCGCGATCCAGTTCATGGTCGGCGGCTTCCTGTACCTGCTGTACTTCGTGATCCTGCAGATGCTGCCGTTCGAGTACAGCACCCTGATCCTGCCGGAGACCGCCCGGCTGATCCTGATCGCGATCGTGGTCGTCGGCTACCCCACCGTGCTGGAGACCGCCACCAACGGCCGCAGCCTCGGCAAAGCCGTCATGGGCCTGCGCGTCATCCGCGAGGACGGCGGCCCGATCCGCGCCCGGCACGCCTTCACCCGCGCCCTGATCGGCCTGGCCGTCGAATGGCCCGGCCTGCTGATGCCGTTCATCACCTGGGCCGGCAGCCTCACCACGATGCTCGCGTCGCGGCGTGGCCGGCGTCTCGGCGACCTGGCCGCGGGCACCCTGGTCGTGCACGAGCGCCGCCCCGTCCCGTGGAACCTGGTCCCCGGGATGCCGGCCGGCCTCGCGGGCTGGGCGTCCACGGCCGACCTGTCGGCGATCGGCGATGACCTGGCCGAGTCGGTCCGGCAGTTCGCCGCCCGCTCCCACCAGTTCGCCGAACCACACCGCACGAACCTGGGCCAGAGCCTGTTCACCGAGGTCGCCGCGAAAGTCTCCCCGGAACCACCACCCGGCACCCCGCCGTGGCTGTTCCTGGTCGCGGTCCTGGCCGAACGCCGCCGCCGGGCCGCCGCCCAGCTGGCCGCCACCCGCACCGTCACCCAGCGCGTACTACCGGGCTTCGGCGAGATCCCGGCCACGAGCCGGCGCTGACCACCCCTACTGACCCTGGCCGTGGTCGACGACCTTCTCGCCATTCTGATCATCGCCGTCTTCTACACCAGTTCTCTGCACCTGCTGCC
Source organism: Actinoplanes derwentensis (assembly GCF_900104725.1). NCBI lineage: Bacteria > Bacillati > Actinomycetota > Actinomycetes > Micromonosporales > Micromonosporaceae > Actinoplanes > Actinoplanes derwentensis. Next base: position 2,249,791 of record NZ_LT629758.1, read on the forward strand.
GCTACTGGCGGCGCTGGTCCCGCTCGGGTTGTTCGCGGCCCTGGTGCAACGCCGGGTCCGCTCGCCGTGGCTGCTGCTGCCCCTGGCCGCGGGCCTGGTGCACGCCTCCGGGATCCACGCCACCGTCGCCGGAGTGCTGCTGGGGTTCATGGTGCCGGTGCTGCGCCGCGACCACCAGGATGGGCCCGGGTTGGCGGAGCAGTTCGAGCACCGGCGGCGGCCGGGTTCGCGGTGCGGGTCTTCGCGTTCTTCGCCGCCGGTGGGCCTTGCGAAACTGTACCAACCAGACGGTACAGTTTCGGGCATGCCGATCACCGCCTCCCGCCGCTGGGCCGCCCTGGGTGTGCTGTCCGCCGCGGTTCTGCTGCTGTCGATCGACGGCACCGTGCTCGCCCTGGCGGTGCCGTCGCTGACCGAGAGCCTGCGCCCCACCGCCGAACAGATCCTCTGGATCGGCGACGTCTACTCCCTGGCCCTGGCCGGACTGCTCGCCCTGGCCGGCAACCTCGCCGACCGGTTCGGCCGCAAACGGGTGCTGCTGTTCGGCGCCGTCGCGTTCGGCCTGGTGTCGCTGCTCGCCGCGTTCGCCGCCAGCGCCGACCAGCTGATCGCCGCCCGCCTGCTGCTCGGCGTCGCCGGCGCCACCCTGCTGCCGTCGACACTGTCCCTGATCCGCAACATCTTCACCGACCCGGCCGAACGCACCCGCGCCATCGCCGTCTGGTCGGCCGCGTTCGGCGCCGGTTCCGCGGCCGGCCCGATGATCGGCGGGTTCCTGCTCGAACACTTCTGGTGGGGCTCGGTCTTCCTGATCAACGTGCCCGTGATGATCCTCGTGGTGGTCACCGGCATCTTCCTGCTGCCCGAGTCCCGCGACCCCAGCCCCGGCCCTTTCGACTTCCCGTCCGCCGCACTGTCGCTGCTCACCGTCGCCCCGATCGTCTACGCGATCAAACACCTGGTGCACGGCGAACTCAGCCCGATGCTGGCCGTCGGCATCGTGGCCGGCGTCCTGTTCGTGCGCCGCCAGCGCCGCCTGGCCAACCCGATGCTCGACGTCGACCTGTTTCGCAATCCGGCCTTCTCCGGCGCCGTCCTGGCCAACCTGATCTCCATCTTCGCCCTGGTCGGGCTGCTGTTCTTCTTCTCCCAATACCTGCAGTTCGCCCGCGGCTTCAGCCCTCTGCAAGCCGGCCTCGCCGAACTGCCCGCCACCATCGCCTCGATCGTCGTGGTCCTGCTCGTCGGCATCGCCATCCGGCTCGGCCGGGGCCGCGCGATCGCCGTCTCCCTCGCGGTGGCAGCCGCGGGCCTGGCCCTTGTCGCCCCGGCGGCAGACCTGGCGTCGTACGGGTGGATAGCGCTCTGCCTCATCCCCGTCGGCCTCGGCGTCGGCCTGGCCATGACCCTCGCCGGTGACGCCGTCATCTCCGCCGCCCCACCCCGCAAAGCCGGCTCCGTCTCGGCGGTCACCGAAACCGCCAACGAACTGGGCGTGGTCCTGGGCATCGCGGTCCTGGGCTCACTGCTCACCGCCACCTACCGCTCCGGACTGAACCTGCCCGCCACTCTTCCCGAAGCCGACCGGGCGGCGGCCACCGACTCACTCGGCTCCGCCCTTCAGGTCCTCGACCCGGTCCTGGCCGAGACGGCCAAACAGTCGTTCGTCGCCGCCATGCAGACGACATCACTGGTGGCGGCCGCCTTCACTGCGATCGCGGCCCTGGTGGCGTGGCGCCTGATCCCGTCCACCGAACCCGTCGCCGCCGCCGACGAGGTCCCGAGCGCGTCACCACACGCCTGACCCCAGCCGGGTTGGAGACTGGGCTCGGTGGGCGTACACAATGCTGGTCTTGATCTTTGAAAGGGGTTGTGCCGATGGGCAGGACAGCCGGGCGATCACCTGCGGACACCCGCCGGGCGCTGTTGGACGCGGCCGGCGAGGTCATCCGCAACCGGGGCGTCAACGCGTCCCTCGACGACATCGCCCGGCACGCCGGAGTGTCCAAAGGCGGGCTGCTCTACCATTTCGCCAGCAAGGACGAACTGATCCAGGAGTTGGTCCGCAGCCTGCTGGAAGCGTTCCGCGCCGACATCGACAGCCGCCTCGACCCGTCCGACGATGCCCCCGGGCGCCTCACCCGGGCCTACGTGCGCGCCCTGCTCGCCCCGTTGGACGACGAGGTGGCCGCCCGCAAATCGATCGCCCTGATCGCCCTGCTGACCACCATCCCCACGGTCGCCGCCCTGGTCACCGCCGACACCGACAAACTCAACGCCGAGTTGTACGCCGACGGCCTGCCCCGCGACGTGATGACCCTGGTGACCGCGGCCGCCGACGGCGTGTCCAGCGCACCGCTGTGGGGGGCGTCGGTACGCGGCCCGGAATTCCGCACCCTGGAACACCGGCTGATCCAGCTCACCCGCCAGCCGGACCTATGGGAGTCGATCCCCTGGTCCTGACTGTTCCGCCGGGCGTGCTACGTTTTCGGTCGCCGTGCATGGCTACTGACTGAGGAGGTGAGTTCGATCGAAACTGTGACCGACTCCCTCCCCCGCATGGCCTGAGGGAGCGCCCGCTGTAAAGCACGCGAAAGGCTCCTCTCATGCACGTCTTCTCTGTTGACGGTGTTCCGGCGGTGCTGTGGACTCCGGCTGGCGACGACCGTACCGGCGCAACGCCGTTGATCTTCATCGGGCACGGCGGTGGCCAGCACAAACAACATCCCGCCGTGCAGTACCGGGCCGAACGGTTCGTGGCGGCCGGGTTCGCCGTCGTGTCGGCTGACATTCCGAACCACGGTGACCGGGCACCCGACGAACGCCTGAACCAGCTCGCCGGCACCGTCGGGGACATCGCTCGTTTCCAGGCGCTCGCGGCTGAGCAGACCGTCCCCGAATGGCAGGCCGTCATCGACGCGGTCCATGCCCGGATCGGTGCCGGGCCGGTCGGCTACTGGGGGGTGTCGGCGGGCTGTGGGCTCGGTGTTCCGTTCGTGGCCGCCGACCCGCGGGTCCGGGCCGCGGTTCTGGGGCTCGGCGGGGCTTCGGCCAACGCCGCGGTCGCCGCGCGGATCACCGTGCCGGTCGAGTTCCTGATCCAGTGGGACGACGAGCGGGTGCCGCGGGAGCAAAGCCTGGCACTGTTCGACGCCCTCGGGTCAGTGGACAAGACACTGCACGCGAACCCGGGCGGACACAGCGATCGGCTTCCCGAACACGAACTGGACAGCCAGGTTCGCTTCTTCACCCGGCACCTGATACCGACAGAATCCCGCTGACAGCGCGACCGGTCGACGTCCACGCCTGGGGACGTCGACCGGTCCGGATCACCCGTCAGCCTGAACTACCGGAATCAATCCCCTGGTCCTGACCCGTGCCATCACCCAGACGGATTACTCGCCGCCTTTCGGGGTGCGCGATTTTCGCTAGCCTAGTCTCGTGACCGACGAAACCAACGAGCCTCATCTGCGCCCCAGCCAGAAGTTGGCGGCCCTGCTCGGCTTCCCCGAACCGGAGCCGTTCACCGAAGAGGAGCAACGGAGATACCGGGAGAAAGCCGATCGTGCGGATGCGCAGCTGCGGGCGATCATCGCCCGCAGGCACCGTGACGCCGCATGATCGGATCCACCCCGCCCCGAATTCTCGACGCGTCAGCTCTCCTCGATGTCTTCGCGGGCAATCGGGAGATCATGCAGATGCTCGACGATGTGGACGAGGACCAGCTGGCCGCTGTGGTGCCGACGCTCGCACTGGCTGAGGCACAGGCCGCTCTCGCCAGCAGCCGCTCACACTGGGAGTGGATCATGGGCCTGCGGAGCCTGCGATCGCTTCCTGTCACCGACGACGTGGCCTTCGCCATCGGTGACATCGCAGCACCTCGAATCCGATACCACCCGGTTCACACCGCACTCATCGGCCCGCTGATGATCGCCCAGGTCCTCTATGAGGCGAAACTGATGAATGCCGTGATCATGACCAGGGTGCCGGAGGCCTACGGCGGCCACGAGGTTTCGATCCACACGCTCGAATGAAAGACCGCGGCCCCGGATCCTGAATCGGATCCGGGGCCGCGGGCATGTCCGGGTCTTTACTTCTGGGGTGTCTCCGGCTCCTCGGCCACCGGTGCCGCCGGGGTCTCCTGAGCCTTCGGCGTCTCCGCCTCGGCCGCAGGCTTCTCGGTCTTGGCGTGGGACTTGCGGTGGAACGTGAACGTCATGACCAGCACGATCAGCGCTCCGACGATCAAGCCCGCGATGGCGCTGAGGATCGTGTTGACCAGCCAGCCGACCAGGCCGCCCAGCGCGCCCGTCGCGTGGTGGGCCGCCTCTTCGAGGTGATGCACCGCCCCGTACAGCGCGTGCAGACCCAGCTCGTCGGCGCCGACCAGCAGGATGTGGCCGCCGACCCACAGCATCGCCGCGGTGCCGATGACCGTCAGCACGGTCAGGACCTTCGGCATCGCCTTGACCAGGCCGCGGCCGAAACTCGCCACGCCCTTGTTGTCACCTTCGGCCAGACGCAGGCCGACGTCGTCCATCTTCACGATCAGGCCGACCGCGCCGTAGACCAGCACGGTCATCGCCACCGCCACGATCGCCAGGATGATCAGCCGGCTCAGGAACGGCTGGTCGACCACGTCGTTCAGCGAGATGACCATGATCTCGGCGGACAGGATCAGGTCGGTCCGGATCGCGCCGGAGACCAGTGTCTTCTCGTCCGGTTGTGCCTGCTTTTCTTCGTGCGCGCCGTGGCCGGAGACCTTCGCCCACACCTTCTCGGCGCCCTCGTAACACAGGTAGGCGCCACCGATCATCAGCAGCGGTGTCAGCGCCCACGGCAGGAACTGGCTGAGCAGCAGGATCACCGGCAGAATGATCAAGAACTTGTTCCGCAACGAGCCCAGGGCGATGCGCTTGACGATCGGAAGTTCACGTTCGGCCGCCAGGCCCCGCACGTACTGCGGGGTCACGGCCGCGTCGTCGATGACCACACCGGCCGCCTTCGAGCCGGCTTTGGCGGCCGCCAATCCGACGTCGTCGAGCGATGCCGCAGCGGCCCGCGCCAGAACCGCCACGTCATCCAGCAAGGCTGCGAGTCCAGCGCTCAAGGAGAGTTCCTCTCAGATTCGATGAAGCGTTTGTGCAACCTCATTCTCATCCAGCCTTACCCAATGCGCATGACCCCCCTCCACCGAAAGGGCGCGAATCACCGATGACACCCACGGAGGCCGCCCTCCTGCTCGGCGGCGGACTGATCGCCGGCACCGTCAACTCGATCGCCGGCGGCGGCTCCCTGATCACCTTTCCGCTGTTGGTCGGGATCGGTCTGCCCGGCGTCGCCGCCAACGTCAGCAACGCCCTGTCGGTGGCGCCCGGTTACGCCGCCGGGGCGGTAGGCAGCCGCCCTGACCTGGCCGGACAGGGCCGCCGACTGCTCAGCATGATCCCGGCGGCGGTCACCGGCACGCTGTGCGGCAGCAGTCTTTTGCTGTTCACGCCACGCTCGGTCTTCGACCTGGTCGTACCGTTCCTGCTTCTGCTGGCCGCCGCGATGATGGCGTTCCAGAACAGACTGCGGGCCCTGGCCGGGCACCCCAAGGACCATTCGCCGGGCAAGGCGGCGGTTCTGCTGCAGGTCGCGGTCTTCTCCTGCGGGTTGTACGGCGGGTACTTCAACGCTGCGATGGGCGTACTGCTGATCGCCGCCCTCGCTCTTGTCCTTGATGAGCCGCTGCGCCGGGTGAGCGCGCTGAAGAACGTATTCTCCGCCCTGGTCGGCGTCACCACGGTGCTGCTCTACAGCGTGTTCGGCCCGGTGAACTGGGCGGTCGTCGCGGTGCTCGCCCCGGCGACGATCATCGGTGGCTACTTCGGCGCGCGGCTGGCCCGCCGCCTGCCGTCCGAGGCCCTGCGCTGGACGATCGTGGTGTTCGCCCTGGTCGTCGCGGTGGTCCTGTTCGTCACCTGACGCCCATCGCGGTGGCCACCGTGACGGCTGTCTGCTCCGCTACCTGGTTGAGTGCCGTGACCGCGTCGAACTGGACGACCGGAGCGACGACGGTACGGCGGGGGCGCTCACCGTTCGGCGTCTCGACCAGGGTGACCACTGCGTCGACCACCTCGCGGGGGTCGCCGACGGGCTGGGTGGAGATCGCGGCCACGTAGGCGCCGAAGCTGGCGGCGTACGGGTCCGACTGGCCAAACGTGGCGTTGGCACCGATGTTGGTGGGGTAGGACGCGGCGTCCAGGATCACCGACTCCACCCCGAACGGCGCCAGCTCGTCGTGCCACGCCTCGGTCAGGGCGGCCAGTGCGGCTTTGCTCGCCGCGTACAGGCCACTGAACGGCACCGTCACCCGGCCCGCGATCGACCCGATCTGGATCAGCGCGCCACTGCCCTGGGCGCGCAGGTGTGGCAGGGCGGCCCGGTTCACCCGTACCGCGCCCAGGGCGTTGACGTTGAACTGGTCCTGCACCTGCTCGGCGGTGAACGCCTCGACCGGGCCGACGAAGATCCGGCCGGCGTTGTTGACGATCACGTCCAGCCGGCCCGCCCGGGTCAGGACCTCGGCGATCGCACGGTCGGCGGAGTCCTGGTCGGTGACGTCGAGCTCGACCACCCGTACCCCCGCCGCGGTCAGCTCCTGCGCCGCCTTCTCGTTGCGTCCTTGCACGTCACGGAAACCGGCGAAGACCTGATGTCCCCGCTCGGCCAGCGACTCCACCGTCGACCGGCCGAAGCCGGTGCTCGCCCCGGTCACCAGAACCACACTCATGACTGACCTCCACGACTAGAATCGGGGGCCTCCCCCGTTTCGGCCCGAAGGTTAACCGGAGTGGCACCCCGTTTGTCAAGCGGCTACGATCCGGCCAAGCCTTTCGACCGTGAACAGGAGACTTGGATGCGTTCGGACGCGCGCCGCAACTACGAGCGCATCCTGGTCGTGGCCTCCGCCGAAGTGGCCCTGACCGGCGCGGACGCCTCCCTGGAGAAGATCGCCCGCGACGCCGGAGTGGGCTCGGCCACCCTGCACCGCCACTTCCCGACCCGGCAGGCCCTGCTCGAAGCCGTCTTCCACGACCGTGTCGAAGTCCTCTGCGCACAGGCCCGCGACCTCACCGGCACCGCCGATCCCGGCCGGGCGCTGATCGGGTGGCTCCGCTCGGTGGCCGACTACGGCGCGACCACCCGCGGCCTGGCCGCCTCACTGCTGGCCTCCGGCGCCACGGTCACGGCGGACGGATGCGAGGCGATGCTGACCGACGCGGGCGGCACGCTACTGCGGCAGGCGCAGGCGGCCGGCGAGATCCGCCCGGACATCGCCATCATCGACCTGCTGACCATGGTCAACGCGGTGTCGCTGGCCACCCAGGACGGCACCGAAGCGGTCCGCCTGGTCAGTCTCGCCCTGGACGGCATTCACCCCACGAACTAAACCGGCAGATCATCGGCGTACGTGGTGACCGCCCGCCCGTACAACGGCAACGTCTTCGCCAGTGCCCGCAGCGCGACCTGCAACGCCTCGCCGGTCCGTCCACTGTCGTGCAGGGCCAGCGCCAGAAACGCCTGCGCGGCATCGCCGACGACCTCGTCCGGTTCCTGCTTCGCCAGCAGGTCGACGGCCTGCGCCGGTGCGCCGATGTTGCGCAGCGAACTTCCGAGCTGGACGATCGCCTGCTGCCGCCGCGGCGCACCCAGTCCCGCGTCCAGCGCCTGACGGTAGAGCGGAACCGCGTCGGCCTCCCGGCCGAGGAAGTCGTGCACCGACGCCCATTCGTAGAGAGCGTCCGCGTCCCCGCGCTCGTCGACGAGCACCCGCATCTCCTGCAGCATCGCCGCGGGCCGGGTGTCGTCCGCGGCGTCCCAGAAAGCGTCGACCCGCTGGTCCCATGACGTACTCACACGCGCCAGCGTCCCACACCGGCTCTCGCTGCCGCCTGTCGCCGTCGTTACCGTTGGCCGGATGATCGGCAACCTTGAGACGTTCCAGGACGAGCTGGCCGCCAGCGGGTTCCCGCCGCTGGTCAACAAGCTGGCCGGGGCCGGATTCCAGGGCCGGATCGCCACCCGTGACCTGGGGCCGCTGCGGCTGGTCTCCCTCGACACGCCCGAGAGCGTCTGTACCGGGCTCGCCGACGCTGCCGACGGCAGGAACCTGGCGGTCAAGGTGATGATCCGGGGCCGGACCCGGATCGAACAGGGGCGCGGCGACGCCGAACTCGGGCCGGCCGACCTGGTGCTGCTCGATCCCACGCGTGCGGTCCGGTTCGAGAGCACCGCCGCGGCGCACGTCACCGTGCTGGTTCCGCGCCGGGAGCTTCGGATCCGGCCCGCGCAGATCGACCGGCTCATCGGCAAACGCATCGACGGCAGGCACGGGCCGGGCGCTCTGGTCTCCGTGCTGGCCCGCGAATCGGCACGGTCGGCAAGCGAGTTCCGGTCGGCGACCGGGTTCCGGTCGGCCTCCGAGTTCCGTGAGGTGGAGGCGCTGCGGTCGGCGGCGGCCGTCATCGAGCTGATCGCGGTCGCACTGGAGGCCCGGCTGGGCGACGAACAACCGGCCCCGGACGAGTGGCTACGCAACCGGATCGCCGGCTACATCGAAGCCCGGCTGGCCGATCCCGATCTGTCCCCGCTGGGCATCGCAGCCGCCCATCACATCTCCGTCCGGCGGCTGCACAAGCTGTTCGAGGACCAGCCGCTCACCGTCGCGGCCCTGATCCGGCGCCGCCGCCTGGAACGCTGCCGGGCCGAGCTGACCGGAGGCGAACGTACGGTCACCGCCGTGGCCGCCCGGTGGGGGTTCTCCGATGCCACCCATTTCAGCAAGCTCTTCAAGACGACGTTCGGCTACACCGCCCGTGCACTGGTGACCAGCAACCGTGCGCTGACGACCAAGACACGCACGGCCCGCGCGGAACAGGATGGTGATGACCGAGACAGGCAATGACAAAGGGAGAAGTCGTGGCGAAGGTGAACATCGTCCGTCCTGGTGAGGGCGAGATCCTCGGCAGCGGGGCGCAGCAGATCCGGATCCTGGAGAACGGCGAGCACACCGAGCATCGGCTGGGGTTCGCCGAGGTCACCATTCCGCCGGGCACCCCGAGCCCGTTGCAGCACCGTCATGCCCAGCACGACGAGGGCTTCTACGTGCTGGCGGGAACGTTCCGGTTCACCGTCGGCGAGGACCACTACGACGCCGGGCCGGGCACCTGGGTCATCGTGCCGACCGGGGCGCCGCACACGTTCGCCAACGTCGGCGGCGTGAACGCGGTCATGCTGAACACGTTCACGCCGGACCTGTATGTGCAGTATTTCCGTGACTTCAAGGCCATGATCGATTCCGGGCAGCCGGTCAACGCCGAGACCATGAAGCCGCTGTGGAAGAACTACGCCACCGAGATCTCGAACGAATACGCCTCGTGAAGCGGACCCGGTCGTGCTTAACCGATGCTCAGACGGTCGGGACCGTTCCGCCGTCGATCACGTACTCGGCGCCCACGATGGCCGAGGCGCGGTCCGAGACCAGGAACCCGACCAGGTCGGCGATCTCCTCGGTGTTGGCGAACCGTCCCAGGGGAACGCCTCCGAGGGAGTCGTAGATGCTCTGCTTGGCTTGGTCGCGGCTGATCCCGTTGCCCTCGGCGATCCGGTCCACGAACCTCTCGTAGGCCTCCGTCTCGATCCCGCCGGGGCTGATCGCGTTGACACGGACACCGCGCGGGGCGAGCTCGTTGGCGAGCCCCTTGCTGTAGGTACGCAACGCGGCTTTCGCTGCCGCGTAGGCCAGGGACGCGTCGTACTGCGGAAGTTCACGCTGGATCGAGGTGAAGTGCAGCACGACCGCCGACCCGGACTCGATCATCGCCGGAAGGAGAGCTCGATCGAGTCGCACCGCTCCGAGGAGATTCAGGTTCAACTCGATCATCCACTGCTCGTCGGTGATGACCGCGAACCCGCCGGCCGGCGTCGAGGCACCTCCGACCACGTGCACCAGGACGTCCAGTGCACCGCCGGTCTCGGCGATCCGGTCGGCCACCACCTTCGCGCCCTCGACCGTCGAGGTGTCGGCCTCGATGAACCGGGCGGGGTGCTCGTACCCCTCGGGCATCGTCCGGGCCGTCACGTAGACGTCGGCGCCCATCTCCCGCAGTCTCTCGACGACGGCCTTGCCCGAGCCCTTCGATCCGCCCGTGACCAGCGCACGGCGTCCATCGAGGCGATCACGATCTGAAGTAGGTATTCTTTCTCTCCTCATTCGTGGTTGGCGATGACAAGTTCAGTGACGACGGACTCGCGGATCGTGAACCGGTAGTCGAGGTCGGCGCTGCCGCCCGGGAAAGTCCCCGTGAGCCGCAGGGTCACCACCCAGTGGTCGTCGTCGACGCGGGCGGCGCCGATCTGCTCGGTCGTGTACTCGAACTCGGCGCCGGCGTCCCGCAGGAACGCGTGGATCTGCTCCCGGCCGCGGAACGACTCACCCTGATCGACAGCCACCGCGTCCTCGGCGAAGAACGACGATGCCGTGTCGGCGTCGCGGACGACGTGAGCGGCGAGGAAACCGCGGACGGTGGCCGGGAGTGGATCGGACCGGAGGCCGTTGTGGTGTGTCATGAGCCCACCCTGTGGCCTCGCGGCACCGGAAGGTCAAGCGCTGGACCCTCCCCCTGGGGGAGCCTTCATACTGCGGAGGTGCTGACGATCGGGGAGTTCTCGCGCCTGACCCACCTGAGTGTGCGGACCCTGCGCCGATACCACGAAGGTGCCCTGCTGGAACCCGCCGTGGTGGACGAGACCTCCGGCTACCGCTACTACGCCGTCGAGCAGATCCCGACCGCCCAGGTCATCAACCGGCTCCGCGAACTCGACGTCCCCCGGGGCGACGTGCAGCGGATCCTGCGGTCCCCGGACCCCGGTGTCCGCGCGACCCTGGTCGCCGACCACCTGCAACGCCTGGAGGCTGAGCTCGATCGCACCCGTGCCGCGGTCGCGTCGCTGCGCCGCCTGCTCCGGCCCGACCCCGCACCGATCGCGGTGGAGCTTCGTGCCGAGCCCGCCCGCACGGTCGCGGCGGTCGCGGCTGTGGTCGACGTGGGCGAGGTCGACGCCTGGTTCGCGGGCGCCATGGCCGAGTTGGAGGTGGCCGTCGGCGACGCGGTGGCCGGTCCACCGGGTGGCACCTACGACAACTCCCTGTTCGAGCAGGGCCGCGGTCACGCTCTGGTCTATCTGCCGACGGCCGCGCCACCTCGTACCGGACGGGTGCACGCCGCGACCCTGCCCGCCGCGGAACTGGCAGTGGCCACCCACGTCGGCGAGCACGATGGCGTCGAGGTCACCTACGGCGAGCTCGGTACCTGGGTCGTCAAGAACGCGATGTCGGTGGCGGGACCCGTGCGTGAGGTCTACCTCGTCGGACCTCGCGACGCCAGCGATCCGGCCGCGTGGCGCACCGAGATCGGGTGGCCGGTGTTCCGAGTGACCTGAGCGGCCGGCCAGCGGCCTCGCCCGGTCGTCGATCCAACGCGCCAGGGCCGGCTCGGCCGCTCCGAGCGTTGGTGCCCGATGGGGCCGCGTGATTCTGACGGTCTCGCACGGCCCCATCCGGACGGGTCGACCTGGCCCCACCGGACAAGGTGCCCGCTCGAACAAAGACTCCGAAAGAAACTTGCGAAGATGTCGAGTACGGCCTGACGGCTCCGTCTTAGGGGTGGGATGCGGCCACCGTGGCCGTACAACTCTGAGGAGACCGGCATGACGATCCAGCGGATGGACAACGTCCTCATCGTGGTCGATGACCTTGACGCTGTTGTCTCGTTCTTCGTCAAACTTGGCATGGGGCTGGAGCGCAAGGGGCCGATCGAAGGACGGTGGGTGGAGCGGGTCATCGGGATCGACGACGTCCGGCAGGACATCGCCATGCTGCGGACCCCGGACGGCCACGGCCGCATCGAGCTGGCGATGTTCCACAGGCCGAAGGCGATCAGCGCCGAGCCGAAGAATGCACCGGCGAACACGCTGGGAATTCGGCGCATCATGTTCGCCGTCGACGACATCGAGGACGTCGTTGCCCGCCTGGGCACCCACGGTGCCGAACTCGTCGGTGAGCTGGCGCAGTACGAAGACAGGTATCGACTCTGCTACGTCCGCGGCCCCGAGGGCATCATCGTCGGACTGGCCGAACAGCTCAGCTGAAGCCGCCGAAGGACCCGGAACCGCAGTGGGGCCACGTGACCACGTCTCAGACCGGCGGGTGTTCGGTGTGACGGTGCGGGTGGGCCGGTTGACCCGTCGTGCTCGATGGTGGTGACACGGTAGATTGCCCGATGTGACCGCACGGCCGTTGATCTTTCTGGATGTCGACGGGCCGCTGATCCCGCTTCGTGAGCGTCAGGGTGCGCTGTCGGGGGCGCCGCCGGATCCGTCCGGGCATCCGCTGATCCACCGGCTCGATCCTGAGGTCGGCCGCCGGCTGCTGGCGCTGAACGGCACGCTCATGTGGGCGACGACCTGGATGGACGCCGCGAATGAGATCGTCGCGCCGCGGCTGGGGCTGCCGTACCTACCTGTCGTCCCGTTCCCCGACGACGAGTGGATTCCCGGTAACGGAGTCCACTGGAAGACCCTGACCCTCGCCCTGTGGGCTGACGGCCGCCCGTTCGTGTGGCTCGACGACGAACTCACCGACGCCGACGCGCGCTGGGTCGGCGACCACCATCCGGGGCCCGCCCTGTTACATCATGTCGACCCGTTCACCGGCTTGACCGGCGACGACTTCACCCACGTCGAGCGGTGGTTGTCGTACGTCGCCGACGGGCCCGCCACTCGGCGCCCGCAGGACGGCGAGGCGTAGAAGCAGGTAGGTGTCCGGTTGGCTAGCAGGGCGGCGGGCGGCTCGAACCGCCGGGTGAGCCGGTTTGCGGGCCGACTACTGCAGGAACGTCCGGACGTTGACGCTTTCTTCGGACCTTGGTTCCCCTACGGCTGCCAAGACGGGCCTCGCCGACAGATGCTAAAGATGTATTGCTAAAGATGTCTTTATAAAGCAGTCTGTTGGTATGGCTTCCGAAGAGCGCAAGACGATCGAACTGAACGACCCACTGGCCCTGCGCGCCTACGCGCACCCGCTGCGGCTGAGCCTGATCGGGATGCTGCGGCGCAACGGTCCGATGACCGCCACCCAGTGCGCCGCCGCTCTGGACGAGAACGTGCCGAACTGCTCCTTCCACCTGCGGCAGCTCGCGAAGTACGGGCTGGCCGAACGGGCACCCGCGGCCGACGGACGAGAGCGCCCGTGGCAGGCGACCGCGAGCAGCACGTCGTGGACCGACGACTCGGACGACCCGGAAACGCGAGTGGCGGCCGCCCAGCTGAGCGCCGCGATCCTGCGGCACCACGTCCGGCAGGCGGAGGCCTATCTCGCCGTCCGTGGCGAGGAGCCCGCCGAGTGGCGCGCGGCGGCCGGTTTCAGCGACGAGATGATCTACGTGACCGCCGAACAACTGGTCACGCTCTACGCGCAGGTCGAGGCGCTGCTGGCGCCGTACCGGGACAAGACCGCACGCGCCGACAAGTCCCGGCCGGTCTCCATCGTGCACATGGCGATCCCGGTGCCCGAGGACGGTGCGCCGTGACCGCCGAAGCCCAGCCGAAGCCCGCAACGGCGCTGCTTCGGGAACGGGTGTTCCGGCACTACTGGTCGGCGCACGTCGTGTCGATGGTCGGCGACCAGATCTCACTGATCGCGATCCCGCTGCTCGCCGTGCTGACGATCGGTGCCGGGGCGGCCGAGATGGGGTACCTGACCGCTGCCGCGCTACTGCCGAACCTCTTCCTCTCACTGCTCGCCGGAGCGTGGGTGGACCGGCGGGGCTACAAACGGAAGGTCATGATCGGCGCCGACCTGGGCCGGGCCGCACTACTGCTGGTGGTGCCGGTGCTGGCGTTCACCGGAGTGCTGAACCTCTGGCACCTGTGCGCACTGTCCTTCGCCATCGGCACGCTCACCGTCTTCTACGAGGTCGCCGACGGCAGCCTGTTCGCCGCGGTGGTCCGGCGGCCGGACTACATCGCCGCCAACTCGCTGACCAACGGTGCCCGGGCCATGTCGTTCGTGGCCGGGCCGAGCGTCGGCGGTGTCCTCGTGCAGGTGCTCACCGCCCCGTTCGCGCTGGTGGCCGACGTGCTGTCGTACCTGGGTTCGGCTCTGCTCCTGACCCGGATCGCCCCACCGGAGAGCCCCGGCTCCCCGTCCGGAAGCGGTGGCTGGGGAATCAGCTCCGGGCTGACGTTCATCGCCCGGTCCGCGGTGCTGCGACAGCTGCTGCTCGGCGTCACCGTGATCAACCTGTTCAACTACGTCTTCCACGCACTGCTGATCCTGTACGTCACCACCGTCCTGGGCCTCTCACCCGGGATGCTCGGCGCCGTGATCGGCATCGCCTCGATCGGCGGGCTGGTCGGCGCCGCGGTCACCGGCCCTCTCACCCGCCGTTTCGGCATCGGTCCGGTCGTGGTCCTGGGATACGTGGCGTTCCCGCTCCCGTTGATCCTGATCCCGCTCGCCGACGGCCCCCCACCGATGGTGATCGGCATGCTGCTCACCGCCGAGTTCTTCTCCGCCCTCGGCGTGATGATCCTCGACATCGGGGTCGGCTCACTGCAGACAGCAGCAACCCCGGTGTCCCGGCTCTCCCTGGTCAAGGGCGCACAGCGCACCGTCAACTACGGGGTACGACCGATCGGGGCACTGCTCGGCGGCTTCCTCGGCGAGCGGATCGGCGTGCACCCGGCCCTATGGATCGGCGCGGTCGGCGCACTGACCGGGGTGTTCTTCGTCCTGTTCTCACCGGTCCCCCGCATGCGCGAACTACCCGACGCCTGACCGGGCACCCTGTTCGACGGCGCGCATCGTGCGGATACCTCGGCCGGAGAATTCGCCGAACGACTGACCACCACATTGCGCCAGCGGACCTGCGACCTTCTCCGGCAACGCTGGATCACGCGGGCCCGCAGATGCAGAGCTGAAGCGGCGCATCCACGGCGAACGGCCGGCCGGACCAGTCACCGAAACGCTCGACGAGCCGAAGACCGCCGAGCGTGAGCAGCAGCGGCAACTCCTGCGGAAAGATGCTCCTGATCTCGAGCGGTGCGACGACGAAGTCCGGCTCGGCGTCCGTCGACAGGTGCCACGTCCCACGGGTGACTTGCGCGGGCGCATCGTAGATCTCCGCGACGTCGACGCTGACGCTTCCACGCTCAGGATCCAAGAACGACAACGACTGCCGGGTACGCCGTACGCCATCAGCCGCCGCGAGTAGCCGCACGCTCGGATTGAAGACGTCGAAGACGAACCGTGCACCGGGCGCCAGGTGCCGTCGAACCGACTGGAAGCAGCTCACCAGATCCGCGGCCTCATGCAGATGCAGTAGAGAATTGGCGGTGATGAACACGAAGTCGAACATGCGGCCCAGATCGAACGCCCGCATGTCGCCGTGCAGCCACTCCACCGCGACACCACGTTCGTCCGCCTTACGCTGAGCCTCAGCCAGCATGTCCGACGAGAAGTCCAGGCCGACACACGGATGCCCGCCGGCCGCGATGGGAATCAGCGTGCGCCCGGTGCCGCACCCGAGCTCCAGCACCCGCCCGCCTTGCTGCTCGGCCCCGGCCCGATAGAAGTCGACCGCAGCCTCGTCCCCCGGAAATATCAGGTCGTACAGCCGCGCGTGCGAGTAGAACGCTTCACTCATCGAGCACCCCTCCTGCCGGCCCGTCGCCGAAGGCTACTCGACAGGTCACGCCGAGCGTGACCGTCGTCGGGCATCGACCAGCAGACCTGCAACCTTTTCCGGCATCGCTAGGGCTTCACCTGGTGAGGGTCACCGTCTACTTGAATCAGCATTCCAGGTAGGCGGCTCCGGCTCGGAGAATCTCAGGTCGGTCTCGGGCCCGCTCGAGCATGCTGTTACAGCTCACGCACAACAGACCCCGAATCCCCTGCCGCTGGTGACAGTGATCCACCACTAACCGCACCGGCTCGGCGCTCGGCTTGCCGTCCAGCCGTTGCGGTGTCGGTGGTGTTGAAACACGACTTGATCGGCGGTACTCCGAGGAACCGGGCGAACTCCACGGCCAGCTTGCGGGGCGAGCCCTTCGACGGGGTGCGACGATCACCATCTCGGAGTGGTATTCGATGTGAGCCTCGTCGTAGGCCATCCACCCGGGCCTCGGGAGCAGCTCGAACTGGGTCGGCTCGGCATCGACGAACCGCCGCCAGCTCTGCAAGGTCGTGGGCGGATCCCGGCGGTCCCTCAACCCTGGCTCGGTCTCCGGTTCACCACACTGATTGCTTGGCGTCGTTCGATGTGTCGCCCGGTCCCGGCCGGACCTCGGTCCGTGGCAACGTCAGATCACACTAGCTGGGCAGATTCCGGCCCGTTTCCCCGTGTGCGCAGCATCTGATGAATTCCGTAGAGGGGCCGATATCCGAATGCTGTCGCGGCCGCGCTGGAGTCGTAGACCCGGTCGAGTGATTGGGGCAGCGGCCAGTGTCTGGCGTGGAACGCGGCGGCCACGTCGGGAAGCCGTTCAGCGATCACGCTCGCCGCGTCATGATGCAAGGCTGGGCAGTCCGCGCGGGTGAATGGGTATGGCCCGGCGATGTTGAAGGTGCCGGTCGTGGTGTCGCGCTCCGCGAGGCGTGTAATGGCCGCCGCGACGTCGGTCAGCCCGACAGCCCGGTGTAGCAGATGAGTGGCGAGCACGGGCGGCGGCTCCGGGAAGCAGCGGGCGATGCGCAAGACGGCCGAGGTAGCGGCAGCCGAGGCGATGAGGCGCTCGGCGGCCAGTTTCGTCTCGTCGTAGATGTCGCGGGGCCGTGGCTCCAAGCCCTCGTCGACCCATACGGCCTGGTCGGTGGGTATCAACGCGTGCCCGTAAACGCTGGTGCTGCTGATGTAGACGATGCGCCGAACGCCCACGCGCTCGGCTTCTTCGAGGAGCGCTTCGGTGGCGCCGACGTTGACGGCGTGGAATTCTCGGTCGTCGACCTGGCCGACATGCGGCGCGTGTAGTGCGGCGGCGTGGACCACGATGTGCGACTGTCGAAGTGCGGCTCGGCGTGCCTGCGGGTCTCGTAGATCGCCGATGACGCTGGTCCATCTGCCCGGGGCTCGATCGAATCCACGAACCGACCAGCCAGCTGTGGCAAGGGCCGCCGCAACCGCCGTGCCGACCAGCCCCGAGCTTCCCGTGACCGTCGCAACACCGTCCGGTGCTCTTTCGCGTCGTTGTTCGCGCACAGATCATTCTTACGGCAGGACACAGCACCCGTCGACCCGAGCCGTCATCGACCAGGACGCCGACAGCCTTCGCTGGTTCATCGTGACGGCATCGGCGCTGGGAGCCCGCCGCCAGCGAAGGTAGCCGGGCTCCCCGGTGGGGTAGTGCGGTCAGCCGGGCTCGGTGGGCGCAGGCGGCGTCATTGTTGGACTCTCCCGGGGGTCGGCGATCCGGGCGACACCCTCGTCGTGCTCGACCTGACCCGGCTGGGCCGCGACACCCGCGAGCTCCTCGCGATCGTCGAAGACGACCTGCACGCCAAGGGCCGCCACTTCCGCACCCTCGACGGCATCGTGCTCGACACCAGCGACGACATGTGCGGTGAACTGATCTTCACCGTGTTCGCCGCCATCGCCAAGTTCCAACGTCAGCAGATCGTCAAGGGCATCCGTGAGGGCCTCGACGCTGCCCGCGCTCGAGGCCGCGTCGGCGGCCGTCCTCGCGCCCTGACCTCCGAACAGATCGCCGACGCCCGCATCCTGCTCGGCGCCGGACAAACCCGAACCGCCGTCGCCGCCAAGCTGCGCGTCTCCCGATGGACACTCAGCCGCGCCCTCGACACCGCGCCCCGCTGACGCCCGCCACCGGGTGCCAACGCTTGACCGCAGCGGACAACCCCAGCCCCACGCGCGGATCGCGGCTAGAAGTGCGCAATCGATCTTGTCCCGCCGGTGTTCGTTTGTTGGCTTCTCAGTGAAGACGGATCTCAGGGTGAGGCGCGGTGCCGTGTCTCACCCTGAGATCCGTCTGGAGTGCTACTGCCTCCACTGCTGCGCCGGCGATACACCGGGCAGCGGCTTGCCGATGACGGCCAGTGGGATGAAAAAGCAGACCTGACCGATGGCCATGATCAGCGTGGTGAGGGCTTTGTCGTCGTAGTGCTGGCTCGCCCGGGCGTACAGGTCGTCACTGACGCGTTCGCAGGACGGGTTGGCAGTGAGGACGGCCTCGACCAGCGCCAGCGCGATACGTTCGCCGTCGGTGAGGCAAGCCGCCGCGCGCCAAGACGCTACCGCGGCGATGCGTTCCTCGGCTTCGCCGGCCTTGCGGAGGTTGCCGGTATGCAGGGTGGTCAGGTAGTCGTTGCCGACGATCTGACCGGCGCGGAGCTGAAGCATGCTGATGGTGGTCTGCGGCACGGAACCGTTGCCGGTGGCCCTGAACAAAGCGCCGCCGATCTCGCCCAGCTCGGGGACGAGTCGCATTGGGTTCGGCAGACGGGACTGGAGTTCCTGCATGGTGACGTTCCTTTCTGAAATCCGATGGTGTCGCACCGCTTTGACGGATCGGGCGCGGCGAAGGTGACCGCTTCGTGGCGCGTCTTCCGGCGATCCGGCTCCCGCCGCGGTGTACTCCCCGCGGACCTGGTCAAATCCCGGCGTGACACAGCCGTACACTTTCGGATGAGTCATGATCAGCAACCTCTCGCTCGGATGATCGCCGTCATGACAGATCCCGATCGGCGAAGGTGACCGGTCACCTTTCGAAAGCTGGCGCGTCAGCGATACGACGTAGTCGAGGAAGGGAACCTTCACCGTGACCGCCGACAACTTCTTGGCCGTGCAGTTTCAGGGCCATCGTCCCCATCTGAAAGCGGTCGCCCACCGCATGCTCGGCTCGCTCACCGACGCCGAAGACGCGGTACAGGAGGCATGGCTGCGCCTGGCCCGCACCGACGCTGACGACATCGACAACCTCGCCGGCTGGCTGACCACCGTGGTGAGCCGCGTGTGTCTGGACCTGCTCCGCGCACGCAAAGCCCGCCCCGAAGTGCCAATGGAAGATCGGCTACCGGATCCCGTGGTCAGCCGCGAAACCGGCACCGACCCGGAGCAGCAGGCGCTGCTGGCCGACTCGGTGGGACTCGCCCTGCTCGTGGTACTGGAGTCGCTGACCCCCGCCGAACGGCTGGCGTTCGTGCTGCACGACATGTTCGGCCTACCGTTCGAGGAGATCGCCCACATCGTCGACCGCACGCCCGTGGCAGCCAAGAAACTCGCCAGCCGCGCCCGCCAGCGGGTCCGCAGCGCGACTCCCAGCCCGGATCCTGATCTGGCCGGCCAGCGTCGCGTGGTGGACGCCTTCCTGACCGCCGCACGCGGCGGCGACTTCGACACGCTGCTGGCCATCCTCGATCCGGAAGTGGTGCTCCGCGCCGATGGCGGTGTACTCACCGACGGTATGAAGATCCTCCGTGGTGCTGCGGCCGTGGCTGGACAAGCGGCCACCTTCCAGCGCATGGCCACCGCCTCGCACACGCAACCGGCCCTCATCAACGGAATCACCGGCCTGGTCAACACCATCGACGGCCGACTGATCTCGGTGATGAGCTTCACCGTCACCGAAGGCAGGCTCGCCGCGATCGACATCCTGTCTGACCCCGATCGGCTCACCCAAATCGACCTTACTGGCCTGCAACCGTGACTCCTCGCCGTCTGTCCTTACCCTCCGCAAGATCCTTCTCCGCGCGTCGACTGCGCGGGAGCCCGTGGGGCGGTGAACGCACGGCACAACCGTCCGCCGCACCGCTCGATCGTCTTCACTGAGGCGGCGTTGTCAACGGCGCAGACTGCCAGCACCCGATCCACGCCTGTTCCACGCGCCTCGTCGAGGACCCGGCCCAACGCCCAACCGCCGAGCCCTCGCCGACGGGCGGACGGCCGAATGCCGTAACCGACGTGGCCGGCCCAGGACACTTAGTCGTCATCGCCGTCTCGCAACGCGATCCCGCCGAGCACCCGATCGCTTTCCACGATCCATCGGTACGTGCAGCGGTGTCTGCCGAGCTCGATCGTCCGGGCCGGATCCGCCTGCTCGGCCAGTCGCGCCAGCCAGGCAGCGAAGCCGGCCGGTGTGCGCACCTCGTCGGAGGAGCGCAGCCCGAACCCGTCCTCGTGCGGGCCGGGGCCCCACTCGGCATGAGCCTCCAGCCAGGCACCGCGCAGACGAACCGTAGGCACGATCAACTCAGGCACGCGACGACCATAGCCGCCGCCCATACACCGACATCCTCGGCGGGGATACGAACAGTAACGACAGCGACGGCGCGCACGAACGGCTAACTGTGCGTGCATCCGGAGCCACTGCCCCTCACCTCGGCAAACACCGAACAGCCGCCGAGATTGGAGGCCGCACCAGATAGAGATCAATCCCTTGTCGTTGCCTTTTTCGCTGGAAACTACGGCTGGGCCGAGCGCTGGGCCTTCATCCGCGCTCACTCCTCGTCGGGGTCGGCGTTGCCTGCGTCCCGCAGCGGTCGTCGCCCGATACCTTCGGCCAGCTGCAGCGGTTGGAACGAGTAGTGGCCGTGCAGTTGAGGTGGGCGTACCAGTAGGGGTGGACGCGCAGCACGTCCTCGTCGAGCACCGGGTAGCCGGATTCGCGCAGCGTGGCCAGGATGCGGTCCAGATAGACGGTGTTCCATAGAGCGACGCAGTTGACGACGAGGCTGGAGATTATCTGGAGTTGTCAAGGGTATCGGCCGGTCAATCGCTCAAATGTGTCACAGGCACGTTCGGCACGTACTCGTCTTACCTCTGCGTATCGATCCGCTGGGCCAAGAGCCTCACGCGGATGTAGCCGTCGGTGCTGAGGACGCGGGGCGAAGACGGCATCACCTGGCAACGGCTGGTTGAGCTGCTCCGCGAACTCACCTCTGGCTAGACGCTCGTGCTATACGCGACGGACGTGGCCGGGGTCGTGTCGGTGCAGCCGCTGCGCCCGCACACACATGCGTAGGGAAAGGCCGGAAGGGGCGCGCCGATATGCTGCTCGTGCGCCACGATCTGACGATGGACGACGTCGTTTTCATGGCGTCGTCGTGACGACAGTTCCCGCCCTGGCCGAAGCCGCGCGAATGGCGCCGCGGCGGTGTTGATGGCCTCGCGCACCGCTGCCACGACATCATCCCAATCGACGTCGGTCGGGACCTCGACGACGGCGCGGCCCGCATCTGAGGCCGCTGATCGAAGTCGCGCGCCGATCAGTTGGTCCCGTTCGACCAGGGCTTCTACCCGAAGGCGGGCTGCGTCGTCTCCTTCCACCAGTCGTTGGCGTCGAGCCATGCGCGTGCGCTCAGCGGTGGTGATCAGCCAGATCGCGCCGATGGGTGACCACGTCGCCGCCGCCCGCGGGTGGAGTTGCGGCCCCTCTACGAGCGTCGGCACCCTTGCGACCTGAGCAGTTCGGACGTCGTCCATCACGGTGGGCAGCCTCAGCGCCGACGTGCGTTCGAAGTCGTCCGCCGCGGCCACCGCGCCCAGGGCGAGCACGTCATCGAGTGGAGGGCCGAGGGCGCCGAGGCGCTGGAGGTGGTCGTAGGTGTAGGCGTCTATCGGGTGCAGGGCGAAGTCAAGCTCGCGAGCGAGTTGGCGGACTGTCGTCGACTTTCCAGATCCCGGTGTGCCACCGACCCAGAACATCGGCATGCTCGTCACCATTCGCGCCATGCTGCCAGACGACGATCAGGCGCTGGCCGTGCACCCTGGTCAATACGCGCTCATCGGCCATGTAAGAGTCAGCGATGGGCGACTGAGGGTCGCGGTATTCCAGCAACGACCGCGGAGCTGTGCGTCGCAGAGAGTGATTTCGGATCTCAACGGGCGGAGTCATGCCAAGCCGTCCGGTGGGGCCGATTCGAATCAGGGCCGTCCGAACCAGCCCGACCGCGTAATCAGTCTCGGCTGGACGCGCCCGGGGGTCTCCGATGTCGTCGCCGACGTGCGCGTCGGCCAAGCCTGGTTCCCGTGGTGCGCCGTCGGCGGAGATGTGCCGGAGCATACAGGCAGGCCATCAGTGGTCATGATCCGTTGTTCTGGTGGCTTCATCCCGCCGGGTCGGCGGTGTTCTTGTGGTGCATCATGCGGCGGAGCGCGGCCCGGACTCCGGTCAGGTCCTCCTCTGCCTCGGCCAGCCGCTGCCGCAGCGTGTCGTTGTCGGTTCGTAGGCGGTCGGCCTCCGCAGCCAGGCGCTGGTTGTGTTCGGCTAGTTCGTCCACGCGGTCGACCAGGCTCTGGTTGGACAGTTGGTTCAGCTGCTCGCCGAGACGGCGGCGTAGTGCGGCCTTGAGCTGATCGCGTTCGGCCCGGAGTTTGCTGTTGTCGGTGCGGGTCAGTTCCAGGTCGGTGTTCAGACTGGCGGTGCTCGGGGCCAGGCCGGTTTGCTGGTCCCGGTGCGGCTTGCGGTCTTGTTGAGTGCGGGCGGCGTCGATGTGTTCGCGGACGCCGTCGGCGTAGACGAGCCAGTGCGACACTCCGGCGCGCTTTGCCACGGCGGTGAAGCTCACCGGGTCTCCCCGGCGGAACATGTCGTCGAGGGTGGCGAGGACTTTGCCGCGCTTGGCCTGGCTGTCTCGGCGCCGGGCCTGCAGCAACACCTCGGCGGGGGTGCGGTCGCTCATCCGGTGGGCTCCTTATGGTGCCGCGTGACGGTCAGGGGCAGCAGCTTGCGGTCGCGCAGTGCCCTGCTCTTGCGCAGTACTGTGCTGGCCTCTTCGATCGCGGCCCGTTCCTCGGCGGGTAGCAGGTCCAGCTTCGTGCGCATTGTGGCGGCCACGTCCTTGAAGGCGGTGATCTGGTCGGTGAGGTTACGGACGACGAACTCGTCGGCATCCATTGCCTGGGCGGTCTCCCGGTCGGCTTTCAACGAGGTGACATGGTCGTCCACCGCGGTCAGGAAAGACGGGTCCGGCCGGTAAAATCCGCAACCGGCGCACTGGAACCGGATCGGGCAGGCGTGGCCACCGGCCTTGACGTTGGACGGCTCGATGCAGTTGCCGAACGGCACCGCCACCGACCGCGCTTCATAGGCGACGTCCGACGCCATCGGCGTCGGACGGCCGACGCGGTCCACGACGTGCAGCCGCATCGTCTTCACGGCCGCGCGTTTGCGCTTCAACGAGACCTGGAAGTACCCCGCCGTCGTACTAGCATCGCGGTGGTCCATGAGCTCTTTCAGCACGTCAATCGGCACCCCGGCGTCGGCATGCCGTTGGGCGTAGGAATGCCGGAACGCGTAAGGGAAGATCAGCGTCCGGTCGAAGGGCAGCGGTTGGCCATCCAGCCCGGACACCTCGGAGTGGAGCACCGGGATGGCATCGGCCCACGCCCGAATGGCGCGAGCGATGACTCCCGCGCTCATATGCGCGATCCCGGCGTCTTCGGTGGCCGCCGGAAACAGATACTCGCGGCTCTGCGCGGGTGAGCGCAGGCCGGGCCGTTGCTGCTGCCACGTCTGGACAGCGTGCGCGGTCTGCCGGGTGATAGGTAGTCGACGCCGGTTGCGCCGGCCCTTGCGGTTGTTCCAGATCAGGCTGAACTCGTCATCGACGTGCTCCAGGCACGCCTGTCCCAACCCGGCGACCTCGCTCGGCCGCCGCCCGGTGTCGCGCAGCACGACGTAGACGGTGCGCATCATCGCCGCGACGTCCTGCTCGGGCAGCCGTCCGTAGGGGAATCCCCGGCCGAGGAGATCCAGATGGGCGTCCAGCTGGCGGATCACTGTCTCCGGGATGGCCTTGCCGGTCTCGTCCTCGTTGGTCTCGACGCCGAGGATGCGGTGTGACCCGTGCCGGGCGAAGCCGCCCGGCACCTGCCCCATCAGCTCGGCGCGATGCCCGAAGTCCAGCATCTCGAAGAAGAACCCGAGCATGCGCCGCCGCTGAGTGACCGAGTACAGCTCACCATCATCCTTACGGGCAGTCTGAAACGCCTTGACCACGGCGTCCACGTCGACCAGCCGCAGCGTCGCCGGGTCGAGGCCGCCGCCGGGTCGCCGGCCCAGCGCCTGGGAGGCGCGCACGCACGCCTTCAACGTGATGCCCAGCAGTTTGCTGTCGGGATCGGTGCTCCGCGCCCAGGCCAACACGATGTCACGGAACCAGCGCTGCTTGATCGCGCTGAAGTCCGCGGTCCCCGGATGGCGGCGGCGTCCGGACTGGGTCGTGTCGGAGGCCACGCCCGCGACGGCGAGATCCCACACCTCTTTGTCGGTCTGTTTGATACCGCTGTACTCGTCGTAGCCGAACCGGATCCCGCGGATGATCGTCTTGACGTGCGTCTCGCTGTTGACCCCTTTGCCGGTGAGCATCGCCATGGCCGCAACCTGATCGACGCCGAGGAGCGTCGGCAGGCCGGCGAACGCGCGGACAGCGGCGAGCACCGCCGGCGGTTCGATCTTCCCGCCGCGGGCGTCACGTTGCTGCAAGGCGTAGAGGATCTCCAGGCGCAGCGTCGGACCCAGCTGCAGCAGGGAGAACTGGTTGGCACGGAGAAACGGGCTCTGCGTTCCAGCCCAACCAGCCGGGTCGCCGGTCGCCGACTGGTTCGTCTTCCACTTGCGGTGGTGGTAGCAGCACAGCCCGAAGTCCGTCTGGATGGCTTCGCCGCAGCGGCCCACCAGGCAGCCGTCGTGCGCGGCGATCCTCGGTCGGGCGACGGCCCGTGCCCACTCACTGATCGACGCGTCCGGGTGTCGCCGGGTGTAGATGCGCCACAGGCCGTAATGCGACTCGCACAGGCCCCTGCTTATCTCGGCGAAGGCGCACCTCGACTCGCCGCGGCTGACGATGCAGAACCCCGCGGCGGTCCCCGGGAACGCCGCGCGTCGCACCGGCACGTAGGTGGCGGCGAACTCGGCCGGGCCTGCGTCGCCGGCGCGCAGCGCCAGATCGCAGGGCTGGCAACGTTGCCCTCGGGCCTTCATCACCGCGTCGCAGGCGGCCGTGCTGCACCTCCACACGGCTGTGCCCGGATTGTCGGTGTCTCCCGTGAACAACCAATGCTCGGCATCCCACTCGCTGCCACGCCAGCCCGGATCGACGGCCGTGCGCAGCCACACCGTCCAAGCGGTTAGGTCGGCAGGGAGCCGAGGACACGCGGTGAGCGCCGTGACCGACGCCAGCGCCGCCGTCACGAGCGGCCGTCCCGGGCCGCCGCGACGCGTTCCACGGCCTCGCGTTTGTCCTGATCAGTGGCGTGGATGTACGGGTCCATCGAAGACGGCGAGACGTGACCCAACAGGGACTGCACGACGTCGCGGGCGACCCCGGAGCGCACCCAGCGGGTCGCCGCGGTGTGCCGCAGGACGTGGGGGCGGACCGCGAACCCGGCCCTGCGGGCCAGCCTGTCGAACATGTCCTTGGCGTTGTGGTAGCCGACGGGGCTACCCAGCGGTGCCCGGAACATGTTCACGAAGACCATGTCACAGCCGGCCGCCTCCGGGATCCGGTCCCGCTCGTGACAGTAGTCGGCGTAGAGCTCGACGAGCTCGGTGCTCACCGGAATCGAGCGGGGAAACCGCGACTTGGCCAAAGCGCCGTTGGCGTTCGCCCGACGGCGAACGTGCACGTGCGGACCGGTGACCCGGCAGCCCAGCACGGCCGAGTTCGACAACAGGTGCATGTCCTCACGCCGAAGCCCGAGCGTCTCGCCGATCCGCATGCCGGTGCAGCCGATCAACGCCACCATGAAGCGGTCGCGCGCGTTACGTGTCAACGGCAGCAGCCGCTCGAACTGCTCGGCGCTGAGCCATTCGACACCGTCCTCGGCCACCACGAACTTGATCGACTTGGCGCGGACCGTCCGGAACTGGCCGTCCTCGCCGGCGTTGTAGCCCGGCGGCAGGTGGGTCAGGAACTTCGGCTGCGACAGCCGGGCGACCACCTCAGGACCGACCCAGCCGTGCCGCGCCCCGAACCGCAGAAACTCGCACACCGTCGTCATCACCGCGTTCGCGGTCTTCTTCGACCGAAACCGCGGCTCAGCCGACGACGTTCGCCCGCGTGCTGGCAGCGGCTCCGTCACGAGCCACCGCAGGAACCGCGCGAGATCCTCCAGCCCCGGCAACGACCAATCCAGACCCCGATCGGCGGCGTACGACAGGTACAAAGCCACCCGGCCGGCGTACACGCGTTCGGTATTGGACGAACGATCCATCGCCCGCAACGCCGCGAGGAACGCGGTCGCCTCCACCTGCAGGGCGTAGTCGGCCGCTTCTATGACCACCCAGGACACCGACTCGTCGCGAGCGGACACCGCACGCTCGGCCCTGTACCTGGTGACCAACTCTGCTGCGAACGTACCTGATGTACCAGACACCTAGCGGATACCCCTCTGGGACAACGACGCTGCTCCGAAGAACGCACGTCACTGACGAACTGTCACCCCTAGAGATAACGAGCGCGCCGAGCTGGTCCTCCATCCCCGCGTGGTACTTCTCGCGTAGTTCGCCGCGACGGCCGTGGCAGATGTACTTGGCCAGCCGATGGCGCTCCTCCTGCAAGTTGCGCATCCGCTTGATGTCGCGCCGGTACTGCTCCCGGTCAACGTAGGACAGGACGTGCAGGGTTTTGAAGATCCGGCCGAAGTGGGCCAGGGCGTCGCCGAGCTGGGTTGGATTGCCGCCGCGTTGCAGGATGCGCATCACCTCCGACGCGGCTATCTCCCCGGCGTGCACAGACGCGGCGATGCGCAGGATGTCGGACCAGTGCCGTTTGATCTTCTCCAGGTCGATCAGGTTCCGTGACGCGGTGTCGAGCGGCCCGTAGTCGGCCGCGCGGACGGTGCGCCACAGCCGCTGGTCGGGCAGGCCCGCCAGTTCCGGCCGGTAGTCCACGCCCAGCAGCTTGAGCAGCCCGAACACCATGTCGGAGTACGAGCCGGTATCGGAAATGAACACCTCTGGCCGGGCCCCGCCGTCACGGCGGTACATGAGATCGATCGCGTACAGCGAGTCGCGGGGCGTTCCCGACAACACCATCCCCGCGGTCCCCACACCCTGATCGTTGATCATGTTGAGCCAGGTGACGCCCTTCTTGCGGCCGAAGTACTTCGGGTTCGGGCGCGCGTCGATGCTGCGTACCGGGACCACGAACCGGGTGCCGTCCACCGCGGCCACCAGGCCGCCGCCCCACAGCATCGCGGTGGGGATGCCGGCCTGGCCCCAGATCAGCGGCGCGTTGGCGGCGGCATGGCATTCGGGGCGCACGTAGTTCTGGTACACGTGGTTGATCCGTGAGCGGGTCAGCGCCTCCACGCCCGGGGAGACCACCGGAGCCCAGCCGACGTTGAGGGCCTGCGCGGGTCAGTACCGGCGCGAGGCTGGCGGCCATGTCTGCGGAGATCGGCACGCCGCGGGAGATGTGGGTGTAGGCGGCAATGAACTCGGGATGCCAGGACATGACTTCTTGCACGACGTCGCCGATGTCGGCCTTGGGCATCATCGTGCGAGCGGTGTTGCGCAGGTCCCTCAACGACACCGGTTCCGCGATGGCCTCCAACGCGGCGGCGTGCAGCCTGCCGGCCTTGCCCACGTTGATGTCGCCGGCCTGCGCCCGGCCCGCCATGTACTGCCAGGTGGCGCCCAACTTCTTGACCAGTGGGTACCGTTGGGTCAGCGCGGCGCGCCACTCGCCGTCCGGGTCGGCGTCCGGCGGCAGCACCAGGCCGCTAATGTTGGCCACCGACGCGCGAAGTTCCGAGCGCGACACCACGTTCTCGATCGCGTCCCACACCACGTCGAGCGTGATGTCCTCACCCCAGTCCACGGCCTCCAGCAAAACACCTCCACCGCCGCTGCCAACTTGCCCGCGTCCCGGCTCAGCCGTGGATAGCGGCGCAGCTTCTCCGTCTTGGACGCCCGCTGCGCCCGGGCCAGCAGCTCACTGGTGACGATCAGGTCGAACAGCTCCAGCGCGTCATCGGTCGCCTTCGCCTCCAGGTACACGATTGCCGACAGCAGCGTGGCCAGCTGGTACTCGTACGGACGGCGTCGGCGCAGCGCGGTCGCGTTACGCATCATGCCGTCGCGGGCCAGCTCCCGCAGCCGCCGCTGCGGGACCACGGTCACATCCACACCGCCCAGATCGGCGCCGGCAACCTCACCGACCCGCCGCAGTGCCTTGATCAACCCGGTCACCGTTTGCTCGACCGGCCGGCGCCGCAGGATCTCCAGCGCTGACTTGTTCGTCTTCGGGTCCACGTCCAGCAATCTCAGTAGGAACGTGGCCTGCCGCCCGTTGATCTGTCCGACCAGCTCATGCCGCAACCGGGCCTCGGCGGCAGAGCGGGTACCGCTGACGTCCTGCATCAGCCGGGCCAGCCCCGGGAGCTCGATCTGGCGCTGCCGCAGCCAGCCGATCGCCCCGTAGAACAACTGCGCGCTCGTCTCGCCGGTGTTCCAGCAGCGCCGGTCGAGCCACTGCGCCAGCTCAGCCGAGCCCTCTGCGTAGCCTCGCCAGCCGGCCCGCTGGCGAATCTCGCGCTGATGCTCCCACTTGGTGTTCACCCGTTGCGAGTACGCCTTCACGCACGACGGGTCGACGATACCGAGCTGGGCGGACACATCGTCGAGCACCACCGCGGGCACAACGAGTGGGTCGTCCAGGAACTTGCCCAGATACCGAAGCGTGGTCAACTGGAGCATGAAGCCCAGCCGGTTAGCGTCCCCCCGCTTGTCCGCGATCAGGTTCCGGTCCTCGTCGTCGAGTACGAAGAACTGGTCCAGCTCATCGACGGTCGGTGGGCGGGTGTAGCAGCCGTACGCGGCCAACTGCTCGTCGGAGAGGAACTCCTCAGCGTCTTCACCGGGTTCCCCGGACTCATCGGCCAACGGCCCGGATAGCTCGCCATCGTCGGCAGGATCGTTGCCCGCCAACGGATTCTCCTCATGATCGACCATGGTCGATCAAACTACGCAACCCCAGCCATGATCACGCATCGCAGTCAAGATCATCGCTAGCGCCGTTTTCGTGGATCTTGTTAGTCACGGGCCTGATGCGCTGGACGGCTTCTTGAGTCCATTCGGCTTCCAGGTCGCGGATTTGGCCGAGGAGTTCGGCATAGGCGGCTTGAGGGCTTGTTCGGCGTTGAGGGCCCGTTCGCGCCAGGTCGCCTCGCGGGCGTCGTCCTGCTCGGCGATTCGCTGGTGTTGACAGGTGCGGGCCACAATGATCGCTGCGTTGATCATCTCTCGGGTGGCGGCGTCGCCTGCGAGGAGTTCGCCGGGATGGGCGGTGCCGGGGCCGGCGACCCAGACGTGCTGGGGCACGTCTTCCAGGTCGGATTGGGTGAGTGGACGTAATGGTCGGCCATGCGCTCTGAAACCTGGCCCAGGTATCGGCGGATGTGGGTCAGGCTCGCCCCGGCTCGTAGCACACGGGTGTCCAGCGAGTGCCGCGCCCGGTGGGGCACCCATCGGCCGATGTCGAGATTGTCGATCCATGCTTTGAAGCGCCGGTGAAACCACTGGTAGGACAGGGGCCGACGGCTGTCGCTGTCGCGCTGGTTGCTGGGGAACACGGCAGATGAGCGCCGTTCCTCCGGGTGCGGCGAAGTGGTCCCAGGCCAGGTCGCGCAGCCATCGCTGGGAGCATGCGATCTGCTCCGGCCGCCAGCCGACCAGAAGAGCCAGAACGGTTGCGGAGCAAACGCGTGACCGTGGCGTCGAAGTCCAGGGCCATCGCCTCGTCACGTCCAACCACGACTCGACACCGGTGTGACCTTCGCAGGTCGGCGAACAGCCGGCGTACTTCCCGTCGTCAGGATCGATGTAGCCGACCTCGAACGCCAAGGGATCCGAGCGCTGACCGCCCGTGACTGGATCGAAGTGCCGCGACCACCGTGGCCTCCATCGGGGCTGTCAGGGGTGCAGCGGCGTACGGCGGGGAATCACCTTGCGATACGCGATGCGCCAGCCAGCCGATTCGCGGCGTACGACGTCCTCGTAGACGACGCTGCCAACGCTGCCGGTGGCGGAGATCCCGATCCCCTTCGAGCGCACCCGCACCGTGCCGTCCGGATCCTCGGTCACGCATATGTTCGTGACGTGATGGCCGACGGGGTTCGCCTCGCCCACCGCCAGGCTGGCTTCGCTGATCGCCTCGTACCCGCGTAGCTCGCCGAGTCCGAACGCGGAGACGTCGTAGATGACGTCGGCGCAGAACAGCTCGTTCATCCGAGCGAACTCGCCGCCGTCCATCAGGTGACCGTGCAGCGAGACCAACTCATGCACCGCAAGCCTGTCTTCGACCGACAACACCACGAGCGGCTCCCCTCAACCCGAAAGACGGACAACTTCGGGGGCACATCGCCAACCCACCGACGTCGATCTTTTTATCAGGTTGGTGGGGCCGCTTATCCGACAGGTGGTCCGCGTGCCAGCTACAGCGGGACCGGGCACAGGCCCTGCCCGGACGATCTCCGATGAGTAAACAGAAATACAACAGAACTGACATTATGATGTACGTCTGATTTGTCCGCTTCAAGCCTCGTGAGGTAATTAATGGATTGCCAGTAACAGTAATACGATAATTGCGGCAAGGTTGGCTCGGGGTGGATGACTGCGAGCGGGTCGGCACGACTTTAAGCAAGAAACCTTACATATCTTTACATGTCGATGTGTGACGGTGTTGCATATGAGGTAGCGCGCGCGGCCTCTGGCAGACTTTCGACAAGGACGGACTTCCTTGTATGAGCTCCCCTGATCTTCGTAGAACCCTGCTCGCTGTTCTCCTCAGCGTGACCACCGCCGTCGGCCTGCTCGGCCTCACCGGCACGGCAGCGCACGCCGCTACCGGAACGATCACCGGGCTGGCCGGTAAGTGCATCGGCGCGGCCGGTGGCAGCACCGGTAACGGCACCGCGGTCGACCTGTACGCGTGTGTCGGCGACGCCACCCAGCAGTGGTCGCGCCCCGGTGACGGCACGATTCGTACCGCCGGTAGATGTCTGGATGTCTCCAACGCCGGCACCGCCGACGGCACGAAGGTGCAGCTCTGGGACTGCAACGGCTCGGTGGCTCAGCAGTGGGTGTTCAGCAGCGCCCGTGACCTGGTGAATCCGAACGCCAACAAGTGCCTGGATCTGACCGGCGGCTCGTCGGCCGACTTCACCGTCGTGCAGTTGTGGACCTGCAACGGTACCGGCGCCCAGAAGTGGAACGCGCCGGCCAGCGGCGGCAGCACGGGCGGGTTCGTGGTCACCGAGGCTCAGTTCAATCAGATGTTCCCGGGCCGTAACGGCTTCTACTCCTACAGTGGCCTGGTCACGGCGATCAGCGCGTACCCGGCGTTCGCCGGTGCCGGCAGTGACACGGTCCGCAAGCAGGAGGCCGCGGCGTTCCTCGCCAACGTCAACCACGAGACCGGCGGACTGGTTCACATCGTCGAGCAGAACACCGCGAACTATCCGCACTACTGTGACTGGAACCAGTCGTTCGGATGCCCGGCCGGGCAGTCCGCCTACTACGGTCGCGGCCCGATCCAGCTGTCCTGGAACTACAACTACAAGGCAGCCGGCGACGCGCTCGGCATCGATCTGCTGAACAACCCGTGGCTGGTGCAGAACGACGCCGCGGTGTCCTGGAAGACCGGCCTCTGGTTCTGGATGACCTCGACCGGGGCGGGCACGATGACCGGCCACAACGCGATGGTCAACAGTGCCGGGTTCGGGCAGACCATCCGGACCATCAACGGCAGCCTCGAATGCAACGGGGCGAATCCGGGCCAGGTGCAGAGCCGGGTCGACGCGTACCTGCGGTTCACCCAGATCCTGGGTGTCGCGGCCGGCAGCAACCTCTACTGCTGATGCGGGCCCGGATCCTGCTCGCCGTGGCGGTGCTGTTCGCGGTGCTCCTGCCGTCGGCTCCGGCGGCCGCTGTCCCGATCGGCCAGACCCAGACCGGCAAGACGACCTTCTACAACGATGCCGGGTACGGTGCGTGCGGTACCCCGATCAACGCCGCCACCGAGATGCTCGTCGCGGTGTCCTACACCTGGTGGACCACGGCGAACCCGAACCTCGACCCGATCTGCCAGGGCGTCAGTGTCGAGGTCACCTACAACGGCCGGACGATCACCGTGCCGGTGAAGGACAAATGCCCGTCCTGCGCCGCCAGCCACATCGACCTCAGTCAGGCGGCGTTCGCCCAGTTCGCCTCCACCGATCCGGCGAACACTCCGGGCGTACTCAATGTGACCTGGAAGTTCGTGAATTCCAACGGTGGTGGATCACGCACCGGGCCGATCACCGGTCTGGCCGGTAAGTGTATCGGTGCGGCCGGTGGCAACACCGCCAGCGGTACGGCGATCGACCTGTACTCGTGCGTCGGCGACACCACCCAGCAGTGGACGCTGCCGGGTGACGGGACGATCCGTACTGCGGGCAGGTGTCTTGATGTCTCCAATGCCGGGACTGTGGACGGTACGAAGGTGCAGCTCTGGGACTGCAACGGCTCGGTGGCTCAGCAGTGGGTGTTCAGCAGCGCCCGTGACCTGGTGAATCCGAACGCGAACAAGTGCCTGGATCTGAAGGGCGGCTCCTCTGCGGACTTCACGCTCGCACAGCTGTGGACCTGCACCGGCGGCCCCAACCAGAAGTGGACCATCCCCTAGCAACAGGCCGGCGGGTTCTGAGAGAAGGATTCTCCTGGGATTTGGTCAGCGGCCAAAACTAGGAATTGTGGTCTTGGTGCCCGGTATGGCGGGGCGAACAGGAGGGCGACGTTGTGGCCTCCGAAGCCGAGGGAGTTGCAGATCGTCGAGGTCAGCGCCTGTTTGCGGGGCTGCTGGTCACCACGTACAGCAGCCCCGAGGAGTCTTTGGTCTCCAGGTTTCGGGGGCCTTGTTCCGATCGTCTGAGCGCACCGTGCCGTGCCGGATGGGTCGGATCAGGCGGCGAGCCCCGAGTAAGGATGTGGCCTGCTGTCCGGTGGGTCACGCCGCGAGTCGTGTCGGCGGGGACCCGGGGAAGACGCGATGTCGGAACCGGAGCCGCCGGTGATCAGGGGGTGTCGGGCTTGCTCGATGCAGGCGTCGATCTGGTCGGCCTGAGCGATCGTGTTGAGGCGGGTGGTGTCATCGAGCAGGCCGAGGGTGTGCAGGTCACCGGCGAGGCGGTGTTGCAGGTCGGCGAGCCGTTCGCAGGCGTCGAGCAGGTCGAGCAGGTCGAGCATCTCGGTACGGCCGGGGCCGTCGATGGTGGGCATCGGGTGGGCTCCCCCGTGTCAGTAGCGGAATCGGCCGACGGCGGTCTTCAGGTTGGTGACGACGCCGGCGACGGCGTGGGTCGTCTGGGCTGCTTGTCCGGCGGCGCTGGAGATCTCGTCGGCGCTGCGGGCGACGCCGGTGATGTTCGCGGCGATCTGGTTGGCGCTGGTGGCGGCGTCATTGACGCTGCGGGCCATCTCGCTGGTGGTGGCGGTCTGTTCCTCGACGGCGGAGGCGATGGTGGTGGAGAAGTCGCTGATCCTGCCGACGATGTCGCCGATGGTAGCGATCGCGTCGACGGCGGCGATGGTGCCGGTCTGGATGGCGGCGACCCGGCCGGTGATGTCCTCGGTGGCCTTGGCCGTCTCCTGGGCCAGATCCTTGACCTCGGAGGCGACCACGGCAAACCCCTTGCCGAGTTCCCCGGCGCGGGCGGCCTCGATGGTGGCGTTCAGAGCCAGCAGGTTGGTCTGCTCGGCGATCGCGGTGATCAGCTTGACCACGTTGTCGATCTCCGCGCTCGCGGCGGAAAGTTCGTTTACTGTCTGCCGGGCGGTGGCGGCGATCCCGACGGCGGTGCCGGCCACCGAAGCGGCCTCGGAGGCGTTGACCGAGATCTCCCGGATCGAGGCGCCCATCTGTTCGCTGCCCGCCGACAGCGTCGAAACGTTACGCGACACGTCGTCAGCAGCGGTCGACACGTCAGCAGCCTGCTCACTGGTACCGGTGGCGCTGGCCGCCATCTGGGTGGTCATCGAGGTCAATGACTGCACCGAACCGTCCAGGGTCGCGGCCGCGCTCGCCATCTGCATGACGAGGTCCTGGACTCGGACGATGAACCGGTTCGCGGCCTGGGCCACATCACCGGTCTCGTCCGCGACGCTCTCGTCGAGGCGGGCGGTCAGGTCACCGTCGCCGTCGGCGATTTCACTCATCCGGTCCCGCAGCCCGAACAACGACCGGCGGATCCCCCGCACCAGAACAGCGCCGACCGCACCCAGGACAGCGACCGCCACCACCAGCACGACGATCACAATGGTCGTCACCGAGGCGGCCTTGTCGGCCGTGTCCGTGCTGGCCTGCTCGGCTTCAGCGTTCACGACCACACGGGTGTCGGCGATCTGCTGCATGATGGCCGCAGCCCGTTCGTCGTCGGCGGCGATGATCTTCTTACCGTCCGGACCCGCCGGGTCGGCCGCCTTCGCGCCGGTCATCGCCTCCTGCTCGGCACTCAGGTACTGCTCGTAGGACCCGAACAGAGCGGTCAGGGCACTGCCGACCTCCACCGGCAGGTTCAGGGCGGTGATGGCGGCGATGTCCGCGCGGGCCTTGTCCGCCGCGTCGGTGAACAACCCGTCGGCGTGCACCCGTTCCGGGTCGGTGGTCGCCAGCAGCGCCCGGTTCACCGCGATCATCGCGTTCGACTGCTGCATGTCCATGTCCGTCAGCGTGGTGTTAGCCGCCCCCAGTGCCGACTGCCGGTCAGCCAGATCCTGTAACTGCGACGCCGCGGTCATGGCGAACACTCCGAGCACCGCCAGTAACACCAGCGACACCACCACCAGCACGACGACCTTCACCGTGATCGTCAGACGAAACCCCGAAACCCGGCCCAGCGGCGAACTCTTCACCCCACCCACAACCTCTCCCTCGGTGTTGGACGTAGTCGTCCGACAAGCTCTGCACCCACACCATCGGTCCCCACCGGGCCAGACTGAGCCCATCCGGTCGCAACCTGTCGAGCACGGAAAGCCGACAGGCTGCGGGGGTGTGCGGGCTAGGCTCCAGCGGGGTGGCCGGCGACGGCGGGCTGCCAGCCGGCTCTCCAGCCGGGTCAGCACCACGCCGACGGGAGAATCCATCGATGATCTTCTTGCACCGAGAACGATCGACTCCGGCGTCACCTCCAGAATGTGGAACCGGCGGCGTCTACTTGCCGCGGTTCGCCTTGCCGTCCAGGCGCAGTTCGTTGGTGGGGTCACTGTGGGTGGTGCCGCTGTTGACGTGCTTGTCGTCGATCTTCGTCCCGTTCTTGATCACGTGGACGAGGGCCATGGCGTGACCACGGCCGAGCGCGTAGTCGTCCTTGAGCCACTGGATGATCTCGCCCGCTTTGGTGTCGGCGTGGTAGCCGCGCTCGTGAGCTTCGGCGACGAGTGCGGCGGGGATCTTGCCGGTTTTGACTTCGATCGTGTCGAGGTATGCCTGGAAGGACATGGGACGCTCCTGACGGTGAGATGAGTACGGGTTACCATGGCCCGAACACGTGTCTACACGAGACCGGCCCGGTAGGCGACGATCACCAGCTGGACACGGTCGCGGGCGGCGAGTTTGGTCATCAGCCGGCTCACGTAGCTCTTCACGGTGGGTGTGGTGATGTGCAGCTGTTCGGCGATCTCGGCATTGGTCGCGCCCTGCCCGATCAGGGTCAGCACCTCACGTTCACGGCCGGTGACGGTGCTCAGGGAAACCGCGCCGGACGGTGCCGGATTCTTGACCACCATCTCGATGAGGCGCCGGGTCACGCTCGGGGCGATCAGTGCGTCTCCGGTCGCGACCACCCGGATCGCGGTGACGATCTCTTCGAGTGCCATGTCCTTGACCAGGAATCCGGATGCTCCGGCACGCAACGCCCCGTACACGTATTCCTCGTCGTCGAAGGTGGTGAGCACCACGACACGGGGCGCGCCGGGTTCGGCGGTGATGCGACGGGTGGCTTCGATGCCGTCGAGGTCGGGCATCCGGATGTCCATCAGCACCACGTCGGGTCGCAGTTGCCCGGCCAGCCGGACGGCGGCGGCGCCGGTCTCCGCCTCACCGGCCACCTCGATGTCGTCGGCTCCGGCGAGCACCATCTGCAGGGCACTGCGGATCAGCGCATGGTCGTCGGCGAGCAACACCCGGACGGCCGTCATGCCGTCCCGTCCGGTAGCCACGCTGTCACCCGGAAGCCGCCGCCGCGCCGGGCGCCCGCGGTGATGGTGCCGTTGAGCAGGGCGACCCGCTCGCGCAGGCCGGCCAGGCCGAAACCTCCGGTGACCGGGTCGCCGCCGCGCCCGTCGTCGACCACTTCGATGGCCAGTTCGCCGGGACCGTAGTCGACCGAGATCCGGCAGGTCTCGGCTTGCGCGTGGCGTAACACGTTGGTGAGTGACTCCTGGATGATCCGGTACGCGGAGAGTTCGACGTCGGACGCGAGGATCCGCCGTTCGCCCGTGACGGTCAGGGCGACCGCCACGCCCGCGGCTGTCGCGGCGCCGACCAGCCGGTCGACGTCGGCCAGGCCGGGTGCCGGCCGTAGCGGCGCCTCCCCCACCTGCCGGAGACCGCCGAGCATCCGGCGCAGCCCGGACAGCGTGTCGCGGCTGGTGGCCTCGATCGCCCGCAGTGCCTCGCGGGCCCGCTCCGGCTGGCTGTCCATCACCCGGACCGCGGCACCGGCCTGCAACGCGATGACGCCGACACTGTGCGCGACGTGGTCGTGCAAATCCCGGAGATCCGCAGTCGCTCGGCCACCACGGCCTGCTCGGCGGCCTGTTCGCTGAGCCGCCGGGCATATTCCCTGGCCTGCCGGATCGAGAAGCCGAGCAGGCCGGCGACCAGGACCGGCAGCACCGCGAACGCCAGCCAGACGGTCCCGTTGACCTGCAGGCCGGGCTGCTGGAAGAACGCCATCAGCGCCACGCTGACCGGCAGGACCGCGAGAACCGGGATCAGTGCGACACCCCACGCCCACGGCGGCCGGGTCACGACGATGTGGGCGAGCAGCACGTCGGCGGCGAGCATGAACAGGGACAACACCTGGTCCGGAGAGTTCGCGATCCCCTCGGTGCCGACCGCGAGGACCAGCACCACCGCGGAGACGACCATCAGATGCAGGGCGATCAACGGCCGGCGGCTCGCCTGGGTGCTCGCGCCGAGACCGGTCGCGACCGCTACCGCGGCGAGGGCCCAGCGCCAGGCCGGCGGGGACGGCATCCCGGACGGCATGCCGGGCACACCGGAGAAGGCGCGCAGGGTGCTGAACGCCGCGATCGACCAGATCAGCGCCGTCCAGGCACCCAGCGGAAGGCGGCGCGGCGCGGTGGACATGCGGCGAGCCTAACCGTGGGGTCCGACAAGGACATCCGACCACGGTAGTACGACCACGGTAGGCATCCGTGACAGCCCGTGGTCGGATGACAGACCGGTCTGCGGGGCGCGACAGTGATCGGCATGATTGATGTCGACCAGTTGGTCAAACGGTACGGGTCCACCACCGCGGTGGCCGGACTGTCGTTCACCGCCCGGCCCGGCCGGGTCACCGGGTTTCTCGGCCCGAACGGCGCCGGTAAGACGACCACTTTGCGGGTGCTCCTCGGCCTCGACTCGCCGACCAGCGGTACCGCCACCATCAGTGGCGTGCCCTTTCGTTCGCGCCGGCGCGGTCTGCGGCACGCCGGTGCTCTTCTGGACGCTCAGCAGGCACATCCCGGGCTGACTGCGACCGCGCATCTGGCAGCGCTGGCGCGCAGCAACGACCTGCCGCGACGGCGGGTCGACGAGGTGCTCGCCGAGGTCGGTCTCACCGCGGTGGCGCACCGGCGGGCCGGCACCTACTCCCTGGGTATGCGGCAGCGGCTGGGCGTGGCCACCGCTCTGCTCGGCGACCCGCCGGTGCTCATCTTCGACGAGCCGGTGAACGGGATGGACCCGGAAGGGGTCCGCTGGGCGCGCGGGCTGTTCCGGCGGCTGGCGGCTGAGGGCCGCACGGTGTTCCTGTCCAGTCATCTGATCGGTGAGATGGCGGCGACCGCCGACGACATCGTCGTGATCGGGCAGGGCCGGCTGCTCGCGGCCGGCCCGGTCGGTGAGCTGACCGGTGCGGGTGGTTCGCTGGAGGACGTGTTCCTGCAGCTGACCGCGGCCAGTGTCGACTATCGGGCCGGTGGTGCGTGATGCGTGACGTGATCGCGGCCGAATGGCTCAAGGTGCGCTCGTTGCGGTCGACCCGGTGGATCGTGGCGGGGACGGTGTCGGCGGTGGTCGCCTCGGCGGCGGTGGACGCGTCCACGAAGCAGGCGGGCAGCGGGTTCGAGGTCGGTGATGCCTTCAATGTGGCGGGTTTCCTGGCGTTGATCGTGGTGGCGACGAGTTTCGGTGCGTCGATGATGCTCGGCGAGTACGGCAGTGGCCTGATCCGGGCCACATCGGTCGCCGTTCCGGCCCGTGCGGACGTGGTCCTGGCCAAGGCAGCCGTGGCCGCCGCTGTCTGGACGGCCACGGGAGTGATCATGGCGGTGGGTTCGTTCGGCGTCGCCGGAGTCGTCGTCGGGGAGGTGACGCTCAGCCGGCCGGGGACGGCTACGGCGCTGTTCGCGGCGGTGCTGATCGGGCCGGTGTGTGCGCTGACCGGTCTCGGTCTGGCGGTGCTGGTGCGCCATGCCGGCGGTGTGTACGTCTCCGGGATTCTGCTGCTGGTCCTGGCCCCGCCGCTGTTCTCCACCCGTCAGGAACTGTCGCGGGCGGTCAACCACGCCATGTTGCTTCCGGCGTGGCAGCGGCTGACCCAGGCGTACGGGACTCCGGAAGCGGTCGGCGATCTCTACGCCACCGCCACTCAGGCGTGGCTCGCGTACGCGCTGTGGCCGCTGGTCTTCCTCACGGCCGCGGTGCTGGTGCACCGGCGGCGCGACGTGTGAACCGTTGGTCCCCGTACCAGCAAAGGGTCTTGATCATCGGACTGTGTGGTGCAGGGGGAATGTCACGCCGGTGAGGTCTTCGGAGACGGTCCACAGGCGCTGCTGGGTGGCCTGGTCGTGGGAGTCGGGGCTGGAGGTGACCAGTTTCGGGTAGCCGCGGATCTCGCCGCGGTTGCCGGGGCCGTAGTACTGGCCGCCGGTGACGGCCGGGTCGGTGGCGGCGCGGACCGTGGGCAGGGCGCCCATGTCGGCGTTCTGGGTGAGCAGCGGCGCGAGCCAGGTGACGGGCAGGCGCAGCGCGGTGGGGGTGTTGCGGGCGAGTTCGGTGTTGGACACGCCCGGGTGGGCGGCGACCGCGATGGTGGTGCCGTGCGGGGCGAGGCGGCGCTGCAGTTCGTAGGTGAACATCAGGTTGGCGAGTTTGGCCTGGCCGTAGGCGGCGATGCGACTGTACGAGCGCTCCCACTGCAGGTCGTCGAAGTGGATGGCGGCCCGGATGCGGTGGCCGGTGCTGCTGACCGTCACGACGCGGGAGCCGGGGACGTCCAGCATCCGGTCCAGCAGCAGGCCGGTCAGGGCGAAGTGGCCGAGGTGGTTGGTGCCGAACTGCAGTTCGAAGCCGTCGGCGGTGGTCTGCCGCGGGGTGTACATCACGCCCGCGTTGTTGATCAGCAGGTCGATGCGGGGGTGGGCGGCGCGCAGGTCGGCGGCCCCGGCCCGGATCGAGTCCAGGGAGGTCAGGTCCAGGGCCTGGACGGTGACGTCGCCGGTGATGCGGGCGGCTGCCTGCCGGCCTTTCGCGGTGTCGCGGACGGCCAGCACGACTGTCGCTCCGCGGGCGGCGAGCATCCGGGCGGTCTCGAACCCGAGCCCGGTGTTGGCGCCGGTCACGATCGCGACCCGGCCGTGCTGGGCGGGGATGTGCTGTTCGGTCCAGTTGTCACTCATCACGCACTCCTAAAAAACCGGCGGTCTGTTATGACACCAACGTAAGAGACCGCCGGTCTTCTGTCAAGGGACCGGCGGTCTTTAAGCTAGAGTGGGGTCGTGACATTCAAGCGGGCGCGCAGCGAACAGCAGCGGGAGATCCGCCGGCAGGCGATTCTGGACACGGCGGCGGCGATGCTGCGCGAGATGCCGGTGGCCGACGTGAGCCTCAACGAACTCAGCCGGCGAGTGGGCCTGGCCAAGTCGAACGTCCTGCGCTATTTCGAGTCCCGCGAGGCGGTGCTGCTCGAACTGCTCGACGTCTTCCTGGGGACCTGGCTCGCCGATCTGGCCGCCGAACTGGCCGACGATGTCGAGCCGCTGGCCGCGCCGGAGGTGCGGGCCGGCCAGCTGGCCGAGGTCCTCAGCCGGTCACTGGCGGACCGGGTGGTGCTCTGCGACCTGTTCGGCGCGCAGGGCGGCGTCCTCGAACACAACGTCTCGGTCGAGATGGCCAAACAGCACAAGCGCTCGTCGCTCGCCAAGCTGACGGTCATGGCCGACCTGATGCGCCACCATCTGCCCGAGCTCGGCGACGGCGCGCAACTGTTCTGCCTGATGAGCCTGGTCTCGGCGGGCGCCCTGTCGTCGTACGTCCCGCCACCGCCCAGCATTCTCGCCGCCTATGCGGACGAACCCGCGCTCAGCGTGTTCCACCTGGAACTGCGCGACGCCTTGCGGATCTCCTTCACCATCGCGCTCGTGGGTGCACTGCCGCGCGCCTGACCCTATCAACAAACGATTGTTTGTATTAGGGTTGGCGCATGCTTGATGCTGCCTTCGCGGCTCTCGGGGATCCGGTTCGCCGGGCGATCGTGAGCCGTCTCGCGCACTCCGACGCGACCGTCGGGGAGCTGGCCGAGCCGTTCGACCTGACCCAGCAGGCGATCTCTCATCACGTCGCCGTGCTGCGCCGCTGCGGCCTGGTCGAACAGCGCCGCGAGGGCACCCGGCGGCCCTGCCGGCTGCGGGCCGACCAGCTGGCCCTGCTGCGATCGTGGATCGACGAGCAGCGCCGCATCTGGGACGACCGTCTCGACGCGCTCGAAGAGCACCTGCGGTGACCCCGGCCGACGAACTGATCGCCAGCCGCCGGCTGCCGTCCCCGCCCGAACGGGTCTGGGCGGCGTTCACGTCCCCGGCGGGTGTCGCGGCGTTCTGGGGCGGCTCGCACGCCGTCGTCACCGAGGAGTCGGTCGCACTCGACCTGCGACCCGGCGGCGAATTCAAGGTCGACACCCTGCGATTCGTGTACGTCAGCCTCGCCGCCCCGCACGAGCTGATCTTCGACGAGCCGCTGACCGGGATCCGCACCACCGTGTCGATCCGCGCCGACGGCAGCGGCTCCCATCTCACCGTCCACCAGCGGCGGCTCCCGCCCCGGCTGCGTACCGCCCGAGCCGCCCGGGGACTCGCCTCGATCCTGGGCGCCCTGGACCACCACCTGCAGAAGGAGAACCGGATGACCACCCAACGCGCGACCGTCGAGGAGTACTTCGACGGGTTCCGGACCAGTGACCACCCGCGCATCCTGGCCACTCTCACCGACGACGTCGAATGGATCATCCACGGGCACCGCACCACTAAGGGCAAGACCGAATTCGACGGTGAGATCGAGAACCCGGCCTTCACCGGCAGTCCGGTCCTGGACGTCGAGCGGGTTCTGCAGGACGGCCCGGTCGTCGTGGTCACCGGCGTGGGCCGGGGCACGACCGTGGAACATGGGCCGTTCCGATTCGCGTTCAACGACCTGTTCACGTTCCGCGACGCCCTGATCAGCCGGGTCGACTCCTACGTGGTCCCGCTGCCGTGAGACCGGTTCCAGAAGGCCAGCCGGTAGATCCGCGGTTCACCGGACTGGACGTCTTTCCTCGGCCACCCAGGTCGGCGCGACCTACGGCGAGTGGATCGCGGTCGGCAGACCCCTGAGACAGGACCTGAACGGAAGGTCATGAAGAGGTCCCGCGGGCGGAGAAGGACTCCCCCTCGGGAACCGGTCAATGGATCACCTCGTGTCGC
Source organism: Actinoplanes derwentensis (assembly GCF_900104725.1). NCBI lineage: Bacteria > Bacillati > Actinomycetota > Actinomycetes > Micromonosporales > Micromonosporaceae > Actinoplanes > Actinoplanes derwentensis. The sequence goes on from NZ_LT629758.1 coordinate 2,291,806, forward strand.
CACTGGGGGCGGGGCTCGCGGTGCAGGTCCCAGTAGTGCTCGGCGATGGTGTCGGGGTCGTGGAAGGTGCCGGGCGCGACCGGGCCGGTGACGGTGACCGTGGCGACGTGCACGTCTTGCGGGCCGAACTGGCGCTGCAGCAGGTCGGCGACGGTGCGGGCGGCGGCTTTGCCGAGTGACAGCGACACATACGCCGGTTTCGGCTCGGGCATGCCACCGGTGATCAGGAACGTCTTCGTTGCCGGTAGGAGGTGCGCGGCGGTGGTGAGGATCCCGCCGACGTTGACCGCCCACGCTTCCTGCAGATCTTTCAGGGGCAGCTCACCGAGGGTGTCGGCCTGGATCAGCGCGGCGTTGTAGACGACCACCTCGGGTGGCCCGAATCTGGTCGCGGCAGTGTCGAGGGCCGCGCGCAGGGCGGACTCGTCGGTGCAGTCGGCGCTCACCACGCCGGGGCCGGGTGTGCGGGCGATCAGGGTGACGGGGAGGCCCTCGCGGGCGAAGCGTGCGGCGACCGAACGCCCGATCCCGGGGCCCGCGCCGATGACTACCAGTCCTGCCATGCCAACGACGGTAAACGTTCCCACGATGGGAAGGTCAAGCCCGGGGAGCCACCTCGGGCTTGACCTTCACGGTCAGACCGTGACTGCGGCTGGTTCGCGGCGTTTGCCGATCAGGGCGTCCAGGGAGTAGTGGCCGGCGCCGAACGCGGCGATCACCAGGAACGTCCAGGCGTAGAGGGCGGCATTGACGCCGCCGTTCTCGATCGGCAGCAGGCCGTCGGGCTGGTGCACGATGAAGTAGGCGTAGGCCATCGAGCCGGAGGCCAGGATCGCGGCCGGGCGGGTGAGCAGCCCGAGCAGCACGAGGATGCCGCAGGCCAGCTGGATGACCGCCGCGTACCAGCCGGGCCAGGTGCCGACCGGGATCGGCTCGCCGGTGCCGCGACTGCCGCCGAAGAGGCCGAACAGGCTGGCCAGTCCGTGGCAGGCGAACAGCAGGCCGACGACCACACGGAACAGTGGCCAGGTGATCTGGGCGATGCGTGGGGAGGACAATAGACTCTCCTTAGCCGAAAAAGCCGAAATGGCCGAAAGTGGTCCAACTGCCCTGCGACGTTAGTTCGTGGATGTTGCCACATTCATAGACGAACATAAATTTATTCTAAGAGCGGCCATGGAGCACGAACCCCTAGAGTGCCGGCGGTGCGTGCCGGGCGACGTATTCGGCATACGGGGCCAGGCCCACCGCGGCGCGCCGCTGCTCCATGCCGGCCGGATCGTCGCACGGCCACGGGGCGGGAGCGCCGTCGGCGACGCCGGCGATCTGGGTGCCGTACGTCTGCGGGTGCCCCTCGTTGACCCGGACCCGGTCGTGCAGCATCGCCACCTGCGTGGGGTCGGCGCCGGCCGCGGTCATCAGGGCCAGGGCGCGGCGCTGGACGTCCAGCTGGCGGTCGGCGTGCTGGGCGATCAGCCAGGCTCGGCGGGCACCTTCGGGACCGACGAGGGCGGGGGTGGGCCAGCCGTGTTCGTCGAGGATCACGGTGAGGCGATCGGCGTTGCGGACGGTCACCCGCCGGTGTGCCAACTGGGCGGCGGGGTCGTCACCGAGGGCGCCGGGTTGCAGGCGGAGGTCCTCGTCGGTCAGGTCGGTCAGTTCGCGGGCGAGCGCTTCGTTGAGCATGACGTCACGGTAGGCGGCGGCCCGGATGCTTTCGGTAACCCCTGAATAAAGATCGAAGAGTATCTATCAACAATAATTGGACTATGCCGATCAGCGAGTATCCGGTGGGCGACGGCGGTCCGTACGCGATCACGACCGGCCTCGACGGCGCGCTGTGGTTCACGCTCGTGCACAGCGGGCGCATCGGACGGCTGGTCCCCGGCGGGCAGCCCGCGTTCTTCCCACTGGATCCCGGTGGCGGACCGACCGTGATCACCGCTGGCCCGGACGGGGCTCTGTGGTTCACCGAGTTCCAGGGCCACCGGATCGGGCGGATCACCACCAGCGGCGCGGTCACCGGGTTCGCCGTGCCGGGCCGCGCGCCGTTCGGGATCGCGGCCGGCGCCGACGGGGCGTTGTGGTTCACCGCGACCGCGACCGACCGGATCGGGCGGATCACCACGGCGGGCCACCTCAGCGAGGTCGCCCTGCCCCGGGCGGGCATGTACCCGTCGGCGATCGCGGCGGCCGCGGACGGCTCACTGTGGTTCACCCTGAATCAGGCGAACGCGATCGGCCGGATCGGCGCCGACCGGACGGTCAGCGTGTTCGCACTACCGACCGCACAGGCCGGCCCGGTCGGCATCACGGCCGGCCCGGACGGGGCCCTGTGGTTCACCGAGTTCCTCGCCGGGCAGATCGGCCGGATCACCCCGCACGGGCAGATCACCGAGTTCCCCCTGCCGGACCGCGGCGCCCGCCCGCACGCCGTCACCGCCGGCCCCGACGGGCGGCTGTGGTTCACCGAGTGGGCCGGCAACCGGATCGGTTCGATCACCACCGACGGCGTGATCACCGGCCAGGACCTACCGGCCCCGGGGTCGGAACCGCACGGCATCACGGCAGGCCCGGACGGGGCACTGTGGGCGGCCCTGGAGTCCGGCGCCCTGGCCCGGATCACCCCCTGAAGCAGCACACCGCGCCCGAAACGCACCACCTTCCCCGTACCCAAAACCGCCGTTGATCTTGCGGTTTGTCTCACCGACACCGAAACCCCATTTCTGGTACGCCTCCGTAAAGCCCCGTGGCCACCCCGCGAGGTGGGCGGCCGGTACCGGCCGTCGCGCGGGCGCCGGGCGGAGGCGGCGCGGACACCCCCCGGCGTCACCGGCCGACTGGCGGGAGTGGTGGACGGGGGTGCTCCTGCACGCTGTCACCGGCGCGGACCTGCCCACGACCGGGACAAGGCCCACTGGATCGTGCGGGAGCAGATCACCGGACCCCGGGCGATCGCGTTCCTGGAACAGCACTGGGGCAAGGACCTGTCCGGGTACGACCCGGACGGCCCGCTGCCCGACATCGAACCCGCCGACGGCGAACTCGACCCGTCCCGGGGCACGCTGTCCATCGAACACCGCACCGGCAAACTCGAGCGCAGCGCCCAATGGCGCGACCGCGGGCTGTCGATCCGGGACCTCGTCGTGGACGTCCAGCCCCGGCGCAACGTGTTCGTCGGCACGGCCGGGCAGGTCGCCGCCGAATGGGCCCACTACCTGCGGTCCGGCACGGTCGACGATTTCAACATCGTGCCGCAGCTACTGCCCGGCACCATCGAGGACGTCGTCGACAAACCGGTGCCGGCGTTGCAGGACCGCGGCGTCCACCGCACCGCCTACACCGGCAACACCCTGCGCGAACATCTCGAACTGCCGTCGCGATAAGTCAGGCCGGCTGCCACGCCGGGTCCCGGCCGGTGCCCGCGATCAACCGGGCGAGCCGGTCGGCGTCCGCCGGCACCGGGACCGCCGGGCCGAACGCGCCCATCTTGCGGCCCATGTCACCCATCGTGTCCAGGAACTCGGCCACCGCCGGCAGCAGCGACACGTCGACAGGGTAGGGCTGCCCGATGGCCCGGGACAGGTCCCAGCCGTGCACCACCAAGTCCACCACCATCATCAGCCCGAGAGTGCGATGCGGCAGGCCCATCCCCGGCGACACCCCGTCCAGGACCGCCGGATCCGCCCACGCAATGATCATCTGGTGGGCCTCGGACGCGAAGTCCGCCCGCCAGTCCCCCACCAGGCTGTCCGGGGTCACACCCCAGTCGACCTCCTTACGGTCGGCCACCAGCTGAAAGTTGCGGACCACCTGGAACAGATGCGACAACAGGTCCCGCACCGTGAACTCGGCACACGGCGTCACCGCCGGCAACTGCTCGTCACGCACCCGCGCCACCAGCGCGGTCACCACCGGAACCGCCTTGCCGAGCAGATCACTGATCTCAGTAGACATGGACCCAGCCTAGAAACCCCGACACATCCCGGCCAGGTGAACCAGGCACCCGGCCGGGTGACGCCACCCGCGATCGGCTACTCCTGAACCGGCCGGGCCCGGCCCGGATCAGTCACCATCAACCGGTCGTCAGCGATCTCCGACTCCCCGTTCGCCTCCGCCTCGGTCACCCCGACCAACTGCAGAAAACGATCACCCAACTCCGGATCCGCCGTCAGAATCAGCACCGTCAACCCGGTATCCGGGCCACCGGAGAACGGGAAACCCGTGATCGGCCCCACCAGATCCACCCACTGACCCTCCTCCAGCGGCTCCGCCAGACTGTTCGCATAACCCGCCATGTGCTCCAGCGTCACGAACGGCCACTGCGGCGGATCCGTCTCCGCCCCGCGCACCAGCCGGAACGTCAACTCCACACCCCAACGCCGGCCCAGCCCGTACGTCACATAATGCCAATGCCCGTCCGCCGGATACACCGAACCGGCCTCCAGCACATGCTCACCGGCCACATACGACACATGCCACGGCTGCTCCCGCGGATACAACCGGCCCAACGCCTCGGTGACAACCTCCCACATCATCCCGGCATTCGATCATGAGTCGTGGACTCCCCAGAAGTAGCGGGGTGCCACCCACGCCGCCGCCCCCGGCCGACCACCGCCGCCACCACACCCGCCAACAACGCCAGACCCGCACCACCGGCAGCGAACAAACCCGCCCGATCCCACTCCGGACCACCCCGGCGCGCCAACGGCACCGGCGACACCGCCACCACCGCCGCCACCTTCGGACCCGCCTCCTCCGTCAGCGCCCGATACGGATTCAGCAGCCCGAACCCGTACCCGGCACTGCGCGCCCCACCCGGAGCCGGATCCACCGACCGCAACAACCGGTCCGTGATCTCCGCCGCACTGTCACGGGGAAACCGCTCCCGCAACAACGCCGCCGTCGCCGCCACGAACGGCGCCGCGAAACTCGTCCCCTGCACCACCCGATGACCCGACACCGGCGACAACACCGTCACCGCGTCACCGAACGCCGCCACATCCACATGCTCACCCGGCTGCGAGAACTGAGCCAGCGACCCGTCAGCGGCCACCGCACCCACACCGATCACCCCCGGATAACCCGCCGGGTACGCCACCCCACCATCGACACCACCGTTACCGGCAGCGGCCACCACCACCACGTCCGCAGCGACCGCCTCCGCGACCGCCGCCCGCACACCCGCATCCTGACCCGGCATCACCAGCGAAATGTTGATCACCTTCGCCCTGGCCGTGGTCACCGACCACCGGATCGCCTGCGCAAAAGCAGCCGCACTCGACGACCCCTGCCCCGCATCGTCCAGATCCGAATCCTCACTGACCCGCGCCGGCACGATCGTCGCCCCCGGCGCCAAACCCTGCACCCCGGAATCAGCCTCCGGCAGCCCCGCGATGATCCCCGCCACCGCCGTCCCGTGCCCCGGACAGTCCTGCCGCGCATCCGCCGCACCATGCAGAAAATCCCGTCCACCCAGCACCCGGCCGGTCAACTGCGGGTTCCGCGCCACCCCGGAATCGATCACCGCCACCCGGACACCGGCACCCGTGGCCAGACCCGCCAACCGGGCCGGCGCATACGCCTTCAACTCCGCCGGAACACCCGGCGACGTCACCCCCGCACCCAGACACTGCGCCGCACTCGCCGGCCCCACCACAGGCACCACCACACCCGCGACGAAACCCACCACCACCGCAACCGGCAACCGCACGAAACCCACCCCCGGTACACCCCCGACGACCGGCGTGGATGCTACCGGCCACCAGTTGTGCCGCCACCACCCCGGCCGTTAAGTTGAAGCCAGCCAATTCTGCGGCGAGTGAGGAAAACCGGTGAGACTCCGGTGCGGTCGCGCCACTGTAAGCCGAACCCCGTCACGGGCAGGCGAGTCAGGACGCTCACGCGCCGCAGGCCCCATCGATCGGGACGCGTCATCCCGAAGGAGGAACCACTCCATGCCCAAGGCACAACCCCTCGCCGTACCCACGGTCTCCACCCGGCTCCTCGCCACCGCCGCGGGATTCACCGGCATCATGCTGCTCCTGGCCTACCTCGTCGCCTTCGACCAGGGCGGCATCTCCCAAAGCGGTATGTACCTGCACGAACTCATGCACGACGGCCGCCACCTGCTCGGTGTCCCGTGCCATTGACCACCCCCGTCCCCACCTACATCCAGCTCCTGCTCCGCGGCCTACTCGCCGGCCTGATCGCGGGACTGTTCGCCGGGACCTTCGCCTACGTCGCCGGCGAACCCCACATCAACGCCGCCATCGCCATCGAAGAAGCCAACGCCCCGGCACTCGCCCCCGGTGAGGCCGACGAAGAAGCCCTCGTCGAACGCGACGTCCAGAGCACCGTCGGCCTGCTCCTGGCCACCGCCCTCTACGGCGCGGCCCTCGGCGGCATCCTCGCCACCGCCTACACCGTCCTGCGGCGCCGGCTGCGCACCGGCAGCGACACCCAGGCCGCTCTCGGCCTCGCCGCAGCCGCCCTCACCGGCATCGTTCTCGTGCCCTACCTGAAATACCCGCCCAACCCACCCGCCGTCGGCGACCCCGACACCATCGACCAGCGCACCATCGCCTACCTCGCCGTCCTCATCCTCGGCCTGGTAGCCGTCTGGGCCGCCGTCCTCGCCGCCCGCACCCAGACCCACCAATGGCGCCGTGCTACCGCCGGCACCATTGCGTTCCTGATCGTGGTCACCATCGCCTATCTGATGCTGCCCACCTTCAACGAGGTCCCCGACGACTTCCCGGCGACGCTGCTGTGGAACTTCCGGATCTCGTCACTCGGCACCCAGACCATCCTCTGGACCGCCCTCGGACTGACCTTCGCAGGACTGCTCAACCAGCTGGCCACCCGCACCGGGCAGCCCATCGCAACCCCGGAGCCCGCCACCACCGCGTGACCGGCGACGTATGAAGACAGTGAGGGCAGCGCCCTCACTGTCTTTGTATGCAACCAGTGCCTGATACCAATAGGCCCATGACCGCGCCACAACACACCATCACCGTCGACGACCTGACCGGACCCGCCATCGCCGCCCTGCTCCAGGAACACGTCGACGAAATGCGCGGCATCAGCCCACCCGAGAGCAAACACGCCCTCGACCTCGACGGCCTGCGCCGCACCGGCATCACCCTCTGGACCCTGCACGACGGCGACCACCTCCTCGGCTGCGGCGCCCTGAAACAACTCACCCCCACCACCGCCGAGATCAAATCCATGCGCACCGCCCGAACCGCCCAGCGCCGCGGCGTCGCCTCAGCCCTACTGACCCACCTGATCGCCGAAGCCCGCCACCGCGGCTACACCGACCTCTACCTCGAAACCGGCACCGACCCGTTCTTCGCCCCGGCCCGCACCCTCTACACCCGCTTCGGGTTCGTCACCTGCCCACCGTTCGCCGACTACCGCCCCGACCCCCACAGCATCCATCTCACCAAAAACCTCTGACCCGTCCGGTCAGCGCTCCTCACCACCGCCAGCAGATCGGTCACCTCGTCGTCCTCATCGTCGCCACCGCTCGCGGGACGGTCCAGTGGTACCCACAGCCGTGCCAGGACACCGCGACCGTGCGGGCCTCGTCCGAACGCCACACCCAGCCCCACCGGCAGTGACGGAAAGTGCTCCGGCGTGGGTGTCAGGTATGGGTGTCGTCCAGCAGACGCTGGACGAAGACTGCCATCTGCTGGGCGGCGTCTTCGTCGGGAATCAGGAACTGCAGACCCGCCTCGGGACGATCGCCGCTGCTGGTGTTGACGACGGTGGCATGGGTGGTGATGTGCCGGCCGTCGTGTTCGACGGTGGCGGTCACGGTGTCCCCCTCGTTGAGGGGCAGCCCAGCTGGTGGCGTACACCGCATACCCCCAGAACTGATGTTGATGAGGGCGACCGGGACGGGTGTCCGACCGGCGGCGGCGAGGGTGGCTGTACTGATCGCGGCAACCCGGTCGTGTTGGCGACGTTCCAGACGGGCGGCCAGGTCGGACATCTCTTCGACGCGGGTGAGCGCGTCGCGCATCTTCGCCGAGAGCTGGTCGACGAGGGTGTCCTGATCGGCAGCGACGGTACGCAACGAGCCGGTGGCATGACCGACGCCGCTGATGCCGTCGATCACGGTGGTGATGGTGGCGGCCATCGCAGCAGTGTCGCGTTCCAGATCGGCGATGGTGGCGAGGATCTGCTCGGTCGAGCGGCTGGTGTTGTCAGCCAACTGCTTGACCTCGTCGGCGACGACCGTGAAGCCGTCACCGAGGGTCCCGGCCCGGGCGGCCTCGATGGTGGCATTGAGAGCCAGCAGCCGGGTCTGGGCGGCGATCCCGGTAACCAGGTCAGCGGTGGCGGCGACCCGGCGCAGACTCTCCTCCAGCGAACCGATCATGGCTTCGGCGTGACGGGCCTGCACAACGACAGCGGTGGTGGCGGTGTCGGTGGTGGTGATACTCGTGTCGATGACGTCGGCAGCGACACGGATCTGGCCGACCTGGTCGGTGATCTGACGCAGTTCCGCGGCGATGACGTCGGTGGATTCGTTGATGACGGTCTGGGCGCGACGCCGGAACTGGGCCTCGCTCTGTTTCTGATGCAGGAACCCGGTGCGCAATTGCTGATCGCGGGCGGCCTGACCGGCCCGCAGATCAGCGTCCTGTTCGTGCAGCCGGTCCCGGGCGACATCCAGGGCCCGGCCGATGTCGCCGATCTCGTCGCGACTGTCGGGCAGAGGTTGCGGAGCGAGGTCACCGTCGGTGATCGCGGTGACCGCGGTCAGAGTGAGTCGCACATCGTGGGTGGTGTTCCAGACGATGGCGGCAGCGAGCCAACCGGCCAGCAGGAACCCGGCAGCGGTACCGGCCAGCGCGAGCGTACGTTCGTACTCGAAACCACCGATACGGGTGTCGAGCAGCTCGGCCAGAGTGTCGTGCAACGGGCCGGACGCGCGGCGCCCAGCCGCCGCGACCGCTTCAACGGCATCATCCGTGCCACCAGTGGTGCCGGTGTTCAGTCCTGCCGACAGCACCATGGAGAGGGCCTTGGCGGCGTCGACCACGGCGGTGACCGGTCGCAGCCGACTGGACAGGTCGGCTTGCTGAGTGTTCTGCCCGGCGGTGTCGAGGTCGCTGGTGAGGCCGTCCGCAGCGGCGGACAGGTTACCGGCGAGCACAGCCCGGTCGGCGAAGTCCTGCCGCGCATCGCCGGTCGCCGGAACAGTGGCTTGAACAGCGGCGGTCAGGATGCGAGGCAACTGCACGATCTGAGCGTCCATGACGTAGAACGAGTCAAGATCGGGATCCAGGATCAGGTTCGACGTGTTGCCCAACTGAGTGATCATCGCGGCAAGGGACTCAGCCAGCTCGTACCGGCGGACGGGGCTGCCGTCACCGAGGTCGGGCAGCGCGGCGACCTGATCGGTCAAGTCCAGATCCGGGTACGCCGTGGCGACCTGTGCGACCGCGGTCAGGTCCGGAGTGCCGTCGGCAGCGGTATCGGCCAGGGCGAGCAGGATCGGGCGCAGCGCGGCGACACCGTCGACCTCGGCGGCGCTGAACGCGATCTGCTGGTCACGGGTATAGGCGTACAACCCGGTCGCGGCGATGCCGGGCAGGACCAGCACCACCACCAGCAGCACCAGCCGGATCCCGGTCCTCAGCCGCCGGCACACCGGCAGCAGAGGTCGCAGCACCAGCGGGCCGTTCACAGCGGCTCCCGCAAATCGGTCCGGCACGCTACCACAGCCAGCACCGGGAAACCCCCCACCAGCCCATACCTGATCGACAACCGGCCAATCACGACCGTCCCCCTGCGCGGCCTCACCCCAAACCACCGCCCACCTGTACGCACCCCTGCCCAGCCTCTGCACTACTCACCGACGAAAGTCGCGGCAGCGAGTAGTGCAGAGGATTCCAGAAACCTGTGCACTCGACTTGGAAATCGACAGACGAACAAGACGTGATCGTCCAGACCGAACAACTCACCGCGCTGGGCACCAGCGGCAAGAACCGCGCCGGCCCGGCCCGGTTGGGTCGTAGACGCCCGGCAGTGGCCCGGCGAGCATCTCCAGGACCAGACCGTGCGCGACGAGGTGGTCGGCGAGGGCGGTGAGTTCGGCGGCGTCGTGGCCGAGGCGTTTCATCTCGTTGACGGTGAGGATGACCCGGCAGTGCGGGGCGTGGGCCTTGATCTCGCGGGCCGGCGCAAGGGCTGCCTCGAACTGCGGGCGGACCCGCATCCGGGTGGAGATCTTCTCGGCGAAGATTTTGTCGCGGGGGGATGCCGTGCTGAGCCGGCCGACCTTGGTGAACCGGCCGGTGTGGTAAGAGGTGGCGACCACGCCGGAGCGCGACCGGCACGGCGAGCCGGGCTGCGCCAGACAGCGTGGACAGGGGCGCCGCTCGACCGCGGCGGCGTCACGCGAGTCGGATTCGCGCATTTCTCAGAACATCGACGCGACACGCTTGCGCGAGAACGCGTCGTGAGAACAGAACCGGCCCGAAATCGCGAATCGGGGCCGGACAGCGGGCGGGTTCTCAGAATGGGACCCCGTTTCTGCGAAAACCCAGGGTCAGCTTGGTGGGGTCGCAGGGTCGCCTCCAGCGCCCTGGTGGACGTAAGCTCACCCCTGGTGAGCCGGGAAGCCTGGTCGGCGTGTCTATACACGCGCGTCCAGCAGGAGGTTCATCATGCGGGTTCTCGTTCTGACCCTTGGCACTCGTGGCGACGTGCAGCCGTTCCTGCCGCTGACCCGGGAACTGCACCGTCGTGGCCATCAGGCGGTGATCGCCGCGCCGCAGCGGTTTGCCGAGCTGGCCGCCGCGCACGCGGTACCGTTCTTCGCTCTCGACGACGGCCCGCTTCGCGTGCTAGACGCCGGCTCTGCGGTCGGCGATGTGGCCGAAGGCGGTCTCCGGGCGAAGGCGGCGTTGATGCGACGCCTTCCGGAGATGTTCAGTCAGGTGCTCGCCGACTGCTGGCAGGCCGCGTCGGACGGCGCGGACGTGATCGTGCACAACGGACAGGTGATTGCCGGGCAGCATGTGGCCGAGAAGCTCGGCGTACCGGCGGTCTTGGCGCTGCCGTTGCCGATGTATGTGCCGACCCACGAGTTCCCGTGGCCGGGGCAGGACTTCCCGGACCGGCTGCCACGAGCGTTGAACCGGGCGACTTACGCCGGGATGCGGGCGCCTGCACTGATGTTCGGCCGCACCGTCGACCGGTGGCGGGAGAAGCTGGGCCTGCCCCGCCGGCGCGGCCGGCACGATCCCACCCGCCGCCCGGACGGTGGTCCCGCACCGGTGCTGCACGCGATCAGCCCGGCGGTTCTGCCACGCCCGGCCGACTGGCCGGACACTGCCCAGGTCACCGGCTATTGGTTCGCCGAGCCCACCGCCCCCGCCGCTGGAGACGGCCTCAGCGACCACGCGCGGACGTTGCTGGACGGGCCGATGCCGCCGGTGTTCGTCGGGTTCGGCAGTATGGCCGGCCGGTTCCCGGCCGAGACGACTCGCATCGTGCTGGATGCGCTCGATCGTGCTGGACTGCCCGGCATCGTGGCCGGCGGCTGGGGCGGCCTGCAACCGTTCACCTCCGACCGGCACGCCTTCGTTTCCGGGGAGGTCGATCATGAGGCGGTGTTCGCGCGTTGCGCGGTGATCGTGCATCACGGTGGCGCCGGGACCACCGCGGCCGCCGCCCGCGCCGGCCGCCCGCAGGTGATCTGCCCGTTCGTCGGCGATCAACCGTTCTGGGGACGGCGGATGCAGCACCTCGGCGTCGCGCCCGCACCGGTCAGCCTCAAGAGCCTGGAGGTGCGTTCTCTCGCCGTCGCGGTCAGGCAGGCCGCCGATGATGCGGGCATGGCCGAGACGGCAGAACGGCTCGGTGGACGCATCCGCGTCGACGACGGCGTCACCGTCGCCGTCGACGCCTTGGAGCAGGTCGCCGCAGCCGGCCGGTGACGTGTGCCGCTGCACGTCTCTACGCGCTCGCCTTTTACTGCTGGGATCTGCGGATCTGACGCAGCCGCTAGGAAAGCAGATCGCGGCGGCGGTAGGCGGCGACGCCTAGCACGGTCAGGAGCGTGGCTATGGCGAGCACGACGGATGAGGCGGTCATGCTCGCCGGAGCGAGTGGTACGGGTGCCAGGTGAGCGAACGGGGAGATGTCGCGTATCCAGTCCGGTGCCGCGACGCTCTCGGCGATGACCAGCAGCAGGAACCCACCGACGGCGGGAACGCCGCCGAGGGGCCCGGTCCAGCGCGGGGCCCAGCCGGCCGCGAACACCGCCGCGCCGAGGCTGAGCGCTACGATCGGCAGCACGTTCCACGTGCCGCGCAGCGCGTCGAACAGGGCCAGCTCACCACCGATGGCGGTGACACCCAGCCACGTCGCCAGGCCGGCGCCGGTGACCAGGACCACCGCGGCCGCGGCGGTGACGGTGATCTCGGCGCCGATCAGCCGGATCCGGGTGATCGGCTGACTGGCGAGCAGGATCAGCCGCCGGTCGGACTCGGCCGCGACGAAGGCGGTCATCCGGGCGGTGACGAAGCCACCGACCGGCATGGCGAGGATCGCGAACAGCGTCGCGGCGAAGCCTGCGATGCTGCCCAGCCCTTCGAAGCCGGCCTGCGACGCCTCGCCAGCCATCGCAGGGTTGTCGCGCAGGAAGTCGGTGACCGACACCGCGGTCAGCCCGATCAGCAGGTAGTAGGCGCCGATGCCGACCATCCAGCCGGTCAGCGGCCGCAGCACCCGGCGTACTGCGAACGGTGCCATGCCCGCCAGCAGCAGGGTCCGCGGACGCCGTCCTCCCGCCGCCGGGGTCAGACCGTCGCGAACGTCGCGACGGCGGGCTGCGGCAAGGGTCAGCACCGTGACGAGCGCGGTCGCGGCGGCCAGCACCAGCAGCGGTAGGACACGGTTGTGAACGTACGGTCCACTCAGCGACAGCAGCCCGAACGGCGACAGCCAGTGCAGCCAGCCGAGGGCGGTGGCCCCGTCACCGATCATGCGGGCCAGTAGGCCGACGCCCAGCACCGCCACAGCCGTCCCGGTCGCCGCCGAGCGGGCGGGAAAGACCTGCGCTGCCAGCGCGGCCACCGCGACAAAGAACGCCCCGAGCAGACCAGTGCCTGCGCCGTACAGGACCGCGCCTGCCGGTTCGGTGCCCGACAGCAGCAGAACAGCCGTGATGGCGGCCGCGGTGGCGGGGACCAGGTGGCGCAGCAGGACAGCTGTGGCCGGGAGACGGCTGGACAGCAGCAGGTCCCAGCGGCCGGCGTCCTCCTCTCCGCGGGTGATCCGGGTGGTCGCCAGAATCGCCCAGGCGCCGAGCAGGACCGCGATGACCGTACCGACGCGCCACACCGCGAACCCGCCGGCGGTGTCGAGGCCGATCGGGGCGCCGAACAGCGTCCGAATCGCCGGGTTCCCGGCCAGCGCCTGCAGACCGCCGGCCGCCGCCGGGTCAGCCATCACCTGCGCGTAGGTGGCGGCGACCAGCGCGGTCATCCCGGCGGCAAGCCCGGCAACGATGAGGGCGCCGCGCCGGATCTGGCGCACGGCCAGCCACGTGACAGCCCGGCCCGGCGCGGGATGCGACATCGTCACAGGGCCGGCCGGGGCGGGTCGGATGCCGATGCTCATCGGGCCGTCTCCGTCCCGTAGTAACCGAGGAAGATCTCCTCCAGGCTGGGCTCGCGCATGCTCAGAGCGGTGACCTCGGCGGCGGCCAGGGCCCGCAGCGCGGGAGCGGGTTCCCCGGTCAGCGTGAACCGCAGGCGTCGTTCTCCGGCCGGCTCGATCGCCTCGACGCCCGGGATCACGCCCAGATCGGGTGCGCTGCCGGTGTAGGTGATCGTCACTTCAGCCCGGTGCAGACCGCGCAGGTCGCTGATCGTGGAGACGTCGGCGAGCCGGCCGGCGCGCAGGATGGCGACCCGGTCGCAGACAGCTTCGACCTCGGCGAGCTGGTGCGAGCTCAGGAAGACGGTCTGCCCGCGGTCGCGGGCGTGACGCACCGCAGTGCGGAACTCGTGTTCCATCAGCGGGTCCAGGCCGCTGGCCGGCTCGTCGAGCACCAGCAGCGGAGCCCGGGTGGCGAACGCGGCGATCAAGGCGACCTTCTGCCGGTTGCCGGTGGAGTAGGTGCGGGCCGGTTTCGACGCGTCGAGGGCGAACCGTTCGATGAGCTCATCGCGGTAGGCCGTGTCGGTGCCCGGGCCGGTGCGGGCTTGCAGGTGCAGGATCTCCGCGCCGGTCAGTTGCGGCCACAACGCCACATCTGCCGGCACGTAGGCCAGGTGCCGGTGGGCGTGGCCCACGTCGGCGGCGTCGACGCCGAACACCTCGGCGCGGCCGGCGCTCGGGCGGGCGAGGCCGAGCAGCAGGCGGATGGTGGTGGACTTGCCGGCGCCGTTGGGGCCGAGGAACCCGAACACCTCGCCCGCGACGACGTCCAGGTTCAGGGTGTCGAGGGCGGTCAGGCGGCCGTAGCGTTTCGTCAGGTCGACAGCGCGCAGCGCGGGATCGGTCATCACAGGAGGCCTTCCGGGTCGGGGCGTGGATCAATGACCGCCGACCAGACTTCCCGGCACACCTGTCGCTCACCGTACGCCCACCCCGCACGGGGCGGGAAGCCCCCGCGCTGCGATCACCGCAGCAGGCCGAAGTCCTGCCCGTGATAGACCTCAGACACTCCGCCGGCGTGCGTTGTCCGAGCTGTTGGTGAGGTCGGCACGAGGGCGGCTACCGTCCGATCTCGTGGTCAGCCTCGTACACGTCGGGGATGCCATCGTGGTCCGCGTCAACGTTCTCGATGTCGTGGATACGCCGGTACACCCGGTTACGGATTCGCAGCACGACCGTGGCCAGCAGTGCGGCGGCCAGCGATCCGGCCAGGACGGCGACCTTGACGTGGTCGTCGCGTTCGCTGCCGGAGCCGAACGCCAGTTCCCCGATGAGTAGCGAGACGGTGAAGCCGAGCCCGCCGAGCATGGCCAGACCGATCACGTCGGTCCAGCTGAGCCCTTCGTCGAGGTTGGCGCGGGTGAACCGTGCAACCAGCCACGTCGCTGCGGTGATACCGATGGTCTTACCGATCACCAGCCCGGCCATGATGCCGAGCGCGACCGAGTCGCTCAGCGACGCGCCGAGACCGCTGAGCCCGCCGATGGTCACGCCGGCCGACAGCAGCGCGAACACCGGAACGGCGAACCCGGACGACAGCGGCCGGAACCGGTGCTCGAAATGCTCCGCCAGGCCGGGTCCGGCGTCCGGGCCCCCCGCGGCGTCGCTGCGTACGACCGGCACGGTGAACGCCAGAAGCACTCCGGCGACAGTGGCGTGCACCCCCGACTCGTGCATCAGTACCCACGTCGCGGCGGCCAGCGGCAGCAGCAGCCACCACGACCGGACTCGCCGCTGCACCAGCACGCCGAACACCGCCAGCGGTATCAGCATCGCCAGCAATGGCAGCACCGACAGTTGGGCGGTGTAGAACACGGCGATGATGGCGATGGCCAGCAGATCGTCGACCACCGCAAGGGTGAGCAGGAACGTCCGTAGCCCCGCCGGCAGATGCCGCCCCACCACGGCCAGCACCGCAAGGGCGAACGCGATGTCGGTCGCGGTCGGGATCGCCCAGCCTCGCAGCGCGCCGTCACCCGTACCGAGGTTGAACGCAACGTAGATCAGCGCCGGAACGATCACGCCGCCCACGGCGGCGGCCACGGGGACCGCGGCCCGCCGCGGGTCACGCAGATCCCCGGCGACGAACTCCCGTTTGAGCTCCAAACCCGCGACGAAGAAGAAGATCGCCAGCAGGCCGTCCGCGGCCCACGTCGCCAGGCTCAGATTGAGGTGCCAGGCCGCCGGGCCAATCTTGAAGTCGCGAAGAGCCTCGTACGCCGGCGCCCACGGCGAGTTTGCCCACACCAGCGCCATCACCGCCGCAACCAGCAGCAGCGCCCCGCCGATGGTCTCCTGCCGCAGGATCTCCCCGATGCGGCGCGCCTCCGGCCAGGAACCACGCCGGAACAGAGAACTACGGGGGCTGTCACTCACGACGGTGCTCGCTTTCAGGGGTCGGGCCAACCAATTGCCGACCAGACTTCCCGGCGCACCTGATCTCACTCTATCCCACGACCCCTGCGTACCGGCCCAGCGTGTCACGCAGGCCCCCTGGCGTAGACCGTACGACGCAAGACGCCATATTCCTTGATCGCGATGGTGCTGCCGTTTAGAGGAGCACAGCTTCCCGACCACCAGCGCGGCGGTAGCGTGCCCGACCTGGGTGTCGGTACTGGTGAGATCGCCTATTTGACTGTCACAGGTTCTCCTTCGAATCCGGTTCCAGGCCCGTCTCCGATGAGGCCACGTCGGGACCGGCTCAGCTTGCAGTGGAAGCAGGGGCTGCCGCTGTGGTTGTGCTCGGCGCCAGTTGGAAGTGCCAGATGATCTGGCTCGGTGTTCCCTCCCAGGCGGCGCCGGCTGCCGCCGGGACGATGCCCAGCAGCGACCAGGGCCAGGCGTCCCACGGTCCTGTCGCAATCTCCCCGGGCATGTCCTCGCTGGTGTCGCCGGACATCCGAGGCTCCTCGCAACGCCGTGGCTGCAGGCCCAATGGCAAGGCGACACGCAGATAGTCACTGGCCCGATGGCGGAACGCAGGCAGCAGCCCGGGATCGCCTTCGGCAGAACGTACTCGCGGCACCGACCCCAATGCCACGAGCTCGTGGTGCACATCCGTGATCACCAGATGGCCGCCAGGACGCAGGACCCGGGCGAACTCGGTGATCGCCGGGCCGACATCGGAAAGGTGAGTCAGCGCCAACGCGCACACGACGACATCGACGTGGTCGTCGGGTATGGGAAGCTCGTGCAAGTTGCCCTGCCGCAGCTCGGCGTTCGGAACGCGCGTACGAGCGTGAGCCAGCATTTCCGGGGAGCTGTCGACGCCGATGACCCGGTGGCCTTGTTTGCCGAGGTACTCGGTGTATCTGCCGGTGCCGCAAGCCGCGTCCAAGGCGACGCCCGGTGGCAGGGAGCCGAGGATTTCGTGCACGATGGGTTCTTCGATGTCGAACAGCCCGTTACCTGGTTGATCGTAGGTTGCGGACCACACCTTGTAGCCGTTGACGGTGTCGACCTGCGCTGCGGTGACTCCTTCACCGTTCAGCGACGGGCTGTCCAGAAGGCGCCGGACCTCGCTGATACGCGCTTCGATGAAGTCCCGGTCGTAGTCGCCGGCGAAGGCACGCAGCAACGCCACGCCCTCCAGCCCCAGTGTGTAGGCGAGGGGGTGCTGGTATGCCACCAAGCGACCGTAGCGACGACATGCGGATCGGACTATCCAATTTCTCGCGGCTCAGCTCTGCAGAAATCGACGGATCGGGGACCCGATACAGTCGCTCCAGGATCGCCGCTACCCGCGTATCCCCTGTTCAGGGCGTCGCCTATCGGTCGGGAGCGCGACATGCGAAGTGTCGCCAGTTCGCATCCGATGCAATCGCGGCACAAGGACTGACGTTCGGGAAAGTCACGCTAAGGATGATCTTGGCGTTGGTGAGCCGGGCTGAGATCTGCCGACTTCAATCAAAATCAAGCGATAATCGTCGATGGCGACGGTTATCGATGTGGTGTGAGAAGTTTTCTTACTCCCGCCGAAGAGGCGGTCTATGGCCGGTTCACCGGCCCGCCGGAGCAGGCGGTCCTTGAGCGGTTCTTCTTCCTGGACGATGCGGAACGGGGCCTCGTCGTGGTCAAGCGTGGTGACCACAACCGGTTGGGTTTCAGTCTCCAGTTGGTGACGGTTCGTCATCTGGGCCGGTTCCTGGATGATCCCCTCGACCGGAGATCTGCGAGGTGTACGGCTACCGCCCGTATGCGGCGGTGAGGGATTCGCTGCTGGGGTGGGCGACCGGAGACGGGCCGAAGGCGTTGTTCTACTCGGCGGTGGCCCGGTTGCGCGCGGAGCGGGTGTCGCTGCCCGGGGTGACGAGGTGGCCGGTGCCCGCAAGGCGGCCGAGCTCCGGCTGTACGTGGCCCTGGCCGACGCGATCACTGCGGAGCAGGCCGATGAGCTGCGGAAGATCCTGAAAGTGCCGGAGGGCAAGCACCGGTCGTAGTTGGAGTTGTGGCGGCGTGGGCCGAAGAATCCGACCGGGCGGGGCATGGTGCGCTCGCTGGAGCGGGTGGCGGAGATCGCGGGGCTGCACATGGGTGCGGCGGGTGATCGAGCTGGCCCGGGCGGGGTTCGAGGCGAAGGCGCCGAAGCTGGCGGCGTTGAAGCAGCATCGCAAGACCGCGACCCTGTTGGCGACGGTGCGGTGGCTGGAGGTCACCGCGTAAGCGTTCCTGCTGCCCGCTACGAGTTGAACAACTTCCAGTGGCCCTCGGAGACCACTTCGATGGAGCCGTCGGCCACCTTGATGGCGGTCTGCTCGTCGATCGCGTACGCCGGTCCCGAGATTCCGGCCGCCCACCGTTCTGCTGCGGCCGTGGTGTTCTCCGGGCAATCCGGGTGATCCAGGTGCGGGAAGATCGAGAAGTCGACCACGCCGAGTGCGTTGTCGCCGCCGGTGGGCGGCTTCCAGCCGACGAAGTCCTCCCCGATGCGAGGGGTCAGCGCCAGGCTTCCGGCGCTGAGTCCCACGTAGACCGTGTCGGTCAGCGACGGCAGGAGGTCCGCCAGCCCGGACTCGCGCATCCAGTGGCACAGGTACAGGGTGTCGCCGCCGTTGACCAGCAGGACGTCCGCTTCCCGGACCCAGGAGACCCAGCGCTCTTTGTCGATGCTGGGCAGGGCCGTGAGTTCCAGCGTGCCCACCGATTTCCACCCCAGGCCGGTCATCGGACTGGGGGATTGTCCGCTGGTGAAACGCCAGGGCCCGCCCGGATCCCCGTACGGGCCCCCGTACCCCGCGGTGGGGATGCAGAGGGCGTTGGCCTCGGCGACCGGTTTACCCAGCAGGTCGACCAGCGCGTCCTGGACGCTCGCGTTCCTGATACCGGAGTCGGTGAGCAGCAGCTTCATCATGTCCTTCCCGAGGGATGTCGGCGACGTAGTCGGAAGCGATGGTCGGTCTGGTCCACCTTGGCCACCTCCGCTGGCCCCCTCACCGGTCAGCGGGGTGACTGGCGTCAGCCGGCGGACCGCGATGCGGCCAAAGGTGAGACCGATACGCCTGTCAGCGGAGACCGGCTCGCTGCAGGATCTCGACGACGATCTGCCCCTTACCGGCGACGTAGTGTGCCATCGACAAGGGATGTTCGGCGGCGGCCTCGAACTTGCGGGTTGTGTAACGGTCCCGGTCTTCTGGGTGGGTTCGTAGCCAGTCGCGGAAGATCACGTGGCGGAGGTACTCGTCGCAGTCGGGGCCGAAGACATGCAGGTTCACGCTGTGATCAGCGTTCCAGAGGCACCGGTGCTCGTACCAGTGCGGCTCCCGGGTGCGCAGGGTGTAGCCGGTCGAGGCCAGCGCCGGCACATACGCATCCTCGGCCGCCGGGTCCGCGACGATCAGGTCGATGTCGATGCGGTCCTTCGCCGCAAGGCCCGGCACGGCCGTCGACCCGACATGGTCGACAGCAAGGACGCGAGCGCCGAGAGCGGATCGGATACGGGCTTCCTCGCGGGCGTACATCGCGGGCCACTCCGGGTCGTACGGGCTGACGGTGATCGGCGACGTCACCTCCGCCGGCCGGTCTCCCACCACGCGCCGGGCCATCTGCTCCGGAGTAAGCGGCTTCGGCGGCGAGGGCAACGGCGGCAGGCGCATGGACGCGACGCTACTGCCGTAACGCAAGATCACCGCGCCCAGCCGGGAACGGACGGCGGGATTTAGGAAGAGCGGTACAGCGATTAGCGCTGAGAATGATCTTGCTCTGAGGTCTCACGTAGACGCTCGATCTACGACGAAGACCTGACGCCGCTGAACGCGCTGGATCCCGCAGCGATCCATCACGCCATCGCGCAAGTGGCACGACTGGCAGCAGACAAGCAGGTGCACGTCTTCATTTCTGCGAGTCAGGGAACGAGGACCTCATCGAGCCAGAGGCGCCGTGTGAACCCACCGCGCTGGGCGCGCTTGGCAGCAGCCGCCTCATCCACTTCGGCCTCGGTGAAACCGAGCGCGACCGTCAGGGCGGCAACCACTTCGCGGATGTCGGCGAGTTCACCCAGTCGCTCGCCCGGTTCGGCGGATGCGACCTCCTCCGCCTCCTCGTGCAGTTTCGCGATCAACGCGGGAAGCAGTTCCTGAGCCTCCAGCACCCGGACCCTCGGAGTCCGGCCATCGGCAGAGATGATCTCCGGAATACGATCACGCACCAGCTTGCCGTAAACGATCTTCTGTTCGCGAGACATCCCACCATCATCCTTGCTCGGGTGCCGACCGCCTCTGGTGCGGCCTTCCGCCGGGCGTGCTCACTCTCGCGACCAGACCGACGACTCCAAGATCACCGTATACGTTCTGTTGTTCTCGAGCGCCGTTCGCACCGGCTCGGCAGAGGGCGTGCGCGCCCGGCATACGATGCGGCGTGACGTTCACCCCTCGGGCCGCGTGGGCCGACACGCCAGAACCGGTACGGACAGCCGTCGCTGAAGCGCTCGGCACCCCGATCGTCGGTCATACCGATCTACACGGCGGCATGTCACCAGGCCCGGCCGCGGCCTTGCGGCTGGCCGACGGACGACAAATCTTCGTCAAGGCCGTGTCCGCCGAGGTCCGGGCGCACAACCACCGGATGATCCTCCAGGAATCCGCGATCCTGGACGCGCTACCCACTTCAGCGCCGGCACCTCGACGCCTCGCCACCGTCGAACACGGACCATGGATCGCCCTGGCGATCACCTGGGCCCCCGGCACCACCGAAACGTCATGGACCGACGCATCGATCTCAGCTGTCGCTCGCGCCTGCCGAACGGCGAACGGACATCACGCACCGGACGCTCTGCCGCCGGTCGCCGAACGCATCTTCGACTTCGACGGCTGGACACGTCTGCTCGAAATCGGTACCGGCGACGCCTGGGAGACCGCTCACGCGGGGCAGGCGGCCGAGGTGGTGGCCGGCTGGAAGGCCTGGACCGCCGGAGATGCGCTGGTCCACCGAGACCTCCGCCTCGACAACACGACAGTCGACACGAAGGCCGGATCGGCGGTGCTGCTCGACTGGGCGTACGCCTCCGCCGGCGCCCCGTGGATCGATCTCGCACAGATGGCGGCGGACATCGTCGGCACCGGACATGCCCTCGGCCAGCAAGCGGCGACGGATCGCGCGTACCGCCTTCTCCAGACCCTGCCGCCCGCGGCTTCACGTTTCGTCGTGGGACTGGCCGGAATGTGGTGCATCCGAGCCGCAACCATCCCAGACACGGTCATGCCCAGCATCTCCACCTGGCGCCGCGCAAGATCAGCCGCACTGCGCCCCTTGGTGACCCACCTGATCGCAGACCTTCGCGACTCGATCCCAGCAACGCACCCAAGCTGATAGCTGATGCAGGGCTAAGCCAAGACATCCTGCCTCAAGATCATCCTTAGCGTGACTTTCCCGAACGTTAGTCCCCGACCCCCGCCATGCACGCTCGCCGCGACGCGCAGCAGGTCGTCCCACATGTTCGTGATCAAGTCCAGGTTCAGCCGCCGGGTCAGCAGCGCCCCGGCGCGCGGGTACCGGAGGGCTTCTTAACAGATGCGCGACCAGGGATCAAGAAGTTGATCTAGGGCGAGTGGTCACGCCATCGACTACAGGTTCTCGACGTAGCCAGCGGCGATGTCCTCGGGATGTCCTGGTTTGCGCCACTCGACCGGGCACGCGAAGCCTGCGGCCTTTGTCTCCTCGGGACAATGGCCTCGTTGCGCCTTCGTTATAGTCGAATCCGGTTATTCGATTTCGGCTACTTGTTGATACGGAGGCGCAGTGCGCGCTCTGGACAATCCGCTGACCATGGCTGTGCTGGCCCTCCTCCGGGAGGGCCCCCGGCATCCCTACGAGATGCAGCACCTACTCCGCGAGCGCAATGTCGGCGCGGTGGTCAAGCTGCGCGGCGGCTCGCTGTACGACGCCATCGACCGGCTGGCCAGAGCCAGCCTCATCGAGCCGGTCGGGCGCAGCCGCTCCGGAGCCCGGCCGGAACGCACCGTCTACACAGTCACCCCGCTGGGTGAGGAGAAGCTCACCGCCATCGTCGGCAAGCACGTCGGGGCGGTTGCCGAGGAGTTCCCGGCGTTCACGGCAGGTCTGGCGCACATCCTCCATCTGGAGAAGGAAGCCGCGCTGCACCTGCTGCACGAGCGGCGGCGCTCCCTGACCGCCCTCGCCGAGGAGACCGACGCCGTTCTTCTTGATGCGCGGCAGGCGGGCGTGCCCCGGCTGCCGTTGCTGGAAACCGAGTACACGCAACTACTCAGGCACACCGAGATCGCCTGGCTCCACCAGGTGACGACGGCGATCGAGGAGGGGGACCTGCCATGGACGGCGCCCCCATCACCACAACAGGAGGCGTGATGTCCATTCCCCCCAAGTCCCTCAAGGTCGCCAACAAAGTGATCGTCTGGTTGCAGCGACGTGGCCTGCCCATCGGAACGATGCACCTGCTCACCGTCCGAGGACGTAAGTCGGGCGAACCTCGTACCACTCCGGTGTCGCCGCTGACCGTTGACGGCGAGCGCTACATCATCGGCGGCTACGCGAAAGGTGATTGGGTCAAGAACGTCCGGGTGGCCGGCGAGGCGGTGTTGTCCCGCGGCAAAGCTCAGGAGCGGGTCCGCCTCGTCGAACTTCCCGAGGCGGACCGCGTGCCGGTGCTGCGCGCCTTCCCCAAGGAGGTGCCGCACGGCGTCCCGATGTTCGTCAAGACTGGCGTGGTGCCGGACGCCACGCCGGACGGGTTCGCCGCCGCTGCGCCGAATGTGGCGGTCTTCCGGGTCGAACGCTACTGATCCCGCCGCCGGGCATCCGGCGGTTGAGCGGCGCGGATACGGGCCGTCCGACGCGACTCGATGCCCACAAGGTGTGCTTGAGCCGTGTGCCGCGACGAGCGGCACGCACGGTGCTGAGGGGCCGGAGCGCAGCGATGCGCTCCGGCTACCCGACGATTCCCGGGCCGGTCAATGCTGCGTATCGGTGGCGTCGAGGTGATCCCGCATCCCGGTGATGACCCTCGGCGTCCTGGGTCTACGCATCTCCGCACCGTTCAGCGGCACCTCCGGGCAGCAGCCTGATTACTCGCCTTCTGGAACCGGAGCCCGGGTCGCGGTCCCGTCCACGCCGCTCGACGCCCTGGTGTCGCTGACGGACCCGGGCGATACCTCAGCGCTCCACCGCGCAGGTTCGCACGGGTCATAGCGGTTCGAGGTCGGCTTCCTCGCCTTGGTCGTCGCCGGCGAGAAGCTGCAGGGCCTCGCGGAGCCAGCCGAGTTCGTCGGCGCCTTCGTAGTCGCCGGGCAGCCGGACCGCGATCCAGACGTCCTCGTCGAGCAGTCCGGCCGCCGCGCGGAGGCGGGCCACGGTCGGGTCCTGGGTGAGGCTGTCAGCCGCGGCCGTTGCAGCGCGGGCGGGCGCAGACTTTCGGCGGCGCCGCGGTGCTGCTCGTAGGCGGCCTACGGGTGCAGGCCGAACTGCTCGCCAAGCTGCCACCAGTCCGTCCCCACGGCGAGGGCATCGCGGGCCACGGCGTTCTGCGCGTGCTCGGCGTACTGGGCCAGCTGCTGCGCGGCGGTCGCGGCCCGGGTGAAGTCGCCGGCGGCCACCGCGGCGGCGGCCTGCTCGAGCGTGTCGGCCAACGTGGCGCCGGCCCGGTGGTGGAGATCCTCGGTGCGGGTCACGGGCAGGGCCTTCGGCATCGTCGGGTTCTTCCTCACGGGTCAATGAACGGGGTCGGCGTCGTCACCGGCCGGCGCGGCCCGGCGGGCGTCGGCGGTCAAGGTGATGCGTCGACCGAGGTCGATTTTCACCTCGCCGTACGGTGCGATGTTGGACCAGAACAGCGGGTTGAGGCCGCGCTCGTCCGGGTAGCGCCTCGTGCAGTGCGGCCAGTTCGGCCTCGTGCTCGGCGCGGACCTGCGCGACGAACTCGGTCGGATCCAGCGGTTTGGCCAGGGCGGCGTAGTGCTCGCGGCGCCGCTCGACGAAGTCGGGCTGCAGGTCCTGCTCCGGGTTGCGGAACTCCGCGGCGCCGGCCACCCAGATGCCCTTGCAGCGCAGTTGGTCACACAGCGCTTCCAGGGTGCGCAGTTCGTAGATCGCCCGGACAATCCGCTTCGAGCCGCCCTGCGCAGTGCGGTAAACGAGGGTCTCCCGGTCGCCGGCCAGGCCCTTGTGCCGGGGCACGACCTCACCCTCCGGGTAGTACGTGAACTGCGCATCGCCGGCGTAGCGTCGGACCAACTTGACCCCGTCCAGCACCGGCTGGTGAGAGTTCTCGCAGCGAAACTCGAGTACGTCGAGGAGCTCGATCAGGCCGATCCGGTAGTGCCGGGTGTAGGACTCCCGGTAGCTGGCCTGCATCTTCGTCTGGACCACCGTGCGCCCGGCCCGGAACTCCGCGGCCAGGTTACGCAGGTTGTCCGAGCCCACCAGCGGGAACACCACCTGCCGCACGGTCTCGTCCGGGCGCCGCAGCGCCGCGTCGGCGACCCTCATCAGCAGGTTCTCCTTGCCGTTGACCCGAGTGAATTCCGCGGCCAGCTGCCGGAACACCTTCTTCTCCGCACGCAACCCGATCCGGTTCACCATCGAGATCAGCAACAGCACCAGCTGATCGGTGATCTCCTGCTGCCGGGACACCAACAGCGCCGCGAGCATCGCCGCTTGCACTTCATCCGAGCGGCGCCGTACATGGCTGGGCGACTCGATGAACGCCATGTGCCTCCACTCCGCGACCACCTTCACCGCAACGTCGGCGAACAGGCCATCCGGCAGGGCGAACGCGCGGACCGCCTTAAGCTTGGCGATCTCGTTCTGCATCGTCTTCAGGCTGACGTCCCCGGCCGAGGCCTTGATCCAGCGCAACAGGTCCGGATCCACCTCCTCCTCCGCATCCTCAGACCCCACCACGTCCGAGGCAGCCACGGCGTCCTCGATCCCTCCGGCACCGGCCTCAGCGAACTCCGGGGCAATGGGCTGCACCAGCGCCAGCACCGCGGGATCGAGCCGTCCGGCGACAAGATCCGCGACCGTCTCCCCGCCGCGGGCCAGCGCGCTGGTGCAGACGGTCGATCTGGCCTGGCGTCGGCGGCTCCAACTGCCGGGTCCGACACTCGGCCAGGAAATGCTCCCGGACCAACTCAGGGCGGCGGACCCGCTGCGCATAGTCGGCGGCCAGCCAGTCGGTCAGCTTCTCGTAGTCCGCGACCGTGAACGTGCGGAACCCGAAGTGCCGACGGATCTCCGACCGGTGCCGCTTGATCGTCGGCCCGTCCCAGGCATACCGACCCAGGTCGGCCGCAGGCACCGTCACCTGCGCCGCAACGAAGTCGACCACCTCATCGCGCAACTCGCTTCGTCCACGCGGGAACCGGCCGTACCGGCCGTAGAACTTCAACAGCAGCACGAACGCGAGCTTCGTCGGGCCGTCGTGCTTACCCGCCAACAGGTCGATTTCCCCAGGCAGCAGCCTCCAGTGCTCGACCAGGTCAGCGAAGTTCTCCGGAAGGCGCGACACAGACCGAAATCATTCCGCCGCGGTCACCCCAAGACCATCCCGCGGACATTGATCAACTTTTTGATCCCTGGTCGCGCATCCGTTAAGAAACCCTACCGGTCCAGGAAATCCGCGCGGGGCCCGGTCCGGTACAGGGTGATCTTCCCTAGGTCCCGGATCCGTGGGGACAGCTGCTTGCCGACAAGGCCGATTCGTGTCGGTCGGCGAAGCCGTCCTTTCGGGTTTTGAAGGTGCGGCTTGCCGCACTACCTCTAAGGCTTCCTAGGACACTAGTTCAAAGAAGTCGGTCTGTATTCCAGGGTTACTCAGAACGGTTCTCTGGCTCGTCGGTCACGGGACTAGGGTAGCGAAGAATGCGGGGCACGAAGAACCACGAGTAACCCTTACGGGTGGTGGTGTGGGTCAGGACCAGAGGATTGATTCCCCTGGTCCTGGCTGCCGGGTGATCTGCTCGGTGGTGGTCACACCAGGGCGACGAATGTCAGGCCCTTGGCCTGGAGAGCCGGGATCACGGTCTTCAGGGAGGCCAGCGTCTGGGAGCGGTCGCCGCCGCCGTCGTGGCAGAGCAGGATCTGGCCAGGCTTGGAGGCGAGCAGGCGCTTGGTGATGTGGGCTACGCCGGGGCGGGACCAGTCGCGCGGGTCGGTGGACCAGTCCATCGGGATCACGCTGCTCTTGGAGACCGATTCTGAAAGGCCTTTGGACCAGGCGCCGCCGGGGGCGCGGAACAGGCTCGGGGCGTACCCGGTGGTGCTGTAGATCTTGTCCTGGGCTCGGGCGATCTCCTTGATCGCCCTGCGGGACGACAGTTCGGCCACGTTGAGCGGGTGGCTCCAGGTGTGGTTGGCGATGTGGTGACCGTCGGTGACTACGTCACGGGCGATGGACTCGTGACCGAGGACCTGATTGCCGATCATGCAGAACAGGGCTGGGACGTGATACTTCTCCAGCACGCGCAGGATCTGCGGGGTCCACTCCGGGTGCGGGCCGTCGTCGATGGTGAGCGCGATGGAGTCGGTGGGGAACGGATCACCCGGGACCACTGCGCGGAAGTCGCTCAGGGTGTGCACCGGGACCTTCATGACCGGGGCCGTGGGTTTCGGGGTGGTGGGCGTCGGGGACGGGACCGGCGGGGGCTCGCTGACGACCAGGTTGGGGGTCTTGGTGGCTACCGGTTCGTCGCGACCGGACAGGGCAGCGATCGTGCCGCCGACCAGGGCGGTACCGGCGACGGCCGGAATCGCCCAGAGCAGGCGGCGGCGGGTGAGAGGTTTCGCCGGCGGGGCCAGGACCGCAGGCATCCTCGGCAGGACCGGCAGAGCGACCGTCGGTTCGGAGGGCGGCGGGGTGACCGTCGGCGGGCGCGGCGTGGTCGGTGCGCGTGGCACGGGTGGCGCGGCGACGGCCGGTTTCAGGGCAGGCGTCGCGGGTTTCAGGGCGGGCGAGGACACGCGGGAGACCGGTAGAGCGACGGTCGAATCCGGGGCGGATCGCTGGGCAGGAACGGACGGCGAGGCGGCCGTCGGGATCGAGAGAGCGACCGTCGGCTCCGTGTCAGGCGTGGACACGCGGGAAGCCGGTAGGGCGACCGTCGAATCCGACTCCGGTTCGGGCCGGGCCGCCGACTTGGAGGGGATCGAGAGAGCGGCCGTGGACACCCGGGAGACCGCCGACTCCGACTCTGGCGCGGGCCGGGGCTTGGGCAGGGTGACCGTCGGCTCGGACTTGGCGGAGATCACCGTGGTCGGCTCGGACTCCTCCTCTGCCGTGGACGCGGCAGCTAGCGCCGCGGACAACGCCCCCGCCGAGAGAGCGACCGTCTCCTCGGCATCCTCCACCGCTGGAATGGCGACCGTCGCGTCAGCGATATCGGCCGCAGTCAAGGTCACCGTCGCCTCGGACTCTTCAGAATCGCCGGACTCGCCGGACTCGCCGGACTCGCCGGATTTTTGGGACTCGCCCACCTCGGGAACGGAAGCCGCAGCCGAAGTCCCCACCGCCAGGTCAGCCGTCGGCTCGGACCCCGCGCTGGCTGCCGGGGTGGACGCTGCCGAAGACGACAAATCGACGGTCGCCTCAGAAGGTTCAGCGGTCTCGGCGGCCGACAACATGACCGTCGACTCAGCGTCGTCAGAGGCACCATCGTCTCCAGAGACGATGGGAGCGCCGGAGACAATGGGGGAGCTGGAGACCCCAGCGTCACCGGAGACGCTGGGGATACTCAGAGCGACCGTCGGCTCGGCCGACTCATCGACCTTGGCAGGTTCCCCGGGCGTACTGCCCTGGGGTGCGGGGGTGGGCTTATCGGTGTTCATCGGTGGGATTCTCTCGCCCACGGTCAAATCGGTCTTCATCTGTGTCCCGGCTGTGAACCACCCCGCAACGGCGGAATCCACGCTCCTCTCCCCCGCTGCCGGACGGCCTCACCTGCGACGGAAACGGCGAGCGATCATGCGGTCACCGCCCTGACCACCCGCACCCTCGACCGCAGCCCGGATCCATCATCTTTAGTGGCGTTCGCCACACCCGTCGACAAAGGCGGCATGCGCCACCGCGTCTAGGTGTCCTAGGACAATAGGTTGACAGTTGACCGAGGGTGACCCGGTGTTCGCATACGCCCGGCGGTCGCGCCGGCAACCCCGCCCGGCTCCCTGTCGCGCGGCCGGGGCAGGGCCTTACCCGGGCGTACCAGAAAAAGGGACGGAGCGGCGGGACCACCTTGCGACCCGCCGCTCCTTCCGGTCACGCTCCGTCGAGAATCGGAATGAGAACTTGCTCCTCGTAGTCGAGGTGACGTTCCAGATCGGCCGTCAAGACATCCACCGCCTTGATCAGATCGGCGCCGGTCAGGGTCGGGTCAGACAGGGCGGTGCGCAGGTGTTTCAGCAGTTCGGCGATGATTTCGTGTTCGGCTCTGAGACGAGTCAGAGCTGGGGCGAGATCCGGCTGGAACTGTTCCAGGGCGGGGAACATGCCGTCGTCCTCACGGGTGTGGTGACCGTCCAGGTTGACACAGAGCGTGAGGCAGTTGACGCGCAGCTGAGCGCTGAGGATGGTTCCGGAGGTGGCGATCTCGGCGCGGATGAGTGCCAGCTCGCGGCGGAAGGCGTCGTGCACGATCCGGAGCATCTCCCCCGGTGTGGACGCGTTGGAGCGCGGCGGGCCCGGCACCGGGATGGGGACGAGGGCGACGACCGGGATGGTACGTCCGGAGCGGCGCTGATATCCGTCCCAGCCGGGGTCCTGTTCGACGGCCCGGGCGAACGCCTCGTCACGATCAGTCGCGGCCAACGGGGCGGCGGTAGCCTGGTAGACGAACACGCCGTCCTCCACGGTGACGACCGGCTCGGCGAGGATGTTGTGGTACCAGGCGGGATGTCTCGGGGAACCGCCGGCGGAGGCGATCACCAGGATCCGGTCGCCGTCGGGCAGATAGCCCAGAGGCACCGTGTGCGGCCGGCCGGAGCGGGCGCCGGTGGTGGTCAGCAGGAGTAGTCGGGCACCTTCGAACATCCCGCCGACCCGGCCGTGGTGGGCCCGGAACTCGTCGATGATGGCGGTGTTGAAATCGTTCGTCATTCTCGGCTTTCTGTCGTGACGTTCATCCGGAAAAGGCGGAGAAACTCACGACAGGCGGCGGCGCACGTGGCGACGGCCCGGCCCTCAAGCGTCGGCCGGGTGCCCCACTCGGTAATGGCTGGAAGCCGACCCGGCAGTCACACAGCTCACTCTAGCCGACACCCAGTATCCTCACCGCCCGTGCCCCGAACTACGAGAATCGCCGTCGCGTTCCTGCTCCTGCTCCCTGCGGCGGCCTGCACGCCGAACACCACGCCCGCTCCGGCGGTGACCGCTGTCACGTCCGCGCCGCCGGTGGACACCGGGAAGCCGATCTTCGACGAGGCCGCGGTGACCGCCCTGCTGACGCAGCTCGCCACGGACAACAACAAGGCGAACAGCACTCTGAACGCGTCGGCGGTCGGCCTGTACGAGGTCGAGGCCGCCCTGGCGATGGACCAGGCGTCGCTGAACACCACGCCGGCGGACTTCGCGATCAAACCGTTCACCTACAACGCGTTCGGTTCGCAGATCCCCGGTGAGCTGTCCGGTGCCGACTTCTTCGTGGTGGAGTCGCGGACGTCGTTCGGCGGGGCGATCTATCCGCTGGTCATGGTGAAGAGCGGCAGTGACTGGCGGCTGGGGCACTATGTGGGCCTGAACGCGGCCCTGCCGGAGATCCGGCGGGACGCCTCCGGCAACGCGGAGATCGTCGGCGACACCGACAGCGGCGGTACGCTGCTGGCCTCGCCGCGTGACGTCGCCGCGGCCCACGCCCGGCAGATCACCGACAAGCCGAGCCCGGATCCGCTGTTCGGCGGGGACACCACGACGACGGAGATCGTGAACTCGGACGCCCTCCTTACCGAGATGACGTTCGTCAACGGCAGCACGGTCGTCCCGGCCGAGTCGGTCACCTACACGTCGACGGTGTCGACGTTCCCGATCCGGGCGCTGCGGACCGCCGACGGCGGGGCGGCGGTCGCCTACTCGACGATCACCGATGTGGTCGGCACCAACGCCGGCCGGAAGGTGTTCATCCCGCAGCGGCGGCGGACACTGGGCACCAACACCGGCGGCGGCACCCAGACGATGAAGCGCCTGTCGGTGTGGTGGGCGCTGATCCCGGTCAAGGACAGCGGGCTGCCGGTGGCCGTGCTGGGCGGCAGCTCGACCATCATCGAGGTGGGCTGAGCACCCGGAACAGGAAGCCCTTGACCCAGGCGGTCGCGGCCAGCCACAGCACCCGCACGATCCCGGCGCCGGTCAGCACGGTCTCCCCCGCCACCGCCGCCACCCGGTCCATCACCAGCAGCGCCCGGGCATAATCCTCCTTGTCGTCCTGCAACTCCCACAGACGTTCGGCCTTCTCCCAGGCCAGCGCCCGGGTGGAGTAGACGAGGATCCGCTGGCTCCAGTCGTCGAGGTCGCCGACACACCTGTCGATCTGCATCTGCCAGGCGGTGGCGAACCGGCGGCGCAACGGCGGAATGTGCTGGTAGAAGATCTGATTCACGATCAGGTAATCGGGGTGCTGCGGGCCGTCGCCCGGGTAACCGAGGCGCTGCCAGGTGGCGATCAGAGCCAGCGCCAGGTCATGGTTGATGTGCGCGTTGACCCCGAGGACCGCCGCTTCCAGCGGGCTGACGCCGCTGTCGTGGGCGCGCCGGAACAGCACCTCCCAGGCGTCCGGGGTGTCGACGCCGGGAGCGGCGCCCCACGAGCCGAGGGCGGTGAAGTAGAGCCGGGCGAATTCGACGTCGAGCATCTCGAGGAAGATCGGATCAGTGACGTCCGGACCCCGCAGGTGCGCTTCGACCTGCTCGGTGATGGTCAGGTAGAGCGCGTTGAAGGCGGCCACCCGGTTGGTGCCGGGGCTCGGCGGCAGCGAGTCGAGGATCGACTGGATCAGTTTCAGGCGGGCCACCACCCCGGCGATGTCCTCCGGCAGGTCGAGCAGGACGGCGTTCATCTCCAGGTGCGCGGGCGCCCAGCCGCGTTCCGTGGTCACCGGGCCGGTGATCTGCTGCCGGCACTCGTGCAGTCGTTCGGCGCTCGTTTCCGCGCGGCCTCGATCGAACCCCACCACGATGACTCCCTCATCCGTGAGTGAAGGGTCCATGGTGGACTCTGGAATCGTTCCAGTCCGTCAGGGATCGGCCCCGGAACAGTCGGATGACCGACGTATCAGATCGTGTCGGCCCACTCGACGACGACCTGGAGCATCGGGGCCCGGCCGGTGAACATCGACACCCAGTCGCGAGTGTCGTAGCCGGCGCCGCGCGGATTGCTCCAGGCCTGTGCCAGCATCCGCGGGGCCAGCCAGAAATACTTGGCCGCGCCGGTCACCCGGATCGCCCGGTGGATCTCCTCCGGCGCGGCGACCGCCGACATGCCGCGGGCGTACCCGTCGCGCACCGCCGACAGCACGGCATCCAGCTGGGACACGTCGGCGAACCCGTCCCAGAACGTGTCGAGGGCCAGATTGGCGGCGTCCTCCCCGATCGCGCCGGGGCCCACGAACGCCCAGTCGAGCAGGACCGGCCCGGGGCCGGTTCCGATCAGGTTCATCGGCCACACGTCGTGGTGGCAGAGGGTGCGCGGCAACGCGTCGGCGGCGTCCAGGATCTCGAACCGCCGGTCCCACAGCCGCCGCAACCCGGCCCGCAACCGCGGCGGCCAGGCCTCCTCGGCCGCCGGATGATCCCAGGACAGGTCGCCGGGGATCGGCTGGGCGAGGGTGTAGTCGCGCAGGAAGTCGCGGGCCAGCCAGGCGATCGCCGGCGGGTCGCCGGCCTGGCCGAGACCGATGCGGTACGCGAGATCGCCCAGTTCAGCGGCCCCCAGCGTGGTTCCGGGCCGCCCTTCGACGTCCTCCAGCAGCATCGTGACCGATCCGTCCGGATTGTCGGTCAAGTCCAGCAGGGCCGGTGCGCTGACCCCGCCGGCCGCGAACGCCGCCGTGGTCAGCCCGGACGAGTAGGCCAGCGGTTCACGCCGCCAGTAGTTGAAGTGCCCGGGATCGTCACTCGCCGCCAGGTGGGCGGCCGCTCCCGCACGCCGCGGCGTCACGATCTTGCGGATCGCCGTGCCGCTCCCCCGGGACACCCGCCACACCCCGCCGGTGACCTCGTTGGCCGCATTGTGTGCGAGCAGTTCCGCCATCGTTCGTATTCTGCCGTACCGCGACCACGTTCACCGCCACCACGACGGCGATGCCGAGCCACTCGTGCACGGCCAGCACCTGCCCGAGAAGGATCAGCCCGGCCAGGGCCGCGAAGACCGGGTGCACGCTCATCACCACCCCGAAGTAGCGAGCCGGGACACGGCGCAGGGCGATCAGGTCGGCGGCGTACGGCACCACCGAACTGAGGACTCCGGCACCGACCGCGTACAGCAGCGCCGTTCCGGTCATCCGGCCCTGCACCAGCAGCAGCACCATGACCGGAGCGGCGAGCAGCGCGGACACCGTGGTGGCCGCGGCCGGTGCCTGCAGGCCGGGCAGCCGCTCGCCGAGCAGCCGGTTCAGCAGGATGTAGGCGGCCCAGCAGCCCGCGGCGAGCAGTCCGCAGCCGATGCCGGTCCAGTCGCTGCTGCCGGACGGCAGGACCAGCACGTACACCCCGAGGCCCGCACCGGCCGCGCACAGCAGGTCGATCCGGCCGCGGGAACCGGCCAGGGCCACCGCGAGCGGCCCGAGGAACTCCAGCGTGACGGCCAGCCCGAGACCGATCCGGTCGACGGCGGTGTAGAGCGACAGGTTCATGGTCGCGAACACCAGCCCGAGCAGCAGCGTCGGCCACCACTGCGCCCACGTGAAACGGCGCAGGTCCGGCCGGGCCACCGGCAGCAGCACCGCGGCCGCCACGAACTGCCGCACCGCCACCACCCCGGCCGGGCCGATCGCCGCGAACGCGTGCGCCCCGACCGCCGCACCGAGCTGGTTGCTGGCCGCGCTCCCCAGCATGATCACCGAACCCACCTTCATGCCAGCAGTGTGCGGGGCGCCGGGCCGCGCGGAGAAATACCCGGACCGGCGGATCTATACGCTGAGCGGATGGATCCGCAGCCGCGTCAACTACGGGCGCTCGTCGCCGTCGTCGACGCGGGCACGTTCACCGGCGCCGCCGCCGAGCTGGGCGTCTCGCAGGCGTCGGTGTCCCGGGCGATCGCGGCGCTGGAGGCCACGATGGGCGTACGGCTGCTGCAACGGACCACCCGCCACGTGGCGCTGACCGCGACCGGCCGCCAGGTCCTCGAGGGCGCCCGGCGCATCCTCGACGAGATCACCCACCTGCGCCGGATCGCCGAAAGACGGCAGGACGAACTGCGGGTCGGGTACGCGTGGGCCGCACGTCCACCTGGCGTGGTGGCGCGACGATCCACCGGCCCTGCTGGCGGATCTGATCCGCCTGAGCCGAGCCGCCTACGGCGGGTCCGGGAGTGTCGTGTAACACTGCACCGGCTCCCTTGATCGAAAGGCCGGTTCGTGTCCTCGTTCGATGACCTGTTCGCCCAGCATGTCGCCACCGGCATGGCTCGTCAGCTGGCGCTCGCCGACCTCCTCGGTGATCGCGGCTGGCAGCTCGACCTGAACGCGGGCCTGGTGACGTTCGGCAGCGACCTGCGGTACCCGGTTCAGCTGCTCGGCACCGAGAGCCACTCCGACGGGACCTGGCTGTGGGCCTGGGCGAACAGCGGCAGCAACCTCGACCCGAACCTGCTGCAACTGGCCGGCTGGCTGCGCGAACACGGCCGCCTCGAGGGTGTCCGCGAACTGACCGAACCCACCCTGCGCCTGGACCGCGCCGACGGGCACCGGCTGTCCCTGGTCGCCTCCGGGCTGACCGGCCGCTCCTACTACCGCGGCACCTACAACGGCGGCGCGATCTTCTTCCACCTGGACAACCTGCCGGCCCGGGTCCGGGGCGCGGTCCCGCCGGCGAAGACCTTCACCGTCCTCGGCCAGGTGCTGCAGGCTTTCGCCGTGGACCACCGGACCGTGGTCGTCGCCTTCCTCAAACAGCAGGGCTGGCGCGTCGACGACACCCCGAACGGCGTCGCCGGCCGCCACGGCGACGGCTCCCAGATCCGGGTGACCTTCGACCACCTGGGCCGCGTCAGCGACATGACCGGCCAGATCCAGCCCCGCTGACGGCTTATCGTGGGCGGATGAACGACCTTCCACCCATCGGCCGGCCCGCCGCCGGTGCCCTCCGCGAGGCGGGCATCACCACGCTGTCCCAGGTCGCCGCCCACCGCGAGCAAGACCTGCTCGCGATGCACGGCGTCGGCCCGAAAGCCATCCGGATCCTGTCCGAGGCCCTCGCCGCCCGCGGCCTGACCTGGAGCCGTTCACCATCCTGACGCGGCTTCAGGCGTCTTCGCCCGCTTTTCTCAGCGTGGCCACCTGTGACCGCAACCGATCACGCCAGGCACGGGCCCGGACCAGTAGGACGACGGCCACCACGGCGAGCAGCAGTCCGGGCAGCGCCGCGAACGGTCCGGCGATCACGCCGCTGAACACTGCGGTAGCGGCGCTGAACACGATCGCCAGCCATGCCCCGATCACTCGGTCAGCGGCGAACAACGGCCGGCGCACCAGGGTCCAGGCAGCGAGCCCGGCCCAGGTCAGTCCGACAACGATCAAACCCGCGAACGCCGCTTGGGTACGGGTGGGCAGGCTCCCCGGTTCGGTCGCCCAGAGCGCGCCGATGGTCGTGGCACCGGCCAGTCCCGCGATCCCGGCCGCCAGGATCCGCCGCGACACCGGCCGGATCACGTGCTCCGCGGTGAAACCCGGCTCGTCGGTCATGCGCCGTATCCCTTCTCGATCATCTGGTCGCGCAGCAGCCGCCTCGCCCGGTTGAGCCGGGACTTCACCGTGCCCGGCGGGACACCCAGGATCTGGGCGCAGTCGTCCAAGGCCAGATCCTGCAGGTAGAACAGGATCAGCACCTCGCGTTCCCGGGGCGCCAGACCGGCCAGGCCCTCGGTCACCTGAGCGCGATCCAGGACGCTGTCCGCCTCGTCCCTGATGGACGGCGACTCCTCCGGGACGTTTTTGTCGTACCCCTCCCGTAGGTTCGCGATGACCGATCGACGGGCGATCGTCAACAACCAGGGGGCGAAGCGTTCCGGCTGCCGCAGTCGCGGCAGCGCCCGTAATGCTCGCGCCCACACCTCCTGGCTGATGTCGTCCGCCCGGGCCCGGTCGCCCAGCATCACCCGCACGTAACGCCAGACCGGGAGGTGCCAGTGCCCCACCAGTTCGCTCAGCGCTCTTCGGTCCCCGAGTTGCGCCCGGACCACCAGCAGGGCGTCGCGTTCCGCATCAGTCACATCAGAACAGTGCACGGCGCGCCGATTTCGGTTCACGTCCGGCATGAGGAAGGATCTCCAAGTGCTAGCCGAGGAATTCGACACGTCCATCCTGCCCGAGCGTCTGCGCCGCATCCTGACGGTGATCCGCGACGCGGCGGTGAAACACGGTTACGCGCCCTCCACCCGCGACATCGCCGACGCGGTCGGCCTGTCCTCCTCCACGGTGAGCCGCCACCTGCGCACCCTCGAGGACCACGGTTTCCTGCGCCGCGGCAGTTCGATGGCCCGCCCGGTGGACATCCGGATGTTCCTGGAGCCCACCGGCGGCTCCGAGTCGCGTTCCGGCGACACGGTGGGTGTCCCGCTGGTCGGCACGATCGCCGCCGGCACCCCGATCCTGGCCGACGAGTCCACCGAGGAGCTGCTGAACCTCCCCCGTGACCTGGTCGGCCGCGGCACCCTGTTCAGCCTCCGCGTCCAGGGCGACTCGATGGTCGACGCCGCGATCTGCGACGGCGACATCGTGGTGGTCCGCCAGCAGTCCGAGGCGTGGAACGGCGACATCGTCGCCGCCATGATCGACGACGAGGCCACCGTGAAGGTGTTCCAGCGCCGCGCAGGCCACGTCTTCCTGGAGCCCCGGAACCCGTCCTACACTCAGATCCCCGGCGACGAAGCGGTGATCCTGGGCAAGGTCGTCTCCGTCCTGCGCCGCGTCTGACCCGCCGCGGTCACCCTACGATCAGGTCTGCAGTGCGGGGTCAGGAGCGGGTGAGGGCCGGGTATCGGTGTAGGCGGCGGCAACGACCCCCGCCGACGTGGCCAGGGTGATCGTCGCGGCGGCCACCGACCACACCCCGGGACTGCGCCGCCCCGCGGGGTCCACGGCCGCGTTCATCAGCGCACTGCACCGCGTCATCCGCGGATTCAACCGGATGCCCGGTTGACGCTCACCCGGCACCCCACCGGGAACAGCGGATCACGCCCGCATCACCAGGGCGGGTTCTCGCGGAGTGGGCGGACAGCGGCCGGGACCGGGGTGCCGGACGGGACGTACCTGGTGGTGAACGTGCCGTGGTAGCCGAAGAGGGGGCCGAGTCGGCGGTTCGTGACGGTGACCCGGATGCGGAAGCAGTCAGCGTCCGGGTCCCAGGTCTCGTGGACCTCGGCGTCGCCGGTCAGTGGGCCGGGGCAGCGGACGCCGCCGCGGAACGTCTGGGCCGTGCTGCGCAGGCGCAGGCCGCCGGTGCCGTCGGTGCTGACGTCCAGGTCGACGGCCAGGTGCTGGGTGGTGCCCAGGTAGTCGATGACCACGTTGCGGGCCGGGTCGTAGACCATGGTGGCGTCGAAACGGCGGCGGCGGTGCGGGCGGACCTGGAAGGTGCGCACGAACGTCAGGGTGGGCCGGGCGTAGGTGTCGCGGTAGGCGTAGTTCTCGATGGTGAACGGAATGCCGGTGCCGGTCTCCGGGAACAGGATGTGCCGCAATGTACCGAAATGCAGGAACGGCACCGTGAAAGCGGCTCCACGCCACACCCGGTCCATCACGCCGGTGCCGACACAGCCCTGATCCCGATCGCCGTCGACGCCGAACCGGCGTTGCAGCCGCGGGTGCAGCCGGTCGAACTCGTCCCCCATGGCCTGCTGAAACACCGAAGTCATCGCCGCTCCCCCGTCCCGGCACCCGATCGGGCAGCGATCGCCCGCAGCGAAGGCGCGGCCAGCCGAGAAGCGGTCACCCGTGGTGAACAGGCTAGCGGCGGAGGTTCGGCGGGTTGCGGGGTAGCTGGCCGCCGACGGCAGCGGCGGGCCGCGGGAGTGCGCGGGTGCGGCGGTAAGAACACCGCCAGCCCTGCGATCACAAGCGCGAACAACCAGCCGATGCCGGGGACGCCGGCACCGGAGGTGACGGTGGCGACGGCACCGGCGACGAGAATCAGCCGCAGCGTCGTCTCGGCGACGGCGTGGCGCAGTGCTCGTTCGGGGGTGACGTCGTGTTCGAGCCACAGGCGGAGCCGGTCGAAGGACCAGGCGGTGGCCCATCCGAACACCGGCCCGAACACCAGGTCGACGGCCCAGCCGACGAGTCCCCAGCGGGTGCGGTAGGCGTACCCGGTCAGGAATCGCACCCCACCGGCGACCGGAACATATCGCCAGTATCCGGTCCCGCTCTCGATCGGCGACCGCCAGTCGGACGACCCGAACCGCAACGCCGACACCGCGCCGCCCGTGTCGTCGCGCCGGTCCCCGGTGTGCACGCCGTGACCGGCGATCTCGACGCCGGGGAACACCGTGGTGGCGTAGGTGAACGCGGCGGGCTCGGTGCCCGGCACCGGATCGATGCGCCCGAACCGGGCATCCCACCGCGGATGCCGCCGAGGATCCTGGGTGAACTCCCAGATGCGTTCGAGCGGCGCGTCGATGATCGTCTCGACATGGATCCTGGCCACGGCGTTGCCTCCGACAGATTTGAGCACCTGCTCAAACTGTAGCTGACCTTGAGCGATCGCTCAAACCAATGACCACCTTCCCGTACGGCCGATCCCGCTCGTGGTAGCGAAACGCCTCCGGCGCCTGCTCGAACGCGAACACCCGGTCGATCACCGGGCGGAGCCGGCACGGCAAGGACGCCGAACTGACCGGCCCGGACCGCGAGCACCAGGAGATCTCCGCGCTCGCCCTGCACCTGCTGCAATCCTCCCTCGTTCTGATCAACACCCGGCTCGTTGACCACGTGCTGTCCGAACCCGAATGGGCCGGCCGGATGACCGACGAGGACCGGCGTGCCCTGACCCCGCTGTTCTGGTCGCACGAGGCCCTCTACGGGAGATGGATCCTGAAGATGAACGAGCGGCTCGACCACACCCGCGGGCCGGCACCCGGGCCGCAAGGTGTTCGCCTGCTGGGTCAATGCGGTGCAGGACCCGCAGGACGGCCGGGGCGCTGACAGGCGGGGACGTGACGTGGTGACCTAGGCGTCGTGTCAGGGGATGACCTGGGCGGACGTTGTTTCGCGGTTGCGCGGTTCAAGGATGTCCTTGACCGCGGTGATCAGGTCGTGATTGGTGAACGGTTTGGTGAGCATGGCCGAGGGGCGGATCTGTGTGACGTCCGGTGTGCCGGGCAGCAGACGGCCGCTGAGGATGACGACGGGGGTGTCGTGCAGGTCGGGATCGACGCTGATGGCGCGGCACAGTTCGAGCCCGGTCAGCTGGGGCTTGTCCCGGTTGACCCCTATCGAGTACGAGACCATCATGACCCCACCGGCCAGTCAGGCCGCGTGACTCGACCTGTCACCTATCGGTGCAGCAGACCCGCATGACAAACCGTGGGCTTCGCTCGGTCGGCCGCCGACGCCGTTTGCGCAGCGGCCGGCTGGTGCGCAGTCGCTTCGTCAGCTGGCGGTGCAGGCCACCCCTTCCCCCGTGGTAAAGCGCCTGGTAGATCGTCTCGTGACAGACATGCCAATACAGCCGATCAGGGTGCGTCAGACGCAGCCACCCCGCAATCTGCTCGGGACTCCACTCAAGCTCCAGCTGGGTGGCCTTCGGAATGATCGGCTCACGCTGCATCTCGGCTTGCGCCGACCGGCTCTGCCGATCGGCGCTAGCGTGTCCGGGAAAGGGTCAAGGTTCCGCCGCGGGCCGTGGCGGAACGGCATGGCAAACAAGGGTTTGTCTGACCTTAGTGCGGTCGGGGGGTACCGCATGTCCGGTTCTGATCGTGCCACGTCGGGTGTAAGTCATGCTGCTGCCGGGATACCGGGACTGGCCGACGGTGCTGTCGCGGAACTCGCCACTGATCAGCGGCTGCTGAGGCGGTCGGTGTGGCTGGTACGTGCCGTCGCGGCGGGCACGATGTTCCTGGGTGCTCTGGTGCTGGCGGGGTGGGCGTTGCGGGTGGATGCCCTGATGCGGGTGGTGCCGGGGGCGTCGTCGATGAAGCCGATGACGGCGGTGAGCTTGACGATCCTCGGGTTCGGCTTGGCCGCCGCGGGCAGCCGCTGGCGAGGCCTGCGGCTCGCGGGCTTACTGGGGTGCTCGGCTGCGGCGGCGATCGGTGTGCTGGTACTGGTCCAGTACGCGACGGGCGTGGATCTGGGGGTGGACCGGCTGCTGTTTCCCTCGATGATCGCCGGTGACTGGATCGCCACCTCGCATCCGGGGCGGATGGCGCCGAACACCGCGGCGGCGACCGTGCTGCTGGCCGCGGCGCAGATACTGACAGGAACAGTGACCACGCGCCGCCGTATCGCGGGGCTCGGCGCGCAATCGCTGTGTGCGGTCGCGGCGGCTCTGGCCATGATCGGGCTTTACAGCTACGGGCTTGGGGTTTCCCCCTTGCAGCGGTTCCTGGGCCTGACCGGGATGGCCGTGCACACCGCCGCCGCCGTGTTCATGCTGTCGGTCGCGACGTTTCTCCTGCGGCCGTTGCACGGCCCGGCGCGGCTGATGGTCACACGGGGCCCAGCCGCGATGCTGACCCGGGCGCTGCTGGCAACGGCGATCTCGGTCCCCCCTCTTCTAGGCTGGGTCCGGCTGCACGCCCAGTACCGTCTCGGCCTGTTCGACACACGGCTGGGCATAGCGTTGCTGGTCATCGGCAACGTCATCGTGTTGGCCATGATCACTCTGGTGGCCGGTGCCCGCGCCGCGCAACTGGAGGCCGAACGCGACCACTCCGAGATCCTGCTCAGCCGCCACGCCCAGTTGCAAGCCGTCATGGACAACATGCCGGCAGCCGCGTTCCTGAAAGATGCAGGCGGCCGGTACATCATGGTGAACGAACACTTCGACACCCATTTCGGCGCGGGCCGTGGCACCGCGGTCGGGCTCACCGACCACGACCTGTTCGACAGCGACACCGCCAGCCACCTCGACCAGCGCCTACAGCAGGCACTCACCGACGGCGCCACCGTGCGGTTCGAACATGTCATCGCCCTGTCCGGTGAGCCGCACACCTATCTGTCGGCGCTACTCGCCCTGCGCCAGGTAGCCGGTCAGGCCTACGCGGTGGCGGGCGTCAGCACCGACATCACCGATCGCAAGAAGGCCGAGACGAAACTCACCGAGACCGCCGAAGCCTTACGATCCGAACTGGTCCACCGGGAGACGATCGAGGCCGAACTACGCGCCCGGCAAGCCGACCTAAAAGCATTCGCCTACGGCGTGGCCCACGATCTCAAGGGGCCGCTGGCCTCGATCAGCGGGT
Source organism: Actinoplanes derwentensis (assembly GCF_900104725.1). Taxonomy (NCBI): domain Bacteria; kingdom Bacillati; phylum Actinomycetota; class Actinomycetes; order Micromonosporales; family Micromonosporaceae; genus Actinoplanes; species Actinoplanes derwentensis. Next base: position 2,332,565 of record NZ_LT629758.1, read on the forward strand.
TCGCGGAGATCATCGGAACCGACCTCGCCGACGGCGTCACCGATCCCGGCGAACTGACGCCGAGCCTGGAACGGATACGCCAGGGTGTGGACCGGATGCAGCGATTCATCGACGACCTGCTCGCCTACGCCACCGCCAGGGACGCAACCCTCAACCTCGAACCGGTCGACCTGCAACCGCTGGTCGAACAGATCGTCGCCGAACGCACCGATCACCTCCGCACGAACCACACCGGCGAGAACCCGGCACGATTCCCCGACATCTACACCCGCCAACTCCCGACCGTGTACGCCGATCGCCTGCTCTGCCGGCAACTGCTGGACAACCTCATCGGCAACGCCCTCAAGTACACGGCGCCCGGACAGCCAGCGCACGTCGAGATCAGCGCGCAGGCGGGACCTCCGGGCTGGGCCGGGATCACCGTCGCGGACCGGGGCATCGGCATCCCCGCCGAACAACACCAGCAGATCTTCCACACCTTCCACCGCGCCACCAACGGCAGCAGCTACCAAGGCACCGGCCTCGGCCTAGCCATCTGCCAACGCGTCGTGGACCGGCACCACGGCACCATCACCGTCACCGACAACCCCGGCGGCGGTAGCCGCTTCACCGCCACACTCCCGCTCAGACCCCCCACACCGAACGACGACCGCACCGATCCGGATCCGACCAAGGACACCGACATCACGCCAGCGAGCGCCCTGGGCTGACGCCGCTTCACCTACATAAGATCCGGGGACCCTGCGATGTCGCATCCCCCGTTTCCCGGACAGAATCCTGCTCGCTTGCGGCGTCCACCTCCCGTGCGCTGTTTCATAGGTGTTCGCTTGTGAAACAGTCGGCGAGGCGCTTGCCGTCCAGGGCATCCTTCGTTTCATAGGTCGTTGCATACGGCCGAGGGAACGAAACGTCATATGAAACACTTTGCGGGTGAGCGACGACGATTTCCTGCGCGTGGAAGAGCGCGACTGCCCGATGTCCGCATGCGCCGCCCCGGCCGGCTCGCCCTGCCGGACCGGCAAGGGCAAGGTCGCCGTCCAGAACCACACCGCACGCTTCCGGCTCGTACCGCACCTGACCAAGACTCTTGGCGTCGCCACCCCCGCCGTCCGCAAACCAGGGCCGGCCTGGACCGAACTGCCCCGACCTCCCGCCCGTGACGCGGAGCCGGCAGGGCAGGTCCGGATCGGCTACGCCCGCGCGTCCACCGTCCGGCAGTCCCTGGACACCCAACTCGACTCGCTGCGCTCCGACGGCGTCACCCGAATCTTCTCCGAGAAGATCTCCACCCGCGCCACCCGCCGGCCCGAACCCGACAAGGCCGTCCACCTCGCCCAGGAGATCCGCGCCTCCGGCGCCGCGGTCACCCTCGTCATCCACGAACACAAACGACTCGGCCGGGCCTGGAACTGGCAGCCCTCGCCGAGCAACTGAAAGCGTCCGGCGTCGGCCTGGAGTTCCTCACCGGAGAACTCCAAGGCTCACACGACCCGTCCGGGATCGTATTCACCGTACTCGCGGCGCTGTCCGGGATGGAACGCGAATACATCCGCAACCGCACCCTGGAAGGCCACGAATCCGCCCGCAGCAGAGGCAAGAACATCGGCGGCGCCAGCGTCACCGACAGCGACATGCTCTCCATGGCCCTGCACCTGCGCAGCCAAGAGCTGAGCCTGCGCGACATCGCCACCCGGCTCGTCATCACCAAAGGCAGAAGAAAGGACAGCACCCATCTCCCGCGACGATCCTGCGCCTGCTCCGCGAGCACGAGGAAACGACCGCCGCGGCGGGGGTGAGCGCCCGACCAGGCGCCGAGGCCACTCACGGCTCTACCCATCAGTAACTTTGGGGCTGGTGACAGCTACTCAAGCGCGGGGCCAACTGGGCGCGGCTGCCGACAGCGATCGCCCGGACGGCCCCGGCGACACCGAACAGCAGGCGCGAGTCCACCGGCCGGGGAGCGCCGATGGATGGGCCCGCGAGTGAACCGACGAGCGCGACGACCGCGAGCGCACGCAGCGACTGTTCGAGGTCTCCGGCGGTGTCGACGATCCGGTCGGCACCCCGGCCACCGCTGACCGCACGGACCGCGGCGGACCAATCAGACCCCGCACGGACCGCGGTGTGCCGGTCCGGCATCGCGTGGACTTCGCCGGGCCGGTCCGGCATCACGGAGCGGTCGACGACGTGCCGGGCGCCCAGGCCCCGAAGCCGCCGCTCTGCGGCAGGTACTCGGCCCGCAACGGCCCGTCGCGCCAGCCGGGAAACAGAACCGATGAACACCGACGGATTCCCGGCCGCGTTGCGTCGGTGGCGTACCCGGCGGCGGGTCAGCCAGCTCGAACTGGCCACCCGGGCCGGGACCACGCAGCGGCACGTCAGCTTTCTGGAGAGCGGCCGGTCCACACCCGGCCGGGCGATGATCGTCCGGTTGGCGGAGTCCATCGAGGCGCCGCTCCAGGAACGCAACGAACTGCTGCTCACCGCCGGTTTCGCGCCGGCCTATCCGCAGACGGATCTGGACGATCCACGCTTGGGACCGATCAAGAGCGCATTGACCACCATCTTGTACGGCCACCAGCCCTACCCCGTCGTGGTCGTCGACCGGCACGGTGACCTGATCATGGCGAACGCCTCGTTCGGCACGCTCGTCGGTGGCGTCGGCACCGCCACCGATGTCGCCGTCGCCGAGTTGCGCCTGGAGGCGTTCCTGCCGGCCGACGAGGCGACCGCAGCAGCGCTGGCCGGGCTGCGCTGACCTCGACGGCTCAGCTCGGCCGACGGGCGGGAAGGGATCAACTTGGCCGGAGGGCGGGGAGCAGCACGCCGTCGAAGATCGCGGTGAAGAACTCCAGGTCGACGGGGCGGCGGCTGGCAGATCACCAACCGCCGGATCCGGGGCATCTGGAGCAACGGCGACCCCGCGGTCCCATCCGTCACGCTGGGGTGACACCTATCGGTCGTTCGCACTGGTCAGGGCGAACAGAAGATCAAACTCAGCCGATGGTACGACGGATGCCGCGTCGCACCCGGGCCAGCATGCCGGGGCGTCCCGCCGGGACCAGGCCCTGCAGGTCCTCAGCGTGACCGATCATGCCGATGATCGTCTCGATGGCCGCGTCCAGGATCTGCCGGTCGTCCAGTTCGTCGGGGCTGTGTGACTGCCGCATCCCGGCCGGGCGCAGTTCGCCCAGGTCACCGACGATGTGGCAGTCGTAGTCGCGCAGTTCGGTGATCTGCTGCTCGGCCAGGCCCATCACCCAGTCGGCACGGTCCAGCCCGACCCCGAAGCGCACCTCGTTGTCGCGTTTCTGCAGCACCGCCCGGACCAAATGCTGCTGCACCACCCGCTGGTACGGCATCCGGTGCGGATAACGGTCCCCGAGCGCGGCGTTGACGCGGCGCAGCACCTCGATCTCGGGCGCGCCGAGTGACGGGTTGGAGGTCGGCGCGGCCGGCTCGCACACGCCGCCGGGGATGCCGAGGACGCCGGCGAACCGCTGCCACAGCAGGTCGTGCGACACCCCGGCCGGTGGGACCGTGACCAGGTGCCGCTGGGCCGGCGGCACCAGGTCGGCCCAGCGCAGGAACATCCGGTTGGCCGTGTAGTGCTCCCAGAACTGCTCGAACTCGCCCTTCTCCACAGCGGCGAGGAAGTCCTCGAACCGCCAGGTGCTGCGGGCCCGGATGCTCTGCTGCCACATCGACGGCAGCGTCCGCCACAGGTCACGGGCGGCCACGACGATGTGCACCTCGGCCGGCTGCAGCGTCTCGACGGCACGTTTCGCCTGTTCAGCGCTGGCCGCGCCAAAACCCTCGCTGGTCAGGATCACGTCACCACCGAAGGCGGCGGCCTTCTCGGCGAGCAGATCCCACGTCCAGTACGCCTGCGGGTCCCGCCACGGCACGGCACGCAGATCGGTCATCGCCTGGTCGTGGGCGGCGAACGTCGCCGGGATCAGGATGCCGGCCTTCTCCAGGCGCTCGGCGTTGTCGAAGAGCACGTTCTGCACATAGGTGCTGCCGGTCTTGGGTGCCCCGATGTGCACGAACACACGCTTCGCCATGCCGTCCCCACTTCTTTCCCCGTTCACCGTCCGTTGAATGATCAACAAAGCAAGTGAAAAGTTGATGACACAGTCCCGTATCAGGTGTTTACGTCGGGTGACGGGTGGCCTACGAACGGCGCGCCTGGGTGCTGAGCAACGGCACCAGGGCCGCGATCACGTAGACCACACCGCACGCCAGCGCCACCGGGCCCGCACCCAGCGCGGCGGCCAGCGGTCCGGCAGCCAGCTGGGACAGCGGGATCGCGATGAACGAGAACAGGTCGTCGAAGGCCGACACCCGCGACAGCGCCTCCCGCGGCACCCGCGTCTGCAGGGCGGTGTTCCAGGTGATGGCCGAGATCGTGAAACCGAGGCCACCCACGAACGCCGCCACGGCCACGATCCACGGTTCACCGGAGAAACCCAGCGCCAGCAGTGGCAACGCCGGAAGGACCCCGAACAACCGGCCGGTACGCAACGGTCGCCGGAACACCAGCCGCACCGCCACGACGCTCATCAGCAGCAGCCCGGCCGCGCGGACCGACAGCACCGCACCCCAGCCGAGCGGGCCACCCCGATCCGACACCAGCATCGGGCCTAGCACGTTCCACGGGCCGACGTTGACCGCGTTGATCACCGCGAAGGACACGCTGGTCAGCACCAGCCAGTGCTGCGACCGGAAGATCCGCCAGCCGGCCACGAGGTCACGCCCCAGCCCGGCGGCGGCCGGCGTCCGGTCCCCGACAGGCGTCCGGATTCTGGGCGGCAGTCGCAGGAACAGCACCGCCGCCAGCAGGTAGCTGCCCGCGTCCACGGCCAGCGCCCAGCCCCCGCCGGCCGTGGCGGTGAGCAGGCCGGCCACGGTCGGCGCGATGATCCGTACGGCGTGGCCACTGCTGGCCAGCAGCGCGTTGGCCCGCTGCAGATCGGTGTCGGCGACGAGTTCGGGCACGATCCCGCGCAGCGCCGGCGACGCGAAGGCACCGGCGGCCCCGGCCACCAGCGCGAGCACCGCGATCGACGGAAGGTGGTAGCGGCCGGTGAGCAGCATGACCGCGACACCACCGATGGCGGCCGCGCTGACCGTGTTGGCGGCGATCAGCAGCAGACGGCGGCTCATCCGGTCGGCCAGCACTCCGCCTGCCAGCAGCAGCACGAGCATCGGCACGATGTTGGCGGCGAGCACGATGCCCAGGTCGGTGGCCTGACCGGAGGATTGAAGCACCGCCAGCGACAACGCGACAGTGGTCATCGAACTGCCGAACATGTCGATGGTACGGCCGGTGAGGAACCACCCGAACCGGCCGCGCAGGAGTCGCCGTACCGGGGTGGTGGAGAGATCGGTGGTCACGGCCGCCATCGTCGTCGCGTACCGCCGCGGGTTTGAACTCTTGCGGCAGATGCCGCAAGGTCGGCGCATGACCTTGATCCGGCTGGGCCCTGACGCCCTGCGCGCCAGTCGTTTCGCGCTCTCCCCACTGGCCGAGACGCTGAGCCGCCTGATCACTCTGCGCTGCGAGATCGACGGCGGCCGGCCCGGTCCGCAGGCCCGGGCGCTGGCGGACTGGCTCGACGGCGACCCGTTCGCCGCGGGCCTGCTACGGCTGGTGTCGGCCACGAAGTTCCTGCCCGACTTCGTGGCCATCCCACCGTCGTCGATGACGACCCGCATCGACGACGAGCTGGCGCAGATGCGTGCCGTCGGCGACATTGCGGCGCGGGCGACGATCGCCGAGGCCCGCCGGTTCGCCTGGAAGTCCGGCAGTTTCGCCTGGGCCGATACCGACGGGGTCGCCGCCTGTGCCGCGGCGGTGTTCGCCCGTGGCTGGCAGTGGTTCACCGAGCCGGACTGGCCGCGCCGGCGGGCGGTGATGGAACGTGACATCCGGCACCGGGCGGGCGTGCTCGCGGCCCACGGTTGGCGGCAGGCCATCAGCGGAATCGGCAAGATCCGGTGGGCGGGGCCGGACGCGATCCAGTTCTCCACCCAGACGCACGCGGACCTGCCCGTCGGTGATCAGGGGCTGGTGCTGGTGCCGCACACCGGGATCACCGGGCAGTGGATGTGTGAGGCGCCGCCCCGGTTCGCCCTGGTCTATCCGGCGCGGGGTGCCCTGGAGCAGGTGCCCGTCGCCGCCGAGGGCATCGCCAGGCTCATCGGGGAAGGCCGCGCGCGCGTCCTGGCCGCGCTGGCCGATCCGACGACGCCGTCTCAGCTCGCGGTGCTGCTCGGGGTGTCGCTCGGCACCGTGTCGGGGCACCTCGCGACGTTGCGTGACGCCGGGGCGGTCGTGGGGCGGCGCAGCGGCCGGGCGGTTTATTACGAGCGAACGGCGCTGGGTGATGCCCTGTCCCGCTGATTGTCATACCCGTGGCCGATGATGATCAGGTGATCTGTTTCGTCTACCGCTCCCCCTATCAGGGTCTGCTCGGCAAGCACGTGCGCTGGCTGCCCGACGCGTCGGTGCTCGACTGGTTCCGCCGGGCCTTCGACGAGTCCCGTCCCGACCCCGCCGCGTGGCTGCACGCCGAGCTGGGTGTCGAGGTCTACGGGCTCCACACGATCTTCGACAAGCCGCGGGCCAAGCCCGAGTCGATGCGTGAGCTGCGCAAACTACTGAAGAAGCATCTGTACGTGGAGGGCAAGGTGATCGTCGGTGACCACAGTGTCCGCGCGCTGACCGACGACGACGAGGTTCCCTTGGCGTATTTCTTCCTCGACCAGAGTGCCGTCGCCGAGCGGCCCGGCCGGCTCGCCTACGCGGTCCACGAACAGTGGCCGCTCCCGGCCGATTCCGCCCGTCCGAGTGACGGCGAGCCGGTGACGACGATCGTCACCTCCCAGATCGGTGACGTCGACTGGGACACCCAGGGCGCCTCGGTGCGGTTGCCCGGCGTGCGGGTCCCGGATCTGGCCGCCTGGTTGCGGCGGTCCGACGTGCACGGTGACTGGCCGTACGAAGTGGTGCTCCTGCGGGCCGCGGTCGGTCCCGATGACGACCTGGCCGCCGCGCTGGACCGGGTCAACCGCTGGGGTGCCTGGCACGACCAGTACCTCGACGTCGACGGCCTCGCCGGGGACCAGGCGAAAGCACACCAGGTCGTCCGGTCGGTGCTGGCGCGGACCGCGGGCCTCGACGAGATCCCCGGGCCGCTCGGCAGCCGCTCTCCGGCCAAGAGCCGGATCGAGGTCGGCGAGCATCTGGCGCAGGCCAGTCTCCACCTGGACGACAACTACGGTCACCAGCAGTTCTTCGTCTTCGACGACGTGTGGGCGGCCAGCCACCCGGCGCTGGCGAAATCGATGCGGCGCTGGTTCGTCAAATCCTGGGACCCGCTGAAGGGAACACTCAAGCCGTCGTAGCCCGCTCCCACAGGTCGTCGAGGACCGTCCCGGCCGGCACGTCGCGGCGTTCGGCCTCGGCGATGACGGCCCGGGTCAGGTGCTGGGCGGCGTAACCGATCAGGTGCGCCGGCTCCAGCTTCGCGGCGAAACCCTTGGCGATCGCGGCGGCCGTGTCGAGGTTCCCGGCAGCGACGTCGGCGGCCAGCGCGTCGAGCGCCGGGTTGCCGTCACCGGACTCGGTGCGGCCGTTCAGCCCGTGCACCAGCCCGAAGTACCAGACCAACAGGTCCGCCGGGTCACCGGTCTCGGCCAGCATCCGCAGCCACTGCCGTTGCGCGTCGGTGTCCCCGGCGACCTGTCCCCACACCAGCCGGAAGGGCGCTTCGGAGATCAGGATCAGTTGGTCGGCCCGGGCGCAGGCCAGCCGGATCATGTCGGTGTTGTTGTCGAACTGCGTCACCATCGCGGCCAGCGCCAGGACCGTGTCCATCGGCGCGTCCAGGGCCAGGTCACCGGCCGCCCCGAGGAGCCGGTGGGCAGCCCGCCGGCAGAGCAGCGCGAAGTTCGGTTCGCCGAACCGGCGCACCGTCTCCACCACCAGGGCGCGCAGCTCCGGCCGGGGCGCGTTCAACCGCCCGATCGACGCGAGCAGCGCCTCGACCAGTTCGTCGCTGGCGGCCTCCTGAACGATCTGCAACACCTGCCCGGAGGCGACCAGGGCGGTCTGCGTCAGGTCGACGGTCCGCTCATCGCCGTTCTGCTCCCGCACCAGCGCCCCGGCCCGCTCCGGATGCCCGGCCAGGAATTCGCCGGCGGCGGCCCGCACGACGGCGGAGGGGGTGAGTTCGTTACCGGTGTCGCTCATGATCGAACATTCTGCCTGATGTCACATTCCAGGGGCCTGCCCCGTCTTCTCGGCTATGAACCTCGCATACATGATCGTCACCGTCGTCGCCGCCTTCTTCACCGGCAGCGCCGCCGTCTTCTACCTGATCGGCCACGAGTACCCGAAGACGCAGGCGGACATGAAAGGCATCCCGCGCCGGTACGTGCCGGTGCTCGGCCTGCTGCTGGCCGCCGGTTCGGTGGGGCTGCTGACCGGTTTCGCCCTCCCCGCGGTGGGCACCGCCGCCGCGGTCGGCCTGGTGCTCTACTTCACCGGGGCCCTGATCGCCCACCTGCGGGTCGGCTCCCGCAACCTGGTCGGCTGGGCGATCTTCTACGTCACGGTCCTGGCGAACCTGGCTCTGAACCTGGCCGAGTCGACCACCTGGTGGTGACCGGCTCCGACCAGGGGCCGATGACCGGCTGTCAGGGGCCGACGACCGGCTCGAAGTCGGCCGGGGCCACCGCGTAACGGGCCGCCAGCGCCGCGTCCAGTCGCGAGGTGTCCGGGAACACCTCGTGGTAGGCGTCCGACAACCGGTCTTCCGCCTCGTCGTCGTCACGGTCACTCGCCGCGGCCGGCAGCTCGTCGATCACCGCGGCCAGGTCGTTCAGGCCGAAGTAGCGAGCACCGGCTGCGGCGGCGGCCAGTTGAGCGGGTTCGCAACTGTCCGCCGCGTGGTTCGGGCCGCCGTTCTGCACCACGTTGTCGACCAGGATCAGGGCGGCCAGGTGCCGGTCGCCGGGGCCGGTGCCCTCGTCGGCACAGGCCCGATTCCAGATGCCACGCAGTGTGTCGAGGTCGGTCATCCGATCATTGTCCGCTTTCGCGAACAGATGCCAGGCCAATGCGTACAGAATCAGGGCCGCACCGACCCCGGACATCGCGCCGATCACCACCGCGCGTAGCGAGGGTTCGGCCAGTTGCAGGCCCGCCCCGACGACGCCGCCGGCCGCCAGGACCAGTAGCGGCCACCAGCGCGCGGGCCGGGCGGGAGCGGCCGGAGGCCGACGGCACAGCGGCAGGATCGCCGCCGGATGACTCAGAGTGAACGGCATAGTCAAATGATCATGTCAGGCGCGCGCACCCGCCCCCGGGGTGGCTGCATTCGCCAGCGGGCCGGGGCTCGGGTGGGTTGAATGAGGCAGTGGCGGACACCGAGCACGATCATGACGGCGGGCTGGCCCGTGACCTTCCGATGCTGCGGCGCCGGCGACTGCTCGGGGTGGTGGGCGGCAGCGCGGTGGCGGCGCTGACCGGCGCCGGCCCGGCCTACGCCAGCATTCCGCGGATCCCCGAGGAGACGGCCGGACCCTATCCTGCCGACGGTTCGAACGGGCCGAACATTCTCACCACGTCGGGACTCGTGCGCCAGAACATCACCCGCAGTGTCGGCAAGGCCAAAGGGGTCGCCAAGGGCATCCCGCTGATCATCAAGTTGCGGCTGGTCCACGCCGCCACCGAGAAGGCCGCCACCGGACTGGCCGTCTACCTGTGGCACTGCAACCGTGACGGGCTGTACTCGCTCTACAGCAAAGGCCTCACCGGGGAGAACTACCTGCGCGGGGTCCAGGCGAGCAACAGCACCGGCTGGGTACGGTTCACCAGTATCTACCCCGCCTGCTATTCGGGCCGCTGGCCGCACATCCACTTCGAGGTCTACCCGAGTGTCGCCAAGGCCACCAGGGCGAAGAACAAGCTGCACACCTCCCAGCTCGCCCTGCCCGCCAAGACCAACGCGCTCGTCTACGCCACCAGCGGTTACGCCTCCAGCAAACGCAACGTGTCGCAGGTCAGTCTGGCCACCGACAACGTGTTCTCCGACGGCTACGCCCAGGAGCTGGCCACCGTCACCGGCTCGGTCACCAAAGGCTTCACCGCGGTCCTCACCATCGGGGTCTGAGCACCAGACGGGGTCTAGGTGACTGGTGTTAAATGGCGGCTTGTCACCCGTACGATGAATATAGCTTTGTTTCGATTTTGGTTATTTTGCTGGGATGACGTTGGGTAGGGCGTCGCAGCAGTCGGACCCCGCGGATCCGGTCAGGCGGTTCTGCGGGGCGGCTCTCGCCCCGAACTCGATCTTTGTGTTCCTCGACCAGCACCGGGACCGGCTGTTCCCCGATGATCTGTTCAGCGACCTGTTCGCGCTGGTAGGACGTCGGTCAGTGCCGCCATCACTGGTCGCGACGGTGATGGTCCTGCAACGCCTGGAAGGGCTGTCGGACCGCGAAGCCGTTGACCGGTTCACCTTCGATGTCCGCTGGCGGTACGCGGCCGGGGCCGGTGGCTTCGACGGCACCGGCCGGGCCGGGTTCGCCCACACGGTGCTGGTCGACATGCGCGAACGGCTGCGCCGCTCCGGCCGTCCGGACCGGATCTTCGAAGTCGCGTTGACCGCGGCGCGGCAGGCCGGGCTGATCGGCCGGCGCCGGGTCCTGGACTCCACACCCTTGTACGACGCGGTCGCCACCATGGACACGATCACCCTGATCCGGTCCGCGGTCCGCGGCCTGCTCACCACTGCCGGCACCGACCAGGCCGCCGCCCTTCGAGGGGTCCTGACCAGCGGAGATGACTACACCGGCACCGCGAAGCCGGTGGTGGACTGGGACGACAAGACCGCTCGCGAAGCGTTGATCGACTCCCGGGCCCGTGACGGCCACGCCCTGCTGGCCGCCCTCGAAGGGTGTGAGGACCTGCCCGAAACCGTCACGCAGGCGATGACGCTACTGGCGACCGTGCTGGGTCAGGACTTGGAGACCGGCGACGACGGAGTGTTACGGATCGCCAGGAAAGTCGCCGCCGACCGGGTGATCTCCACCGTCGACCCGCAGACCCGGCACGGCCACAAAACCCAGCACCGCGGCTTCGACGGCTACAAAGGCCACCTCGCCCTGGACCCGGACAGCGAGATCATCACCGCGGTCCAGGTCACCCCGGGCAACACCGGCGACGCCGCACCCGCCCCGGACCTGATCAGCGACCTCACCGGCCCGCCCGCCGACACCCACGACACCACACCGGCCGACGACCCGGCGGTCTACGGCGACTGCGCTTACGGCGCCGGCGAAGTCCTCGAACTGCTGCACGATGCCGGGATCGACATCAAGACCAAGGTCCAGGCCCCGGTCGCGCCCGGCGGCAGGTTCACCAAGGACCAGTTCACCATCGACCTCGCCGCCGGCACGGTGACCTGCCCGAACCAGGTGACCATCACGATCCGCCCGGTCGCCGGCCACGCCCGGCACGCCGGCCAGGCCGACTTTGGCACCGCCTGCACCACCTGCCCGCTCCGCACCCAGTGCACTACCTCCAAGACCGGGCGGCACATCACCATCAGCCGGTGGGAGACCCACCTCGTCACCGCCCGGACCCGGCAGACCGACCCCGGCTGGAAGGCCGACTACCGGGCCACCCGCCCCAAAGTCGAACACAAGATCGCCCACCTGATGCGCCGCCGCCACGGCGGACGCCGCGCCCGCATGCGCGGCCTGCAACGCATAGCCGCCGACTTCAGCCTCCTCGCAGCCGCCACCAACCTCGCCCGACTCGCCACCATCGGACGCACCCACCAACCCCAAGGATGGACCCTCACCTGACCGGCCGAAAACCCCTCCACCAGGCACTACCCAAATCAACGACCGCCACTATCCCTCACTGGCAGCAACCCTCAAAGCCCAACGCGGGCCGATCAAGGACTCTGATCAACCCGCGTTTAACACCAGTCATCTAGGGTGGCGCGGTGAGCGAACTGTGGACCACCCGCCTGCGTCTGCGACCCTTCCGTCCCGGGGACGTTCCGGCGGTCCACGGTTACGCCGGGGACCCCGAGGTGGTCCGGTACATGGACTGGGGACCGAACGAACTCGCCGACACCGAGGCCTTCGTCGCGGCGGCCGTGGACCCGCCGGACGGCGTCCACCCGTTCGCCGTCGAACACTCCGGCACTCTGATCGGCGCCGTCGAGCTCCGGGTCACCGCCGCCGCACACCGCCGCGGCGAGTTCGGTTACGTCCTGACCAGATCCGCCTGGGGCCGGGGGTACGCCACCGAGGCGGCCGCGGCGGTGCTCGCCTTCGCCTTCGACCAGGTGGACCTGCACCGGGTCGCCGCCACGTGCGACCCGGCCAACGCCGGTTCCCGCCGCGTGCTGGAGAAGATCGGCCTGACGTACGAGGGTCACCTCCGCGGCTACCTGCAGATCCGGGGCGAGAAGCGCGACCGCCTGCTCTTCGCCGCCCTCCGCCAGGATCAGCCCAGCCGGGTGGCGGAGATCCCACCGTCAACGTAGAGCGTGGTCCCGTGGATCATGGCCGCGTCGTCGGACGCCAGGAACAGCACGCCGCGGGCGACGTCCTGCGGCCGCACCACGACACCGGCCGGAGTGGCCGCGGTCATCGCGTCGAGGACCGGCCGGTACGCCTCGTTGCCGGGGGTCAGCGTCACACCGGGGGCGACCGTGTTCACCCGTACACCGCGCGGGCCGTACTCGGCGGCCCACGCGCGGGTCAACTGCTCGGCGGCCGCCTTCGTCGCGGTGTACATCGCGCCACCGGCGGTGCCGGTGCTCGCCATCCAGGAACCGATCGTGATGACGACGCCACCACCGGCGGTGACCATCGCCGGGGCCAGGGCGGCGACCAGGACGTGCGGGGCGCGGACGTTGACCGCGAGCATCCGGTCGAGGTCGGCGTCGGCCAGGTCCTCGGTCGCCGAGACGGGATAGACACCGGCGTTGTTGACCAGGATGTCGACCCGGCCGCCGAGCAACGACGTCGCGTCGGCGGCGAAACCGCGCAACCGGCCGTAGTCGCCGGCTAGATCGGAGGCGAGGAAGTCGGCGTGCCCGCCGGTGGCGCGGATCCGCTCGACGACGCCCTTGCCCCGGTCGGCGTCGCGGCCGCTGACCAGGACATGCGCGCCCGCCTCGGCGAGAGCGACGGCGGTGGCGGCCCCGATGCCGCTGGTGGATCCGGTGACGAGTGCGGTGCGGCCGGTGAGCCGGGAAGAAGAAGTCATGACCTCTTTCTAGGCTCGGGCTCCAGCCCGCACCAGGTCACACCGAACCTGGTCACGGCATGACCACCCATTGCCCCTTACTCTCGGGACATGTCACAAGAGCGCGCCGCGCTGGGTGCCTTCCTGCGGTCCCGCCGCGACCGGCTGAGCCCCGCCGAAGCAGGCATGCGGGCGTTCCCCGGCCCGCGCCGGGTTCCCGGACTGCGCAAGGAGGAACTCGCCATGCTGGCCGGGCTCAGCGCCGACTACTACAGCCGGCTGGAGCAGGGCCGGCAGGCCACCGTCTCGGCCGAAGTGCTCGACGCGCTGGCCCGCGCGCTGCGCCTGGACGAGGTCGAACACGCCCACCTGCACGACCTGGCCGCCCCCGGCCCGGCGCGCGGGGCCCGCGGCGCGACCGCGGTTCAGCGCCCGGACCAGGGGCTGATCCGGCTGATGGGCACCCTCGATCACGTCCCGGTCCTGCTGCTGGGCAACCGGGGGGACGTGCTGGCCCGCAACCTGCTGTTGACTGCGGTGCTCGGCCGTCCACTGCCGCCCGGCAGCTCGTTCGTCCGCTATCTGTTCCAGGATCCGGTGGCCCGCGAGCGCATCGTCAACTGGGCCGTTTTCGCGGCGGCGGCGGTGGCGTCGTTGCGGCGCGAGACCGCTCGTCACCCGTACGACAGGCAATTGACGCTTTTGATCGAAGAATTGCGCTCCGCGGACGAGGACGTCACGCGATGGTGGGACGACCACACCGTCCGTGACTACGCCTCGGTGACCAAACGCATCGAGCATCCCACCGCCGGGCGCCTGGACTTCGGGATCGAGTTCGTCGCCCCGCCCCAGGAGCCGGACCAGCGGCTGGTGATCTACACGACCGAGCCGCACTCCCGCACCGCCGCCATGCTGCCGTTGCTGGCCAGTTGGAGCGCTGATCTACCTTTTCAGGATGCCGAGCACTGATCTGGAACTGGCCATCGACGCGGCGCGGGCCGGAGCGGAGGTGGTGCGCTCCTACTTCGGGACCGAGCTGACCCACTTCGAGAAGCTCGCCGGTGACTTCGCGACCACCGCCGACATCGACGCGGAGCAGGCGATCCTCAATGTTCTGCGGGCGGCGCGACCCGGCGATCAGGTTCAGGGCGAAGAGAGCGGGCGTACGGGTACCGGCTCGCCGGATCGGCTCTGGCTGGTCGATCCGTTGTGCGGCACGCTGAACTACGCCGTGCGCAACATGCTGGTCGCGGTGAACGTGGCTCTACGAACCGGCGACCGGGTGCGTGTGGCCGCGGTGGCCGACCCGTTCGCCGGCGAGGTCTTCTGGACCGACGGCAGTTCGGCCGGGCTGCGTCACGAAGACGGCACCGGCCACCCGCTGGTGCCGTCGGCCGAGTCGAACCTGGTCGACCTGAACCTCGATCCGCCGTTCCCGAACCGGGGCACCTTCCTGGCCGCCCGGATGCTCGCCGACGACCGTTTCATCACCCGGTTCCGCCCACGGGTCGTCTCCACCACGCTCGCTGTCGCCTGGGTCGCGGCCGGCCGGCGCGCCGCCTACGTCACCGACGGTCACCTGGCGGACAGCGTCCACTTCGCTGCCGGAATCGCCCTCTGCCAGGCCGCGGGTTGCGTGGTCACCGGCATCGACGGCCAGCCCGTCCACACCGGCCGCGGCGGCCTGGTGGTCGCCGCCGACGCCCGAACACACGCCGACCTGCTGTCCCTCATCAATTCTTGACGACCAGCAGGCGCCATCCCTGCCGTTCCGGGCTGTCGGCGGCCCACTCGTGCGTGCCGAATCCGGGTGCGAACCGAACCGCAAGTCGGCACACACACGCCATGGCACGCCCGCGTCGCGATTCGGGGGACCGCTCAGTTCGGTGGCGGGCCCGGATGCCGTTCTCGCCGCGGACTACTCCGATGTTCGGCAGGCGATCAGGGGACGGCGAGTGTGAACCGGCGTTGGTAGGTTCGGGGCGTGGAGCGCGGTGAGCTGTGGTGGGCGCGGATCGACGAGATGCGGCCCGTTGTGCTGCTGACCGGCGGGGCCGGGCCCGAGTTCTGCGCGGTTCAGGTGGTGGAACCGGCCACAGCGGTGCAGCGACTGGGGTTCGTGCTGCTCACCGGGGCACAGGCGATCGATGCCGGGGAACGGCGGCGGATCGTCGCGGCGGCCGGGCCGGAGGCGCTCCCCGTCGGTGTCGAGGTATTTCTCGGAGTCGCCGAAGGCCTCGCGGCGCCCGGTGTGGTGCGGGTGGCGCTGCCGCGGGCGGACATGGTCTTCTGCACCTGGCAGACGACCGTCGGGCGGGAGCACCTGGTCGAGCGGATCGGCGTTCTCGGCCCGGCGAAGATCCGCGAACTCGACGTCGCCCTGGAACTCGCGGGCGGCGGCACAGGCCCGGTGTAAGAGGTGGCGGCACGGACCTGGCGTCAGAACACGCGATCGGGCGCGTACCGGAAGGCGGTCCGGGAGCGTGGTGAGTTCGGGTGCGATTCGCACCTTAAGTGACCACGCAACCCACGGCGGGCGTTACGGTCATTAGCATCGACGGCATGGCGTCGATGGCACAGATCTCGCTCGGGGTGGCGGATGCCGAGCGGGCCGGCCGGTTCTGGATGCGGGCGCTGGGCTGGGTGCGGCTGCCGGCCCGGTGGGCCGGTGACGACTGGCTGGTGATCGGGCCGCCGCCGGGGGTGCCGGGGGTGCCGATCGCGATGGACCTCAGTGGGAGCCCGATTCAGGAGCAGCCCCGGATCCATTTCGACCTGGATGCCGGTGCGGTGGATCTGGACACCGAGGTCGAGCGGCTGGTCGGGCTCGGGGCGGCCCGGGTCGACTGGCCGCACTACCCGACGCCGGACGAGATGGGTCCGGGTGAGATGCCGTTCGTTGTGCTCGCCGACCCGGAGGGGAACCGGTTCTGCGTGGCCGGTAGACGCCTGGCGGAGGCATCCCTGGCGGAGAACCCCGGCCGAAAGGCATAGACCGTCTCTGTCCGATGACGGATTCGGGCCGCTGCGATGCTCGTTAGGCTCGGCAACCGTGATCGTCAAAGCGGTGGGTGCCGGTGTCGCCCTGGGGTTCCTCGACTTCGTGTGGATCAAGTTCGTGCCGTTTCCGTTCGGTGGGCTCGGCAACTCGATCGCGGTGTGGGCGGTGGCCGCGTTCCTCCTCACCTACTACGCGCGGTGGAGCATGCTGCGGGGTGCCACGGCGGCGGTGATCATGCAGGTGGTGGCGGTGCCGAGCTACTACGTGGCGGCGTCGCTGATCCAGCGGGACGACTGGGCGAACCTGTGGGCGGCCTCCTCCCTGATCTGGATGGGTCTCGCGGTGGTGGCCGGAGTGGTGTTCGGGATCGGCGGGGTGCTGGCCCGGACCCCGGGCCGGCTCCGCATCCCGGCTCTCGCGCTGCCCGGGGCGGTCCTGCTCGCCGAGCTGATCATCGAGCTGACCCGGCTCGGTAACCCGGACTACCCGACCGCGAGCATCGTCGAGTACTCGGTCCTCCTCGCCGCCCTCGCACTCCTGGTCACGGCCGTCACCGGGCGCACCTGGCGAGACCGGGCACTGGCCCTGGCCGGCGCGATCCCACTGGCCGGAGCCGGATATCGATTGATGATCGCCACCGCGTTCGGCGGGTGAGTTAGCGTGGATCCATGATTCTGGTCCTGGGTGGCACCGGCACCGTCGGCAGCCGGGTGGCCGCACGTCTGCGCGACTCAGGGCGCGACGTGCGGGTCGCCAGCCGGCACACCGGGCAGCGCTTCGACTGGGACGACGAGGGCACGTGGCCGAGCGCGCTGTCCGGCGTAGCGGAGATGTTCCTGCTCCTGCCCGATCGGACCGGGCTGCCGGAGGCTTTCCTTCCGGCCGCGATCGCCGCCGGGGTCCGCCGGGTGGTGCTGCACTCCGACCGCGGTCTCGACGTGATGGGCGACGTTCAACTGCGGAAGACCGAGACTTCGGTAAGCGGGAGCGAGCTCGCCTGGACGATCGTCCGCCCCGACTGGTTCCACCAGGACTTCGAGACGTTCTTCCGCCCGGCGGTGCTCGACGGGCGGCTGTGCGTGCCGGTCGGTGACGCACGGCAGGGTTTCATCGACGCCGATGACATCGCGGCGGTGGAGGTGGCCGCGTTCGGCGACGACACGCTGATCGGGCAGGTGATCGAGGTGACCGGGCCGCGGGCGCTGTCGTTCGGCGCAGCGGTCGCGGAGATCGCGCGGGTCACCGGCCGGGTGATCGTTTTCGACGGTTCGGCCGTCGCGTACCGTTCAGCCATGCACGCCGATGGAATGCCCGATGAGGTGATCGAGGCGCTCGTGACCGGTTACTCCGCCCTGGCGGCGCGCGGTGACACCGAGCCGACCGGCGTGGTGGAGCGGATCCTCGGCCGGCCGGGCCGTGACTTCGCCGATTACGCGGCCGACGCTGCCGCTCGTGGGGTGTGGAAGGCGACCGGTGGCCCTGCCGCCGGCTGAGATGCGGTGGCAGCAGGCTCGGGCGATCGCCCGGGACAGTGCGAAACCCCTGGCCGGGCAGCAGATCCCGATCGCTGAGGCCGGTGGGCGGGTGCTCGCCGAGGCGGTGCGCTGCGCACGGCCGGTGCCGGCGTTCGACAACGCGGCCATGGACGGGTTCGCGGTCGCCGGGCCGGGTCCGTGGACGATCCGCGGTCGGGTGCTGGCCGGAGCCGTGACCGGCGGGATGCTGCTGCCGGGCACGGCCGTCGAGATCGCCACCGGGGCGCTGGTGCCGGACGGGGCGGAGGCGGTGCTGCCGTACGAGGACTGTGCCGTCGACGGCGACACCGTGCTCGGGGCCGTCGGGTCGCGCCGGCACATCCGCCGGGCCGGGGACAGTCTCGCCGCCGGGGCGCTGGTCGTGCCGGCCGGGCGGATCGTGACCGCGACCGTGGCGGCGGCGATCGTGCAGGCCGGAACCGAGCAGGTGGTGGCCCACCGGCCGCCGGCGGTGACCCTGCTGGTCACCGGCGACGAAGTGATCTCCGAGGGGGTGCCGGGGCCGGGGCAGGTGCGGGACACGTTCACCGGGCTCGTCACCGCCGTCACCGGGCGGGCCGGTGGCGCGCTGACCGAACGGCACCGGCTGCCGGATGATCGGGCGCTTCTGAAGGCGGCTCTGGACCGGGCGTCCGGTGACGTGATCGTGGTCAGTGGTTCGTCGTCCGCCGGAGCCGCCGACCACCTGCACGAACTGCTCGGTGCCGACGGCGCGACCTGGCTGGTCCGGGGGGTGGCCTGCCGGCCCGGACATCCGCAGGCCTTGGCGGTGCTGCCGGACGGGCGGTGGGTGGTGAGTCTGCCGGGTAACCCGTACGCCGGGTTGGTCGCCGCCCTGACCCTGCTCGAACCGCTGCTCACCACCCTCGCGGGCCGTCCGGCGACGGGGCTGCCGACGGTGCCGGTCACCGGTGAGACGAGACTGATGCCCGGCGGCGTGCGGATCGTGCCGGTCTCCGCCACCGGTGAACTGGTCGCCGCCGGTGCGGTGGGCCTGCACGCCGCGGCCGTCGCCGACTACCTGGCCGTGCTCGCCGACGACTGGACGCCCGGCGAGCATGCACCACTGTTGTGGGTGCCGTGACGGTACTGCTGACGCTGACCGGCGGTTCCGGCGCCGGTAAGTCCACGCTGGCCGCGGCCTTCGACACGGCGGTGGTGCTGCACGGCGACGACTACTATTTCGCGGTGCCGGGTCGTGGCGTGTGGAGCCCGGACCGGGGCGGCGTTCCGCGGCTGGACGTCGGTGACCCGCGGTCGATGGATCTGGAGCGGCTGAACGCCGATGCCAGCGCGGCTCTTGCACGGTCGCCGCTGGTGATCGTGGAAGGACTGTTCGCGGTGGCGGTCCGGCCCGATGGCGCGTACGAGCGGTTCGACGTGTTCGTGGATCTGGCCGCCGATCTGCGACTGGCCCGCAAGATCCAGCGCAAGTGTGTCGAGGGTGACTTTCCCCTGCACGTGCTGCTGGACAACTATCTCGGGGCGCGGCGGGCGGCGCACGAACGGCATGTGGAACCCGTACGCCATCGATGTGATCTGGTGGTGGACGGCGCCGAACCCGCCGCGCGCAACGTCTCGCGGATAAATGAGTCGCGGGCGATGCGGAGATCCTTCTAGGATCGGCGGCGCGGTGGGCGGCTCCCTACGGTGCTTCCTTCTCCTTCCAACCTCTGAATGATTAGCGCCGTTTCCTCCCGCCCACCGCCTCACGGGGAGGACCACCACTTTTGGATCAGCTGGCGACCGTCGTGCTGCGGCGCACCGGGCGGGTCACCGTCATCGGCGGCGGGCAGGTTCCGGCGGACGGGGCCGGATGGCTGACCGCGCTGGAGGCCGATCTGGCCGGCCGTGGCTGGGTGATGGATGTTCCGCTGCGGCGGGCCGCGACGCGGTTGCCGGTCACGGTGCGGGTGCAGTGGGCCGACTGGTTGCTCGCCGTGCTGGACGAGGAGACCGGGGCGGACCGGCCGCTGGTTCCGCTGTACCGATCGTTTCCGGACACACCCCGCGATCCGGGGGCGGTTTTCGTGCGGCGGCTGCTCACCCATCTGCTCGCCGCGCCGGACGCGCCGTGTGTGTTGTGCGGGCGCGACGAGATCGGGTCGCCGCTCGATCCGTGCGGGCACCTGGTCTGCCCGGCCTGTTTCCCACCGTCTCAGGTCAGTGGCTGCCCGGTCTGCGGCCGTCGGCTGACGGCGGGCAGCTCGTATCTGACGCCGGTCGCGCCGCCGCCCACCGTGGCGCGGGAGAAACCACAGTTCGTGGCGGAGATCCCGCCGGTGCGGGTCGCCGGGCTGGAGACTGATCCGTTCACGGCAGCCGTTCAGCTTCGCGATCAGCTCGTCGCCCGGCCGGGTGCACTCGCCGAGAGCGACCGCAGTGATCTCCGGGCGCTGGTCGCGGTCACCGCTCCGGGGCGTCTCGACTGGCTGCCCGAGACCGTGCCCAGCCGGGAGACGCAGGCGCTGCTCGTCGCGTGGGCGCTGCGGGAGTCCCCCGCGGCCGTCGACGCCGCCCGGGCCCGGTGGGAGACGGTCACCGACGTGGCCCGGACCCTGTGGGCCTATTCGGACGGCGACCCTGGGCTGCTCGTGGCGGGTTCACCACGGGTGCGGCCGGTGCCGAGGCCGTTGCGGCGGGCGGTCCTCGCCCACCTGCAGTCGCGCGGGGCGGTCAACGCGGCTGAGGACATGCTGCGGCACGGCACGGTCTGGAAACGACTCGGTGAGCGGCTCCACCCGTACGAGAAGGTGACCAGCCATCCGGCCGCCGCCGTCGCGTTCGCGGCCCTGCGGGGCACCCGCGCCGCGCGGTCCGGCGACCTGGGCCGGGCCATCCTCGCGCACGCCGGTGACCAGCTCGAACTCTCGTCCTACCCGGACGGCACCGTCGCGGTCCGGCTGCGCAGTCACGCCTCTCTGGTGGAGCGGGCGCTGGCCGGCGGGGACGTGCCCGCGGCCGCCCGGCTGCTCACCCAGCGTCCCGGTGACCTGTGGCGACGGCTCGACCATCTGCTGCGCAGTGCCGGGGATTCGCCGTCCGCGTTGTCGGCGGTGACGGCGGCGGTGCGGACGACCGCGACGCGGGTGGCGCCCGGTGTTCTCAGCGCGGCGGCGGCCCAGCTCAACCACCGTGATGCGACGGTACGGGCGTCGCCCGCCGACGTGGCGGTGCTGCGACGGTCTCGCGTCGACGCCCTGGCGGCGCGCCGGGCCCGCGCCCATGCGCGGGACGCGGTGCCGCTGGTGACCGCCTTCGGTTCCGTTCTCGGTTCAGCCCTCGGTTCCGCCGTCGACTACCCGGGCTCCGCCCCCGCACCAGCGCCGTCGGTGGATTCGTCTTCGGCCGGGTCGGCTGCTCGTGAGGACGGTTCTCCCGGGGCGGCGACCCTGGTCGGTGGGCGGCCCGGACCCGCCATGCCCCGACGGATCTTCTTTCCCAAGGGCAGCACCGTCACCACCTGGACCGAGCCCGAGAACCGTGCCGCTCTACCCGCCACCGTGATCGAGACCGTGCGGTCGACGGTCGACGGCGAGTTGGTCCGGCGGGCGTCCGGGCTGCTCCGGTTCGACCTGGCGGTGCTCGACGCCCGGCTCGCCGAGGTGCCGGCGCCGGTCCGCGAGCGGGCCGGTTCGGCGCAGCTGGCCGGGTGGCCTCGCGGCAGCATGCGGGAACTGCCCACGGCCGGGGTGCTGCGGCTGTTCCTGCACTGGGAGGAGCCGGAGAAGATCCGTGTCGACCTGGATCTGTCGTGTGCGTTCTTCGGGGCGGAGTGGCAGCGGGCGGGCTGGTGCGACTACACGAACCTGCGTTTCGCCGGTGACGCCGCGATCCACTCCGGTGACCTGACGTCGGCTCCGGCTCCGCTGGGCGCCACCGAATACCTGGACCTGGACGTGGACCGGCTGGTCGCGGCGGGCGCCCGGTACGCCGTACCGATGATCTTCAGTTTCAACGCCGTCCCGTTCGAGACCCTGCCCGCCGCGATCGCCGGCCTGATGCTGCCGTTGCGCGGCGGTGAACAGTTCGACGCCGCCCGGGTCGCCCAGCGTTTCGACCTGCAGGGCGTCGCCCAGATGATGATGCCGTTCGTGGTGGACCTGGAACGCCGCCGCCTGCTCTGGACCGACCTGACCCTGCCCGGCACCGCCGAGTACTACGACGTCGGACAGTTCGGCGACCAGCTCGCCCGAGCCGCCGCCGACCAGCAGGAACACTTCCTCGGCGGCCACCGCACCACCGTCCTGGACGTGCTGGCCTGGCACGCCGCCGCCCGAGCCGACCGCATCGTGATCGTCCACGCCGACGGCACCCGCACCGAGGTCCCCGCGTCCCCGGCCGCGATCCGCGCCGCCGCCGCACTGCCGTCCGGCGAGCCGGCGGCATCCATCGCCCCGGGGACCACGATGCTGGCGGGTGCCGTCGACGCCACCGGCCTGGACGGTCTGACGCCGGGGCCGGGTTCGGTCGCCCTCACGGTGACCGGCCATCCCGGTTCCCGCTGGACCGCGCTGAGCACGATCGACCTGTTCGGCGAGCTGCCACCCGCAGTCACCGGCTGAGTGTCATTCCGCGGCCTCGGTCAGCCATGCGGTCAGGGCCGGGCCGGGCGGGTTGAGGCGGATCGTGCGGGCCGTGTTGGTGTGGTCCGGCGGCATCACCTCAACGGTGACGATCATGTCCTCGCGGGCCAGTGGCGCGGCGCTGAACAGGCCTTCCTCGTCCAGGGTGCGCACCGCCCGCTCGATGGCCGCCAGCCGTGCCTCCGGGTCCCCGCCGGCTTCGAACAATGGTCGCAGCTCAGCGAAATGACGTTCCCCGAAAAACATGAAGGCGCTATCCGCGTACGACCATTTGAGCTCTTCGTCGGTCGACGTCTCATAGGACGAGGCCGACAGGTACGGCGTGAGCACCTCCCCCGGAGTCGTCAGCGTGAGGTAGTAGAACCGGTGGTCCGGATAGCTCGCGAACAGTTCGGTCACCGCCCGCCGGGTCGCCTCCCGAACCGCGTCCTCCAGCGAGAAGACCGCCTCGGCCGGCACCCGGAAGACACCCCGCCCACGCTGGTCCTCGATGTCGAACCACAGCCGGACGTGAACAGCGCCATTCGTGCTCTCTTCCAGGACGTCGCAGGGAATGGCGATCGTCACCGGGAATTCAGCGCCGGCCCCGAGCCGTTCACCGGCGTCCAGCACCGGCGCCTTCTCCACCAGGATCGCCGTGGTGCCGTCCGCCTCCCGGAACCGCACCTCGACCCAACCCGGCGGCTCTTCGTCGAGCCGCCGGGTCGCCTCGGCGCGCAGGTAATGACTCACCGGTCGATCCTGACTGGTCACGTGTCGGTGGAGAGGGTTTTCCGGGCGAGTTCGAAGGCCGGCAGCATCGCCGGGTGTTCCTCCGCACCGAACGGGCTGAGCTGCACGATCACCGCGCCGGCCCGGGTGTTCAGGGCGAACGCCGAATACTTGCCGTGGTGGTCGAGACCCTTGTCGTAGCTCTGCCAGGTCATCTCGGCGCCCTGCACAGTGCCGAACTGAACGTCCTGGTAGGTGGTCCCGGAGATCTCCTGTCCGCGTGTACCGGCTTTCAGGAACGCGGCCAGTTGCTCCCGCGGCTGCCCGCTGAGATCGTCCGCCTGGTAGACCCGCAGGAAGCCGATGTGGCCGGCCGGTTTGGCGTCGATCTCGCAGACCACCGAGAAGTCGCCGACCCGGCCGAGGGCCGCCAGTTCCCCGAAGGCCTCCAGGTCGACGGCGACCGGTTTCCAGTCGGTGGCCACTTCGAACGAGAGCGGCATCTCGCAGGCGCTCCCCACGGCCCCGATCCGGACCGCTTCCCTGTTGGTGACTGCCGGAGCCGCCGACGGGGGCGAACTGACCGGCGCCGACTCGGAACAGCCGCCCACAGCGACGACGACAGCGACCGCGACCGATTTGAAGATCCTCACAGCCCGGGGAGCCTACCGGCATGGCTACAGCGTCTCCCGCGGTAGCTCGCCCTCTCGGATCTGCACCAACCCGTCGTTCTCCCACTCCTCGCGGGAATGTGCGGGAGCCAGTTCGAATCCGGCGCGTCCAGCAGGGGAACGAAAGTCGGCCCGGAGGCGTCCGATCAAGGCCCGGGCCAGCGCTGGAGTCTCCGGTGAGTCGTCCGGGTCGTCGATGCTCAGGCCGAGCACCGCGGACCCTTCGCGAGTGATCGTGATGATCGCTGCGTAGTGGACACGCGCCTCGAGGTAGAGCGAGAAGCCGTCATCCGGAGTGTCGCCACGCCCGAGTTCAGCGAGTGCCGCTCGATCGTCGTCACTGGCGGCGCCCTCGATGTAGGCACGGATGAAGGTTGCGAGCCTGTCGTCTCCCGGCCTCTCGCGGTCGACGTAGCTTTCGATGAACCGGCTGAGCTCGCCCGCGTCACACTTCGGAAGCCAGATGTAGACATCCATGCAAGGCGGCATCAGCGGATCGTACCGGCGCTACGTCCGTTCGTCGGCCGATCCGGGCACGGGATGGAGCGGCCGATCGGCTGTCCCTGACGTTCTCCTCTTCGGTGTGAG
Organism: Actinoplanes derwentensis; assembly: GCF_900104725.1. Classification (NCBI taxonomy): domain Bacteria; kingdom Bacillati; phylum Actinomycetota; class Actinomycetes; order Micromonosporales; family Micromonosporaceae; genus Actinoplanes; species Actinoplanes derwentensis. Next base: position 2,356,939 of record NZ_LT629758.1, read on the forward strand.
ACGGTCGGCTGACACGTACTCCCAGCCTTCGCGCCATTCGAAGTCGGCCGTTGCCAGGTCCTCCAAGGGGAAGCCGTCGAGCAGGTGGTCGAAGGCCCAGCGGGTGGCGACGTGCCCGACCACCAGGATTCGCTTGCCGTCCCAGCGCGACGGCAGGTCGGCGAGGAACCCGCCTACCCGGGTGACCGCCTGCCGCCAGCTCTCGCCGTCGGGATACGGCTGGTCCAGGTGGTTCGTCCGTTGCCCGTGCACCTCGGCGGCCGGTCTGCCGTTGAGGGAGCCGTAGTCGCACTCGCGGAGCCGCCAGTCGTGCAGGACCGGCACGGGGCTGCCGTCGAAGGCGATCTCGGTGGTCTCCACGGCCCGGCGCAGGTCCGAAGTGAACACCGCATCGATGCCGTCGTCGCGGCGCCGCTGTCCCAGTTCGATCGCGAGGCTCCGGCCCCGGTCCGACAGCCGTCCGGGTAGCCAGCCGGTGGCGATACCCCGGTCGTTGTCCTCACTCCACGAGTGCGTCTCGAAAACGATCACCGTCGACATCTCTGAGAGCCTACCGGCGTCCTGTGCGGCTGCCTCCCGGCGCTGAAACCATCTTCTTGACAGATCCCTGGCTTTCGGTACACATGAGAGGTGGCGAGGTACGCCGACCGGGGCGCACCACTGCCGTGGAGTTCATCGCGCTCGTCCGACCGGCATTGAGGCGATCACGGGAGAGCGAATCGTGCAGACGGAGCGAGTTGTCGCCAACCGGTACCGGCTGGAGGAGCAGGTCGGCTCCGGGGGCGGCGGAGTCGTGTGGCGGGCCACCGACGAACGCCTCGGCAGAGAGGTCGCGCTGAAGCGAGCCCTGTCCGGGGACGAGGACCCGCGGCGGTTCCGGCAGTTGGAGCACGAGGCGAAACTGCTCGCCCGGTTGAACCACCGGCATGTCGTGACGATCTACGACGTGCTGGACGACAACGGTGAGTGCTGGCTGGTCATGGAGTACGTACCGGCGCGCAGCATGGCCGAGTTGGACGTCATCACGCCTCGGCAGGCGGCGAAGCTGGGCGCGCAGATCGCCGACGCGCTCGCGACGGTGCACGCGAAGGGGATCCTGCACCGCGACATCAAGCCCGGCAACGTCCTCATGATCTCCGACGACGAGGTGAAGCTCGCCGACTTCGGCATCTCCCGCGATGGCGCGGGAGATGCGACGGTGACCTGCCCTGGTCTGCTCACCGGGTCGCCGGGATACGTGGCGCCGGAGGTGGCCAACGGTGCCGCGCCGACAGCGGCGTCCGACGTGTTCTCGCTGGCATCCACGTTGTTCACCGTGGTGGAAGGCGAGTCACCGGTCGGGTCGACGACCGACGACATGCGGCTGCGCCTTCGACGCGCCGCCAACGGCGCCATCGCCGCGCCGCGCCGGAGCGGCACGCTCGCGCCGGTGCTGGAGCGGATGCTGCGGGTCGACGCCGGGCAACGTCCCACCGCGGCCGAGGTGCAGGAGATCCTCGCGGACATCGCCGGCGTGCAGACCACCCGGCGCGTGTCCCACCCGAGGTCGGCCGGGCGCCGTGGGCTTCTCGTCACTGCCGGGGCGCTGGCCGCGGTCGCGGCGGTGACGAGCCGCATCGCGTTCTTCGATGAGCCCGTGACGCCGGCGGGGCCGGTGCTCGGTGCCGACCTACGCACCGCCGATCCGTGCGCGCTGATCCGGGACGCGGCTCTGGAGCCATTCGGCAGACCCAACCTGGTCTCGGACGATTCCGGGTTCAGCCAGTGCAACGTCATCGTCAAGAAGGACCGGAAAGAGGCGAACCTCCTGGCGTTGATCGACAGCACTCCCGGCGAGCAGTCGCCCGTGCAGGCACAGGACAACGGGAGGTACCGGCTCGTAGACGAACCGGCGGGTGAGGGATCCTGCGGGCGCCGGCTGCTGTTACCCGACCGCTACGAAATCCGGATCGAGGTGACCAGGGCCGACCTGATCGACGCCGATGCGTGCGCCATGGCCGACGTCGCCGTCCGGAGTGCCGACGCGGTGATCACCAGAGGACCGATTCCGGAGCGCCGACCCGGCAACCCGACGTTGCGGCCGGACTCCTTCAGCAGGGCGGACGCCTGCAGGGCCAAGGACTCGCCGTCGTTCCCCGATCGGCCCGGGATCGACCGCGGGAACCCGGAGGTCGGCTTCGGTCGCTGGAAGTGCACCTGGACCGGTACCGCCGACGGGATCGTTTACCGGCTGCGCTTCACCAGGGCGAAGCCGTTGGTCAAGTCCGGCGCGACGAGGGTGACGATCGACGGCCGGTATTCGGTGATCTCCTATCCCGGAGACGCACCTGGCGACGACATGTGTGAGGTCGAAGCGCACAACTTCACCTACGTGGACGCGTACGGCTTCGACAAGGACGAGGTGTTGGAAGCCACTGTCGTCGGCGGGGGCCTGTCGCCGGACGAGCGGTGCCTGCTCACGACCCGGTTGGCCACCGCCTTCTTCCCACCACGGTGACGCGGGAACCCTCCCGCGAATCCGGGGCAGGCTGACGGGCGCGCTGCTCACCCTGAGGTGCCAGGAGGCGAACATGCCAGAAGGACGACCGAACGAGCTCCCGGCGAACCATCACAGCCTCGCCCTCGGAGTCCCCGCCGGCGTCGCACCGGGCATGCTGCACGTGCTGGCGGCGGCCGGCGGCATCACCGTCGGACCCAAGGAGGGGCGGACCGTCCTCTTCGGGCGGAGCAGGCCGGATGTGCACGTCTGCTTCGGCGAGGACGACCTGCGCATCAGCAGGGAGCACGGGGCGCTCACCTGCCGCGGTGACCGGTGGTGGATCAGCATGCGGGGTCGCCTCCCGTTACGGCTGCCGGAATCCCGCCTGTTGTTCCGGCAGGACGAGCCGGTCCCGTTGCGGACGGGGTACACCCCGCTGTTCGTCCGCGGCTCCCACGAACGACTGCACCTGCTCGAAGTACACGTACAACCCAGGAACGGCCACCGGCCACCGGCCGACCACCACACACCGACCAGCCCTCCGCGCACGTGGCACCTGACCTCGGTGGAGAAGCGTGTGGTCGTCGTGCTCGCCCAGCGGTACCTCCTGCACGAGGTGCACCCGATCCCGCTGTCCTGGCGTCAGGTCGCGGCACACCTCAACGAGATCCGGCCCACCGACGACTGGAACCACAAGAAGGTCGAGCGCGTCGTGGCCGAGGTGCGGAGCCGGTTGAGCGGCAACGGTGTCCCCGGCCTGACCCGTGAAGAGGTCGGTGAGCCCATCGGGAACACGCTGAACCACAACCTCATCCGCGAACTGATGGAGAGCACCACCCTCGTGCCACCGGACCTGCGCATCCTCGACCACGACGGCTGAGACCTCCACGGTCGGGCGCCCGGGCCTCGCGGAGCTTGCCCGCCGATGGGGCCTCGCACTGCACTTCCGGCTGGAGCGGAGCTCCATTCGGCAGGTGACACAGTCTATTGTGCGGCAGGTGCAGATGGATAGCACGTCACCATAGCACATGTACTCCTGGACCATTCCCGGAGAAATGCGAAATGGTCGTACCCGCAGAAAGGATCGCATTCAAGGCAAGAGAAGGAGGCGCATATGATCGCGAGTCGTACACGATCGCGACCTGTATTGGCAGTTCTCAGCGCGGCAGTGTTCGCCTTGGCCTCGCTCACGGGCGCGGCGGCGGGCGACGGAAAGGACGGTCCGGTTTCGACGACGGTGGCCGGAGTGGCGGTCACGGCCACCGTGCTGAACGACCACCAGGTCAGAGTCGACTGGACGACCACTCTGAACCCATCGCCCAGTTCCTGGACCGTGGGGCGGGACGGCTTCGACACCCTCGGCTCAGGTCCGTGGTCCACTTCTGTCTCCAGCGCCGTCCGGACGTGGACGTTCAACTCCCTGATCACCGGACAGCAGTACACCTTCACGGTCACGCCGGCGGGGAGCACCGACGGATCGACCGCCACCGCGACCCCCGGTGACCCGAATCCGCCGTCCGGAGTGACGGTCACGGCCACCGTGCTGAACGAGAACCAGGTCAAGGTCGACTGGACGAGCACGCTGAGCCCACAGCCCGCGTCCTGGACCGTGGGGCGTGACGGCGTCGACGACAACGGCTCGGGCCCGTGGTCCACCACCGTTTCCGGCGCCACCCGGACGTGGACGTTCAATTCCCTGATCACCGGACAGCAATACACCTTCACGGTCACGCCGGCGGGCAGCGCCCAGGGATTCACCGCCACCGCCACCCCCGGCGGAACGGTTCCGCCGCCCGGCGGCACCGCACAGGAGACCCAGGGCTGGGGTGCGCCCGTCTGGCAGGACGACTTCAACGGCACCGCGGTCGGTTCGCAGTGGGGTGTCTACACCGACCCGGGAAGCCAGCACGGCAATCGTCAGCCGAGCCAGTGCCAGGTTTCCGGCGGATCGCTGAAACTGGTCTCGCTGCCGGACCGGAGGACGTGCGGCATGTCGCACCAGCGCGACCAGACCCACGGGCGCTGGGAGGCGCGCGTCAAGACGTCCGGAGCTGGGTGGAAGAGCCTGTTCATCATCTGGCCGGAGTCCGATGAATGGAATGACGGGGAGTACGACTGGATGGAGCAGACCGCGGGCGGCAACTGCTACGGCGGCTTCATGCACTATCCGGGGGATCCCCGACGTCAAGAAGTCCTCCCGCAGAACTCGGCGAGCTGCGTCGGGTCGACCCAATGGCACCACGTGGCCTTCGAGTGGACCGCCACCAGCCTGAAAGGGTGGGTCGACGGTCGGTTGTGGTACACCATTCCCGCCATGGGCACCCTCACCCGGATGCCGGCCGGCCACGTCACCATTCAGCAGGACGACCAGGGATCCGGCTCCGGCAATTCCGCGCTGCAGGAAGTCGATTGGATCAAGGGCTGGGACCTGTGAACGCAGAGTTCACTTCAGAGGCCCCGGTCCGGGCCGGAGCCTTAGAGGCCGACCACCAGAGCACTCCGGGAGGAGACTTCATGAGATCGAGGTTCGTCAAAGCACTTTCCATGCTCGCCGCGATCTTCACCCTTGTTGCGGTCAGCGCGACTCCGGCAAGCGCGGAAACGGGATATTATTGGGCGTCCAACCGCGCAGGCGGCTGCCTGGACTTCTCGGTCCAGTTCGGCTTCCGAGTCTTCCCCTGCAACGGCGATCAGCGCTACCAACGCCTCGATTACCGGAGGACCGTCGCCAACAATCCCGACATCTACCAGATCAGGGGAAACCCCGGATCGGGACGCCCCAACACCTGCATCACCGCGGATGAAAGCGGCGCCCCGGTCAGAAGCGACGCATGCGCCGTCAACAGCAGTCAGTTCTTCACCATTCGGTACGCGAACGGTTGGGCGTACTTCGACAGCGTCTCCAAACCTGGCCTGTGCCTGACCAAGTCCAGCACGCCCTACAACGGCGGAAACGTTCTGAGAACGGAGCCGTGCGCGGGGAGAACCGAACAATATTGGGTGTTCACCCAGTAGCGACCGCACCGGGGGCGGGCGTCGGCCGGCGTCCGCCCCCGGTCCCTGATGAGTTGAGCGGACAGTTCGGTCGAGATCTCGGCTTCTGCACCCTCCTTGCCGACGCAGACCCGAACGCCGACTCCTCCCTCACATGGGCGCGATGCGCATCGGGACAGCACGTCGACCGCCTTTCGAGTCATTCATTGCCTCGAAAGGGCCTTCTGTCGCTTCCGCCCGGCGGTCGCGGGGTGACCTTGTGCCGGGACCAGGTCGCGCGGTGGGCGCGGGAGGTGTGGGTTCGGCGCTAGCGGTCATGGCGTACCGGCAAGTGGGTTTGATCTTCGGCTTTCGAGGGTGTCGGGGTTCGGGGGTGGCCGGGGCGCTGGGAACATGGGGGGATGAGTGACATCGACAAGGTTGCGTGGGTTCATCTTGTTGACGGGCGGGTGCTCAGTACCCGTAATCGAGGTAAGGACGTCTTCTACTTTCCCGGCGGGAAGCGGGAAGCCGGCGAGAGTGACCTGGACACGCTGGTGCGCGAGATCCGGGAGGAGCTCGATGTGGCGGTCACGGTGGGCAGTGCTGAGTTGTTCGGGGTGTTCACCGCTGCGGCGCACGGGCATCCGGGGCGGCGGGTGCGGATGACCTGTTACACCGCCGACTATGTCGGGCAGTTGCGGGCCAGTAGTGAGATCGAGGAGTTCGCCTGGCTGACCTATGCCGACCGGGGCCGGGTGTCGCCCGTCGATCAGCTGATCTTCGACCGGCTGTGGTGACGCTGTATCCGCCTCTGGGTCCGTGGGTGACGGGCATCGGGTGTACATCGAGGAGTGCGGTGGACCGGTGGTTGGCTGTTGCCGGGCCTTCTCCCGGATGCGCTGGGAGGCGGTCGTCTCGTCGGATGTGATCAAGTCTTCGATGTCGGCTAGGCGACAGAATGTGGTACGGAACGGACGAGGCGGACTACTCAGAGACAACACTGAAGGAGTCCGTGATGGAGCCGTTGGAGACGGCCGCCCTGGTTGCGCGCGCCAGGAGCGGTGACGCGTCCGCCTGGGAGGCGCTGGTCGGGGCGTACGCCGGTCTCGTCTGGTCGGTGGCCCGCGCGCACCGGCTCGGTACCGCCGACGCCGAGGACGTCTGTCAGACGACCTGGGAGAAGTTCGCCCGTTCGCTGGGCACGCTGACCGATCCGGATCGGGCCGGGGCCTGGCTGTCGACGACCGCGCGGCGCGAGTCGTTGCGGGTCCTCGCCGCCCGCAATCGCACGCCGCCGGCCGGGGACATGGCCTGGATCGGGGCGGCCCGCGAAGACGAGTCGCCGGAGGAGATCGTGGTCGCCGCCGACGAGCGGCTGCGCCGTGACGAACTGGCCGGCCGCCTGTGGGAGGGCCTGAACCAGCTCGGTGACGGCTGCCAGCGGCTGTTGCGGGTGATGATGGCCGAACCGGCGCCGTCGTACGCGGAAGCCGCCGCCGCCCTGGATGTGCCGATCGGCTATCTGGGGCCGACCCGGCACCGCTGTCTGGAGAAACTGCGCCGTCTGATGAGACCGGCTGTATCAGGAACCGTGGAGCACGGTCATGACCGGTGACATGCCCCGCGAAGAGGAGACCGGCGATATGGATCTGGACGCAGCGCTGCGAGCACTGATCGGCCGGGTGGATCCGATGCCACCGGCGGTCGGCAGGTACGCGGTGGCAGCGTTCGCGTTCCATGACTCCGGTGAGGACTTCGCCGACCTGGAATGGGATTCGCTCACCGACGACGGCGCGCTGACCCGAGGGCCGGACGACACCCGGATGCTGGTGTTCGGTGCGGCCGGTTCCGGCGGGGTCCAGGTGCATCTGGGGGTGACCCGGGTGGCCGGCGGGTTCGAGGTGGACGGACTGGTCGAACCGGCCGGTCACACTGAGGCCGTGCTGCTCCATGACGGGGGTACCGTGCGCCGCCCGATCGACGGGGAGGGCCGGTTCGACGCCGACCTGCCTCTGGTCCGGTCGGTTCGGCTGCGGCTGCGGGGCGCCGTTTCCCCTCCGATCGTCACCGCCTGGGTGGCGGTCGGCTGACGCGAAAGCGAGACGACCATGCCCGAAGAGACCGCGTTCCCGAACCCGTGGGCGCTCGACCCACGGATCCGCCGGACCGGTGACACCTACTACTTCGCCGGTGAGCTGTTGGTCGCGGACCCGGACATGCGGGAGATGAACACGCTGCTGGGTCCGCTGCGAACGTTGCGGACCGTCGCCGACGACCCGCTCGCCGGGATCGTGACCCGGGTCGCGGTGCCGGCCGGTGACGACGGGGTGGAGACCGACCTGCCGGCGCTGGTGTCGTCGATGCGGGGGCTGGCCCGGGGCGGGCCACGGGTCGGGCTCAACCATGCCTTCGCCGCCAACAGCGGCGCGCCGATCACCGGCCAGCCGAAACTGCACGGCGGTCTGGCCACCGAACCGCTTCCGGTGCCGGAACAGCCGACGGCCGCCGGGGCGACCGAGTGCCGGCCGGTACGGGTCGCGGTCGTCGACACCGGGCTGGACCCGGCGGCGCTGACGATGCCGGTGTTCGGGCGGCCGCTGCGGCACGGGGTGCACGAGCTGGACCAGGTCTACCTGGACTCGGCGACGCGGCGGATCGGGCTGATGGGTGGGCACGGTACCGCCGCCGCCGGGGTGGTGGCCCGGTACGCGCGCCACTGTGTGCTGATGTCGGTGCAGGTCCTGTCGGTGCACGGCATCACCGACGAGGTGAATCTGGCGGCCGGGATCCTGCGGGCCCGTGACGCCGGAGCCGAGATCATCAGCATGTCGCTCGGTGGTGTGTTCGAGGGGGACACACCACCGCTCGCGCTGGAGCTGGTGCTGGACAGTCTGCCGGCCGAGACCGTGGTGGTCGCGGCGGCCGGCAACGTCGAGAGCGCGACGCCGAACTTCTATCCGGCCAGCCGGGACGGGGTGATCTCGGTGGCGGCCGTCGACACGACCGGGGCGGCGGCCGTGCCGGCCGGGTTCAGCAACACCGGCAACTGGATCACGGTCTGCGCGCCGGGGGTGCGGGTGCATCTGCCGTACGTGACCGGTACCTGGGATCACGGGCCGCAGCCGCTCACGTTCGCCGGGCAGGTGGCGTGGAGTGGTACGTCGTTCGCGACACCGTACGTGGCGGCCCGGATCGCGGCCGCCACCTCGGCCGGGCAGAGCTGCCGGGACGCCGCGGACATCCTGCTCAAGGGGCTGCCGGATCCGTTCCCCGGGTACGGGCGCTATCTGGAGGCGCCCGGCGACTTCACCTATCCGGCACCGTGACAGATGAACGCTGACGCGGCCGGATCGCCGCGCGACGCCCACTGAGCCTCGGCGAGCGCCACGGACGGGGACGATCCGGCCCGCAGTCGATCGTGCAGGCGCACCATCACGTCGCGGGCCGCGCCGTCGCGGACCGGGGCGACCGTGGCGATCACCGAGCGGGTGCCCAGCGCCAGCAGTGCGGCGGCGAAACCCATGATCTCGTCGCCGCGGTGCACGGTGGACAGGCCGGAGTCGCAGGCGGACAGCACCACCAGATCGGGCGGGTGGTTCAGGGTCTCCAGGTCGTAGACGGTCAGCGGGCCGTCGGCCAGGCCCAGCGTGGAGAACTGCGGGTTGTCGGCGCGGAAGGTTCCGTGTGCGGCGATGTGGGTGCGGGCTGCGCCGTCCATGGCGTGCAGTACGGCCGGGACGCGTGCCTGGTCACCGGCCAGGGCGTGCGCTGTGCCGTACCGTACGCCCAAGGTCTTGATCTCGTCGGCCGCGCCGGGCAGACCGGGACCGGCGACCAGGACCGTGCCCTCGCCGGACGGCGCCGCGGATGCCGCGCGTAGCCAGGCGACCGCGCTGGGGGCCACCGACACGGTCCGGTCGGCGCAGGTCGGCAGCATCCGCCACGGGACCCCGTGCAGCCGGCCCGATGCCACGATGACCAGGCCGGCGTTCCCGATCAGCGGGCGCAGCGGGGCGAGCAGCATCCGGTCGAGGCGGTCCGCGCCGGACGGCCCGGTCCGGTCGCGCAGCGACATCCGGTGCAGGGCGAACCGCAGCGCGCGGATCTCGGTGTTGACCGCGCCGACCGGTCCCAGTTCGCGGCGGGTCAGCCGGCCCCCGGCCAGCACCACCGCGTGCAGCGTGTCGTCGACGGTGATCAGTTCGATCAGGGCCCGGCCGGCCAGGTGCTCGGTGAGTGTCCGGGTGCGCAGGGCACCGGCGCGGGCCACCGGGGTCGCCGGGTGGGTGCGGCGGACCCGGTCCCGGATGGAGCGTTCCAGGTGGGCCTGCCGCAGCTGGTGGCGTCGCGCGTCACGGCCTTCGGCCAGGGCCTGTTCGCGGACCGCGGCGACCGCCCGCAGTTCGGCGAACTCCTCGGCCAGCCCCGGATCCTGCGGCGGCCCGGCCGGGCGCAGTTGCTGGGCGGCGGCCCGGCCGCGTTCGGCCCAGATCAGCAGCGACCGGGCCGACCCGGCCGACACCGCCAGCCGCAACGCGGTCATCACCAGGTCGAATCCGTGTTCGGCGGCGCGCACCCGCAGTTCGGTGGCGCCCAGGGTGAGCCGGTGTTCGTCCAGGGCGCGCAGCCCCGCCCGCAGCGCGGCCTCGGCGCCCCGGCGGTCGCCGCCCGCGATCCGTAGCAGGGCCATCGCGTGCCAGGCGCTCACCCGCAGTGCCGCCGGATAACCCGGGCGCCGGGCGCGGGCGGTGTGCCGCAGCAGTTCGGTGGCCTCACCGGGCCGGCCGGCGGCGAGGGCGCAGCGGGCCGCGATCAGGGCGGCGTCGGCGGCCGGGGCGGCCCAACCGGCGTCGCGCAGCGCGGCGGCACCGGCGACCGCCGCGCGCAGCAGAGCCGGACGTGGCCGTCCCGCGGTCCAGTCGGTGCGCAGGCGGGTGTAGCCGGCGACGGTGGCCCAGCCGGGGCGGCCCTGCCGGGTGAAGGCGCGTTCGGCGAGGCGGGCGGCGTGCCGGGCGGCGGTCAGGTCGCCGCAGGCCAGGGCGGCGGCGGCCAGCAGCAGGCGGGCTTCGGCCAGGTCGGCGGTCATCCGGCGGCGGGTCAGTTCCCGGACGGCCGCGGTAGCCACGTCCCGGGCCTCCTCGTACAGCCCTGCCGACAGCAGCACGTCACAACGATCCATCATGATCATCGCCGGGGAGAGGTGATGCTGGACGTAGTGGTCCTCGGCGGCGGCCAGATGGGTCAGCGCGGTCACCACCCGGCCGTCGCGGCCGGCCGCGAAACCACGATTCCATCGGACGTCGGCGACCGCCAGGTCCTGGCCCAGCGCGGCGTACAGTTCCTCGGCGCGCCGCAGGTCCGTCTCGGCCGGGCCCGGATGGCCGCGGTAGGCGTGCAGGACACCCCGGTTGTTGCGGACCCGGGCCTCCCAGTGCAGGTCACCTTCGCGGCGGAAGACGGCCAGGGCGCTGCCGTACCCGCGCAGGGCCTCCCGGAACAGGCCGCGCCGCTGCGCGACCAGCGCCAGCTGATGGCCGAGACGGGCGGCTTCGAGCCCTTCCAGGTACGGTGCGGCCGCCTCGCCCAGGCTCATGGCTTCGGCGATGTCGCCCTGGTCGGCGCGCACCAGGGCCAGGGTCATCCGGGCGCGGGCCGCCGCCACCGGCAGGCCCGCCGCGTCGGCCAGGGCGACCGCGCGGCGCAGATGCCGGGCCGCCGACGCGACGTTGTTGCTCTCCCGGCCGGCCAGCCCGAGAACCCGCTCGGCCGCCGACTCGGCCCCGGCGTCACCGGCTCGCCGGGCGGCGGTGCGCACCCGCAGCGCCTCGGCGCGGGCCAGCCGGGGATCGGTCTGGACCAGTCGCATGGCGGCGTCCGCCCGCTCCTGCACCGTCGCCATGTTCGGTCTCCTATGGATCGAGGCTCAGAACATAGCCGGTCGCCTTTACCGGGTCGCCTGCCGGATGTGGTCGGTCACGGCGAGTCTGCCCTGGCGGGCTTCGGGGACCGGGAGCAGCGGGTAGACGTGCACGGCGCCCTCCTGCTCGTGGTAGGTCAGCGGCACCGACTGCGGGATGCGGTCCCGCAGCACCCGGCAGTCGGGCATGGTGATGTCGCGGGTGCCGACCAGGATCTGGGTCGGCGGCAGGATCGCCAGGTCCCCGTAGAGCGGGCTGACCCGTGGATCCGTCAGCGCGACGTCACCGGCCCACGCGGCGGCGAGGGGGCGCAGGCCGGCCCGGCGCAGCCACGGGTCGGACGGTTCCAAGGCGTCGACCTCGGGGTTGGCCATCGACAGGTCGAGCCACGGGGCGATCGCGGTCAGCCCGGCCACTCCCCCGGCCGGGCCGCCGGCGGCCTGGGCGGCCAGCAGCGCCAGCCCGCCGCCGGCCGAGTCGCCGGCCAGGTAGACGCGCCGGCCGCGGGCCACCTCCGCGGTGATCACGGCGGTGACGAACTCCAGCGCCTGCAGAGCGTGGTGGGCCGGGGCCAGGCCGTAGATGGGCACGGCCACCTCGTGGCCGGTGCGGTCGGCGAGGTGGGCGATCAGCGACCAGTGCGGGCCGACGATCTCGTTGGTGTACGCCCCGCCGTGCAGGTACACCACCGTCACGCCGGTGCCGGACGGCCCGGTCCGCACCCGGTGCAGGTCGAAACCGTGGTCGTGGGTGGTGCTCACGTCGTACCTGCGGGTGATGCTCTTCGGGGGTGCGGAGGGGCGTTTGGGGCGGGCGAGGATCCGCCGGCCGGCCTGTTCGGTGGCGAATCCGCGCTGGTAGGCCAGCCGGGTGAAGGCCGCCACCACGTTCATCTGCCAGCTCGCCATGACGGCCTCCTCGTTCGCTGGCGCTGATCTTAGGGTGGTGGCCCGGCTAAATCGATCGCTCGATCATCCGATGGCGGTTAGATTCACGGGCTCCACGACGTGTCCTCTTGTTCGGCTTGTTCCGCGCGACGTGAGGAATCGAAGAAATGGATCTGCCACGTAGTTTCGTCATCCGGGAGCGGGATCACCGCATCCACAACCCGTTCACTGCCGCCAAGCTGGCCACCCTGGGGGCGGCGATCCGGTTGCGGCCGGGGCAGAAGGTGCTCGACCTGGCCTGCGGCAGCGGGGAGATGCTGTGCACCTGGAGCCGTGAGCACGGGGTCGGCGGCACCGGCGTCGACATCAGCACGGTGTTCCTGGCCGCGGCTCGCGCCCGCGCCGTCGAACTGGGGGTGTCCGGCCGGGTGGAGTTCACGCACGCCGACGCGGCCGGTTTCGTGGCGGCCGAGCCGGTGGACGTCGCGGCCTGCATCGGTGCCACCTGGATCGGCGGCGGTGTCGAAGGCACCCTCGAGTTGCTCGGGCGCAGTCTGCGGCCGGGCGGGATCGTGCTGGTCGGCGAGCCGTTCTGGCGTCGGCAGCCGCCGGACCGGGTGGCGGTCGAGGGCAGCGGCGCCCAAACCCGTGAGCAGTTCGAGGATCTGCCCGGTCTGGTGGCGTCGTTCGGGCGGTTCGGGTGGGACCTGGTCGAGATGGTGCTGGCCGACGGCGACAGCTGGGATCGGTACGTCGCCGCTCAGTGGCTCACGGTGCGCACCTGGCTCGCGGAGAACCCGGACGACGAGCTGGCCGGTGCGATGCGCGTCGAACTGGACACCGCGCCGCTGAACTACGTCCGCTATCAGCGCCGCTATCTCGGGTGGGGAGTGTTCGCCCTGATGAGACGCTGACCCCGTATTGACGTCGCGGGACCGGGCCGTCGTACGCGAAGATCTGCCGATGGTGGAATTGAAGATCATCAAGGGTGACGCGACGAGCCCACAGGCCAAGGGGCCGAAGATCATCGCGCATGTCTGCAACGACATCGGCGGATGGGGCAAGGGTTTCGTGGTCGCGGTGTCACGGCGCTGGCCGGAGCCCGAACGGGCGTTCCGGCAGTGGCACCGGGGCCGGGCCGGAAACGACTTCGGGCTCGGCGCCGTCCAGTTGGTGCAGGTCACACCGGATGTGTGGGTGGCGAACATGGTCGGCCAGCGGGGCATCCGGACCGGTAGCGGCGGGCCGCCGGTGCGCTACGACGCGATCGGGACCTGCCTGGGCGCGGTCGCCGGCCACGCGGCGCGGCTGGGGGCATCGGTGCACATGCCGCGGATCGGATGCGGACTGGCCGGCGGCAAATGGGAACGCATCGAACCGATGATCGTGACGGCCCTCTGCGAACGTGGCATTTCTACCACCGTCTACGACTTCTAGCGCCTATTTTGTCTGATGTGACCAACGAACAGATCGTGCTCATCGGCGGGCTGTGGACGGACGTGTCGGTGTGGGCCGACGTCGCCGCCGCGCTGGGCCCGTCAGCCGTGCCGGTGTCGCTGCCCGCCCACGCTTCGGCCACTCTCGACGACCAGGTGGCGGCGGTTCTCGCGGCCGTCGACGCGGCGCCCGGCAAGTCGGTGGTGGTGGGTCATTCGGCGGCGTGCACGCTGGCGTGGCTGGCCGCCGACGCCCGGCCCGACCGGGTCGCGAAGGTGGTGCTGATCGGCGGGTACCCGTCGTCGGATGGTGCGCAGTACGCGGCGTTCTTCGCGGTGCAGGACGGTTTCATGGCGTTCCCCGGGTGGGAGCCGTTCGAGGGTGCCGACGCGGCCGACCTGGACGAGCAGGCGCGGGCGTCGTTCGCCGCGAACGCGGTTCCGGTGCCGGAGGGTGTCGCCACCGGGGTGGTGCGGTGGACCGACGAGCGCCGGTTCGACGTGCCGGTGGTGCTGATCTGCCCCGAGTTCACGCCCGCGCAGGCCCGTGAGTGGATCGACGCCGGCGAACTCCCCGAACTGGCGAAGGCGAAACATCTGACCCTGGTCGACATCGACTCCGGCCACTGGCCGATGCTGACCCGCCCCGCCGAACTGGCCGCCCTTCTTCGGGACAGCGCCGGGCGGTGACCACGCGTCGCCTCGAGATTGGTGTGCCAGGATCACCCGGTGACGACCGCTGAGTTGTACGCCGACTTCGCCACCCGTGAGGCGCGGGGTGTGTCGCCCGTCTACGAGCGGCTGGCGCTGGCAGTCGCGGCGGACACCGTGATCCACCGGCTGCTGGCGGCGGTGCCGGTCGCGAAACGGCAGCCGAACCTGCTGTTCGCGGTGGTGCGGCTGCTCGGCGGGCCGGTCGAGCAGCCGGGCGCGTTCCACGCTTTCACGGTCACTCACTGGGCGGCGATCGAGGCGGACCTACGGGTCCGGGCCACTCAGACCAACGAGGCTCGTCTGCAGGCGGCCGCCGCGGTCGCCGCCGCCGACCCACCCGAGTTGATCACCGGTGATCTGGTCGACGACCTGCCCGCGCTGGCCGCCGAGGCCCCGCCGGATGCGACGCTGGTGGTCTTTCACACCTCGGTGCTGTACCAGGTTCCGGCGGACCGCCGGGCGGCATTCATCGACCTGGCCGGCGCACTGCCCGGTCACTGGATCTCCGCCGAGTCACCGGAGGTGGTGCCGTTCGACGGGCTGCCACCCACACCGGACGACACGTCGTACAACGTTGTCACCCTCGACGGCAGGCCGCTGGCCTGGTCGAAGGCGCACGGCCAGTCGGTGCGGTGGTTCGGGTGAGCGCCCTGCGCGCCGAGGCCTCGGCGTTCGGCGCCGTGCTTGAATCGCTGACGGCTGCCGAGTGGGAGTTGCCCACCCGTTGCGCGCCCTGGCTGGTCCGTGACCTGGCCGGGCATGTGATCACCGTGTTGAGCCGGGTGCCCGTGATGATCGCCGCCCCGGCGCCTTCGGCACCGGACACCACGGCGGCCGGCTATTACCGCGCGGACAAGCGTTTCAGCGAGACCGCCAACACCGAGCGGGTACGAACGGCGCAGGCGCGCGCGGTCTCCCCCGCCGAGTTCGCGGCGACCGTGGCGGCGATGCTGCACGCCGTCGACGGGGCCGCCGCGGATCGGGTGGTGGTGACCCGGCACGGCGACGCCATGCTGCTCACCGACTTCCTCACCACCAGGGTCGTCGAACTCGCCGTGCACGGCCTGGACGTCGCCGACGCGCTCGGCCGGCCCGCCTGGATCACCCCGCAGGCCGCCGCCGTGGTGCTGGACCTGTTGTTCGGCCCTGACCGGCAGTCCGCGATCACCGGCCTCGGAGCAGACCCGGAGACGGTGCTGCGCCGTGCGACCGGTCGCGCCCCGGTGACTCCCGCCGAATCCGGCCGGCTGACCGAAGCCGGGCTCCGCCGGCTGACCCTGGGATAGGTGAATCATGGAACAGGTGAGCACCCGCGTCGTCTACCGCAACCCGTGGATGACGGTCCGGGAGGATGAGGTCCGCCGCCCCGACGGTAGTCCCGGGATCTACGGTGTCGTCGAGAAACCCGATTTCGCCCTGGTCCTGCCGCGCTGGGAGGACGGTTTCTGGTTGGTGGAGCAGTTCCGTTACCCGGTCGGGCGGCGGGCGTGGGAGTTCCCGCAGGGCAGCTGGGGCACCGGCGGGTCCGGCGATCAGCTGGCCCTGGCCCGTCAGGAGCTGGCCGAGGAGACCGGCCTGCGCGCCGGTTCGATGACCCATCTCGGTCACCTGTACGAGGCTTACGGTTACTGCACCCAGGGTTTCGACGTGTACCTGGCCTCCGATCTGGAGTCCGGTGTCCCGGACCGTGAGGTGACCGAACAGGACATGATCCACCGGCGGTTCACCGACTCCGAGGTGACCGGTCTGATCCGCACCGGCGGCATCGTCGACGCCCCGTCGCTGGCCGCCTTGACCCTGTACCGCCTGTCCCAGGAGGCCCCGTCGTGCAGCCGATGACCAAGCCCGAACGCCGAACCCAGACCAGCCGCATCGTCGGTAACCTGGCCATCGGCACCGGCCTGTTGCTCACCGTGACAGGCGAGGTCCAGGTCCTCGCCGCGCTGCTGGTCCTGATCGGTGTGGGCCTGCGGATCGAGGCAGCCGTCACCGCCGGTCACTGATCTTGCCGCGGGTGCTCGGGTCGCGGTGTCGTGAGCGGACGCGGCCGGGATTCTCCAGGAGGGTGTGGATCGTGCGGTCGTGGGTCGAGGACGACGGTGTTCGGATCTACCTCATCGAGACAGCGGCGCTCGACGGGGAAGAGGCTCTCGACGCGGGCACGGCGCTCGACGCGGGTGAGGACGCGGTGCGCCGGATCGTCGCCGAGCAGGGGATCACGGGGCCGGTGACGCTCGGTGGCAATGCCGTCGACGGGGATCATGCTCGGGAGGCGCTGCTGGTCGGCCGGGGGTATCGGCGGGTCTTCACGATGATCGAGATGCGGCGCGACGCGGGGTTCGTACCGGCGAGCTCGCTGCCCGAAGGTTTCCGGGTGCGCACCGCGACCGGCGATGACGCGGGGGCACTGTGGCGGCTGGCGCGGCGGGCGTGGGCCGGGCGGGCGTTCGTGAGCCTGCCCAGTGAGGACCGGCTGCGTGATTGGCTTCGACGATCCGATCTGTCGACCTTCGAAGTGGTCACGGCGGGTGATCGGATCGCCGCGTTCGCCGCGGTGGTCGGCGATGAGATCGACGACCTTGTGGTGGACCCGGACTTTCAGCGTCGCGGTCTCGCGTCCGTCCTGCTCAGCCGGGCTCTGACTCGTCTGGGTGGTACGGCCCGGCTGCGGACCGAAGCCCATGATCCATCAGGGGCCCGGACCCTGTACGAACGTTTTGGCTTCCAGGTGACGGCGGCTCACCACCGCTACCGAAAGCCGCTCCGCTGAAGGCGTGCGGCGAGGCTGGACCGGCTCCGGCCTCGCACAGCGGTCGAGAAGGTCAGCGGCGGGAGTTCAGGTAGGCCTTCGAGAACTGCACGTGGTGGGACATGCGGACCTTGTGCAGGAACTTCTCCGGGCTGTCGCCGATCTGGGCGCGGTCCAGGTGTAGCCGCCAGCGGTCCAGGTCGGACTGCCACAGTTCGACGAAACGGTGGCAGAGCCGGTAGGTGATGTCGGCGCTGCGGCCCCGGGCGGCTTCCAGGGAGCGCCGCATCCGGTGGTGGTCGGGTCCGTCGCCGGATGCGGCGAGGAGCAGGTCGATGAAGTGGCGGCGGCGGTAGAGGGCGTCGCCCCAGTAGGTGCTGCCCGGGTTCGCCGGTTGCTGACCGCCGTCGAGCAGCCAGAACAGGCCTTCGGCGAGAGTGTCGCCGAGTTCTTCGGCGACGGCGCGGGCCGGGTTGGCGAACGGGTCGTAGGGGCGCTGGTGCATCGTCCCGGACCGGGCCGCCCGGAAGGGCACGCCGTCGCCGAGGAGGAAGAACCAGTCCTCGTTGTAGATGTTGGGGAAGAACGAGCGGGTCCGGAAGGTGTCGACGATCATGGCGCCGCCGCCGATGAACGTGCTCTGGGGTCCGTCGACGGCGCGGTTGGCGTGGCAGACGACGGAGTTGTCGGCGAATCCGTGGTTGGCCAGGCCGACGGCGCGGTAGTCGTCGACCAGTGGTGCCACCCGGTGCAGGTGTGCCGGGTCGTCGATGTGGATGTCGTCGTCGAGGAAGAGCACCCGCTGCCAGCCGGAGCCGCGGGCGAAGACCGTCCCGAGGTTGCGTTTGAGGCTGAGGTCGCTGGTGGAGCCGAATCCGTTCTGCTGCAGGAACAGGTCGGTGTCGGATCGGGGCAGGTGTTCGGCCAGGGACGGGTCGACGTCGACGGCGAGGACGGCGGCGGCCTCCTGGTCGGCGATCCGGATGGTCTGAGCGGCGGACGCGGCGCGGCTGCAGAGAGCGACGACCGGGCAGTCGATGGTCTTGGCGACCTGCATGGCGTGGCGCAGCGCGTCGGCCGACCACGCGGTGGGCACGATGATGGCGTCGAGTCCTCGGCCGGCGGGCGCCTCCGCCGGGATCGGCAACTCCTGGAGCAGGTCGGTGTGGGAGCCGTGGTGGAGTTCAGCGGTCTGGTAACTGAGCACCGGTCAGTCCTGCGCCAGGGCGTGCAGCACGGTGCCCGGTGCGGTCCAGTCGGGGGTGACGGCGATACCGTTCAGCACCTGGACGCGAAACAGCAGGCTGAAGGCATCGCCGGTGAAGGTCTGCGCCAGGAAGTCGGCGTTCTTCTCGCGGAAGATGTCATGAGTGAGGGTGCGCACGGCACCGTAGACGCCGCTACCGAACATACCGTTGCATACGGTTATGGTGCGCTCCCGGTTGAGGGGGTTGGGCGCTCGGAAGAAATGGCCGACGTCCTGGATCAGGACATGGGTGTCTTCGCGGATGTCGAACTCGGGTGAGAACGACAGCGACTCCGTCTCGGTAACGACCTGGAAGCAGCCGCGACTCGGGTCGTCGTCGGCGGACAGTTGTGTCACCGGGACGGGTGTCAGCCGCAGGGCGTTCGAGGTGGCCTTGTTCCAGTCGACTCCGCCGAGCAGCACCAGGTGGGCGGTCCAATCCGTTTCAGTCATCTCGCGAGCGCTGACGTAGCCGACGTCGAGGTCCGGGTTGACCGCGCGGAGGTGGCCGTGCAGTTCGAAGAGCGAGTCGAGGTCGGCCAGCCGGGACAGTTTCGCGACGTCCGGGTCCGGGATCGACGGCCAGGCCTCGTTCTCCGGCTCGGAGCAGACGATCAGGATCGGGCCCTCTTTGTAGTGCCAGGGCCCGCGGCCGACGATACTCATCGGGTTCGCCGGATAGCCGGTGGCCGCGTCGGCGACGGCGGCCGCGCGCAGGGCGAACAGTTCGTCGCGCAGCAGGGCCCGGGTGGCACTCTCCTCGCCTGTCAGTTCCTGTTCGGCGACGAGCCGGTAGGGACGGGACTCGATCGAACGCCGGGAGCTGAAGAAGGTCAGGATGGCGTTGAGCCGGTCCTCGGGCGGTGGCGCCGGGCTGGTGCTGCTCTCCCAGGAGGAGATCAGCTGGACGCTGGCTCGTTTCCGCCCGCTGAGCGCTTCGGCCAGCTCCGCCTGGGTGACCGAGACATCCGGCCACCACGACTTGCGCAACTCGCGCAGACGCACGGCCAAGGCTCGTGATGCTGCAGCGACAGGCACTCCCGCACCTCCAGAAAACTTCACTTTACTACAGCATCAGCGCGGCTGGCGAGGCGCCGGTTGCACCGTAGCAGCCTGCCATCGTGATCGTCAGGGCACGTGAGTGAATCGGTGACCCACTTCCTCACGTTCCACCTTTATGCATTCGTTGCAAACATGGACTACAGCAACTTACAGTCTAGATACAGGTACTCCAGGTGGATCTTTTTGAGGTCGGCTGTGAGGGGGCGCCCATGCGATGAGACAGCGAAGCGCCTCCTGCCGTTGCCCCGGCTGGAAGCGCTGCTGGAACAGGGCGGCCCGCTGACGACTGACGCAGAAAGGCCCACCCCTCATGAGCACCATAGTCCCGGCGAGTACTCATGCCATCCCCTCATTTGCCGATGGCGCCTACATGCACGACATCGCCATCGCCCTGGCCGCCGCGACTCCCCTGATCGTCGCCTGGCTGTTCGTGTACGCCACCTTCAAGATCATCCGACTGGTGACCCGGGCGACCACCGTCGCACTCGGCATCACCACGGCACTCGTCGCCGCCTTCGTGATGATCGGCCACCTCCACCGCTGACGACGTCCGCGCTGCTGCCATCCATCGACAGCAGCGCCACGTAGCGGCACGATCACCGGAGGCAGAGCAACCCGGAGGCCATCGGTGGGTGACGACGTGTCGATACGTACAGCCTCGGACGAGGACGTCCGCGAACTCGTCGAGGACCGGCACGACCGGCACCACTTCCTGGAACATCTCGGCAACCAGCGGGGCATCCTGCTGTTCGCGCTGCGCGGCGAGGCCCTGATCGGTCACGTCTTCCTGCGGACCGGCCCGGCCGAGGAACCGGAACTCCGCGACGGCCTGCCCCGGGTTCCGTTGCTGCAGCATCTGAAGGTGACGGCGGAACACCGGGGCCGGGGCATCGCGCAGCGGCTGCTGGCCGAGGCCGAGAACCGGCTGCGGGCGCTGCAGCACCGCCGGGTCGCCCTCGGTGTGCATCCGGACAACCAGCGGGCCATCCGGCTCTACCGGTGGACCGGCTTCGCCGCCTGGCGTGACGAGCCGATCATCACCGACCGCATCGACGTGGCCGAGGACGGGACCACCGTGCGTACCGCCGAACTGTGTCTGGTGTTCGTCAAAAGCCTCGGCTGATTTGTACGATCAGCGCGTGCTGGCCTATCTCACGGGTGTCGTGCTGTTCGTCGTCGGGCTGTGCCTGTCGTTGTCGATTCACGAGGCGGGGCATCTGCTGACCGCCCGGGCGTTCGGGTTGCGGGTGCGGCGTTTCTTCGTGGGGCGCGGGCCGACCGTGTTCTCGTTCCGGCGCGGCCACACCGAGTACGGGCTGAAAGCCCTGCCGATCGGCGGCTTCTGCGAGATCGCCGGCATGACCACCCTGGACGACCTGACACCGGACGAGAACGCGCGGGCGATGTGGCGTCAGCCCTGGTGGAAACGGACCGCGGTGATGGCCGCCGGGCCGCTCACGCACGTGCTGCTGGCCGCGGCGATCCTCTACGCGATGGCGGTCAGCACCGGCCTGCCGAACCTGAACCCGGCCACCGAACCGGTCCTGTCCGCCACCTCCTGCGTCGGCGCGGTCTGCCCGGCCGCCGACGCCGGCCTGCGTCCCGGGGACCGGATCACGGCCGTCGCCGGGACCACCACCCCACTCTGGGCTGATGTGCTGACCGCCGTGCGGGCGGCCGGCGGGCCGACCGCGGTGACCGTGCGGCGAGGAGCCGAGACTCTCACCCTGACGGTGGACGTGGCCCGGGTGACCCACCCCGGCACCACACGAGAGGTCGGCATGATCGGTGCCACGGCCACCCCGCCCCCGGCGTACCAGAAATTCGGTCCTGGCGAAGCCGCCGGCGCGACCGTCACCTTCACCGGCGAACTGCTGCACCGGGCCACCACCCAGCTGATCGCCTTCCCGCAGCGCATCCCGGCACTGCTCGCGACGATCGGGGGCGCCGAACGCACCGCCGACACCCCGATCAGCATGGTCGGAGCGACCCGGCTCGGCGGCGAGGCGGCCGAACGGGGCCTGTGGGAGGTGTTCCTGCTGCTGATGGCCAGCCTCAACCTGTTCATGGCGGTGTTCAACCTGTTGCCGCTGCTGCCACTGGACGGCGGACACCTCATGGTCATCTGGTACGAGCGCCTGCGCGACACCGTCCGCCGTCTGCGCGGCCGCCCGGCGGTGGGCCCGATCGACTTCACCCGGCTGTACCCGGTGACGATGACACTGGTCCTGATCGGCGGCGCGATCATGCTGCTCACCATCACCGCCGACGTGGTCAACCCGGTCCGGCTGTCATGACCCTTCACGATCATTGGCCGCTGTACGGGCTGACCCTCACGACCCCACGGCTGCACCTGCGCATCCCCCGTGAGGACGAACTGGCCACGCTGGCCGCAATCGCCGCCGCGGGTGTGCACCGGCTGGGCGAGCGCCCGTTCCTGACCCCGTGGACCGAGGGCTCCCCCGCCGACCGGGCCCGATCGGTGCTGCGCGGGCACTGGCACCGGCTCGCCACCTGGGATCCGCGGTCCTGGGAACTGGGCCTCGCGGTGTTCGCCGACGGCGCTCCGATCGGGATGGTCGCGCTGCGCGCCCGGGACTTCCCGGTCGTACGGCAGGTCGGCACCTGGTCCTGGCTGGGCCTGCCGTACCACGGCCGGGGCTACGGCACCGAGGCCCGGACGGCGCTGCTCACCCTGGCCTTCGACCATCTCGGTGCCACCGCCGCGCTGACCGAGGTCTTCCCGGACAACCACGCGTCGCAGGGTAAGCAACTGCTGGCATCTCGGTCGTCATTAGTGCTCAATAGTCGGCTATAGTGGACATCGTGAACTTGAAGGAATGGGCAGCGGCCACGGGAGTCTCGTACGCGACGGCACGTCGGCGTTACGAGTCCGGGACGATGCCTGTTCCCGCGTACCGCCTCGGCCGCCTCATCATGGTCGGCGAGCCGGTCACCGCGACGGCGGCCGGGGCCGGGCAGACCGTGGTGTACGCCCGGGTGTCGTCGGCCGATCAGAAGGCGGACCTGGACCGGCAGGTGGCCCGGGTGACCATGTGG
The DNA here is from genome assembly GCF_900104725.1 of Actinoplanes derwentensis. NCBI lineage: Bacteria > Bacillati > Actinomycetota > Actinomycetes > Micromonosporales > Micromonosporaceae > Actinoplanes > Actinoplanes derwentensis. The sequence continues at coordinate 2,379,466 of NZ_LT629758.1, forward strand.
GCCACCGGGCGCAAGCTCGGTGTGGACCGGGTGGTGACCGAGGTCGGGTCGGCGCTCAACGGTCACCGTAAGGAGTTTCTTGCCTTGCTGCGTGATCCGGCCGTGTCGACGATCGTGGTCGAGCACCGCGACCGGTTCGCCCGCTTCGGTGCCGAGTACGTAGAGGCCGCGCTGACCGCACAGGGCCGACGCCTGATGGTGGTTGATCCGGCTGAGGTGGATGACGACCTGGTCCGCGACGTGACCGAGATCCTGACCTCGTTGTGCGCCCGCCTGTACGGCCGTCGTGCTGCCGCGAACCGCGCCCGCCGGGCTGTCGAGGCCGCGACCGGGGACCCCGTGTGAAGACGATCCAGGCGTACCGGTTCGCCCTTGATCTCACCCCGGTCCAGGAACGCGACGTGCTCGCGCATGCCGGAGCAGCCCGTGTCGCCCACAACTGGGCACTTGCCCGGGTCAAGGCCGTCATGGGTCAGCGCACCGCCGAACGCTCGTACGGTGTGCCGGACGAGCTGCTCACGCCGTCGCTGTCGTGGTCGCTGGCCGGGCTGCGTAAGGCGTGGAACGCCGCGAAGCCCGGGGTTGCGCCGTGGTGGGGCGAGGTGTCCAAGGAGGCGTTCAATACCGGCCTGGACGCCCTGGCCCGCGCGCTGAGGAACTGGGCCGACTCCCGCACGGGCAAACGCGCCGGCAGGCCGGTCGGGTTCCCCCGGTTCAAGTCCCGCCGCCGCACCACACCATCGGTGCGGTTCACGACCGGGGCGATCCGTATCGAGCCGGACCGGATGCATGTCGTGCTCCCGAGGCTGGGCCGCCTGAAGCTGCACGAGTCCGCCCGTAAGCTGGCCCGCCGCGTGGACGACGGCACGGCGCGGATCATGTCCGCCACGGTGCGCCGCGACGGCAGGCGGTGGCATGTCTCGTTCACCGCCGAGGTCGAACGCACCGAACGTACCCCCGCCCGGCCCGGCAGCGTGGTCGGTGTGGACGTCGGGATCAAGCACCTCGCCGTGCTGTCCACCGGGGAGCTGGTCGACAACCCTCGGCACCTGGCCGCCGCGCGGCAGCGGATGCGGGCACTCGGCCGGGCACTGTCACGCAAGACCGGCCCCGACCGCCGCACCGGGCGACGGGCCTCGAAACGCTGGGAACGCACTGCCGCCCGGCTCGGCCGCACGCACGCCCGCGTGGCGAACCTTCGCCGGGACGGGCTGCACAAGCTGACCACCCGCCTGGCCACCACGTACGCCACGGTCGTGGTGGAAGACCTCAACGTCACCGGCATGCTGGCAAACCGCAGGCTCGCCCGGCACATCGCCGACGCCGGGTTCGCGGATATCCGCCGTCAGCTCGCTTACAAAACCTCATGGAACGGCGGCCGGCTGCTAGTGGCCGACCGCTGGTATCCGTCCTCGAAGACATGCTCAGACTGCGGCACGGTGAAAACCAAGCTGGCCCTGTCTGAACGCGAGTTCAACTGTGAAGCGTGCGGCCTGGTCATCGACCGCGACCGCAACGCCGCACTCAACCTGGCCGCTCTCGCGGCCGAGTTCGACACCGCCGGGAGTGGCCCGGTGGCAGCACGTGGAGCCAACCAGAAGACCCGCGCACGCGGGCAGGTGGCCGTGAAACGTGAATCCGGCACCACGCCCGTGGGTCAGACCGGGACCGTCCCGCCGCAAGGCAGGACTATCGATCGTGTGCTCACTAAAGCGCACTGAAAGGTAACGGTGTCGCGGAGACTGGGCTACGAACCGGACGGTGTCTCGGTCGACGCCCGCGGCGATGAAGCCCTGACCTCCGACCGGCTGCGCCTGAGCGTGGATCGCTGGAACAGCCGCCCGTCCCCGCTGCCCGTGACGGTCACCGGCCTGACCGACTGCCGTCCAGACTGGCTTGTCGACGGTCGCTGAGCTGCGCGGATCCGAAAATGTCGGAGGGTGGCGATAGGTTCCGGGGCGTGTTGGAGAAGCTTTCACAAGTGCCATGGGCCCGGCTGGGGCACGCATACGGTTCGGCGTCCGACGTTCCGGATCAGATCCGGGCGCTGCGATCCGGCGACGCCGCGGTCCGCGAGGCCGCCCGGCGGGCACTCAACGGCAACATCTTCCATCAGGGTACGCGGTATGAGGCCAGCGCCTTCGCCGTGCCGTTCCTGCTGGAGCTGCTCGCCGACCCGGTCACGCCGGAGCGGGCCGACCTGCTGGCGCTGCTGACGTCACTGGCGATCGGCGTCGACGAGTCGTGGCTGCCGGGCCCGTTCCCGGTCGCGTCCTATCGGGAGCAGGCGGCCGGCGGTGAGCCGATCCTGCGGGCCGCGCCGCTGCCGTCCTACGACGACGACAGCGTCTTCCGCTATGTGGAGGCGCTCGATGATCGCGGCCGGGAGAGCATGTTCGCGTTCATCGAGCTGAGCGCGTACGACGCGGTCCGCACCGGCGTGCCCCTCTTCCGCGACCTGCTGTCCGCCGGGGAGCCACGCCTGCGGGTCGCCGCCGCCTACGCTCTCGCCTGGTTCCCCGAGGACGCCAGCGCCATCCGTCCCGCACTGATCGCCGGCACATCCGACCCGAACCCCGCGGTCGCCGCGACGGCCCTGGTCTCCTTGGGCCTGCTCATCGCCCCCACCTCCACATCGACCGACCTCGCAACGGCGGACGTGACCCTGGTCGCTGCCACCCGGACGCCGGCCGACACCACGGAGACGACCCTCGCCCGTTTCACCCGGTCCTCGCCCTGTACCGCTGAACCGAACCCCGACCCTGCCACACAGGCAATCCCGGCTCGTCTTGACCGGACGGAAGTCGTCCCAGCTGGGACGACGGTGGTAGCAGTCGCGTTCGGCGCGGCCGGTGACGATGGCGCGGCGATCATCCGGGCTGCCCTCGGTGACGGCCGGGAGCTGGTGCGATGGGGTGCGGCGGTGGCTCTGGCCGGGCTCGACGGCCCGGCCACCGGGCGGGCGGTCGCGGAGGAGCTGTTGAAATGGGCCGGGCGAAGTGGGTCCCGGGTTCCGGAGGTGCCCTTTCTCGACGGTGACCTGTCCGGCCTGGCGGGGCTGGCGCTGCGGCAGCTCGGTGACGAGCACGCGGACGCGGCGTTCGAGGCGCTGCTGGTGCGGATTCCGGCGGTGAGCGGCCCCGACGCACTGCCGGTGGTGGGTGAGGCGCTGCGCCGGGCCTTTCCCGGCGGGCGCGTCGGGGAGACGGCGTGTTTCGCCGACCTGGACCAGCTCCAGCAACGGCTGTTGAGGAAGCTGGCGGAATCCCCCACCACCTGGCAGTGGGGTGAGTCCGGGCTGTTCGCCAACTTCACCCTGCTGGTGAACGCCTACGGCCTGCCGAGAAACGCGGAGGACATGCGTGCTTTCGTCACCACGAACTGAGGGCCGTTCAGGAGGCAGACTTCGCCGGGTTGACCGGCACCGCTGCGACCTCTGTCGCCGCGGTCGGGGCGCGCGGCCGTGACGATCCCGGGGCCGGCCGGCAGCGATCCGCTGGCCGGAAACGAACGCGATCGGTCGCGGGCCGGCGGGCGCGGGCGGTTCGGGGCCGTGTCTTTGTGGGCTTTCGACAGTTAGAGGGGAGAAAAACGCGACGAAAGTCACATAACGTGCAGGACGAGAGGACGCGCCGTGGCGGATGATTCTGTCGGGCTTGCGGAAAGTGCTGATTCGCGACAGCAGACGTTTCGCCTTCTTCGGGACCACCCCTATTGGACGGCTATCGGTGGGGTGGCGACGGTTGCCGGGGTGGCGGTCTCCCTCTACTTCGGCGTCAACCCCACGCCCCCGTCGACGGCCGAGATCATCCCGGCGGCCCCGGATCAGCTCACCGGGTGTGGCTTTCAAGGCAGCAACAATCAGGTGGGCGACCTGAACTGTGGTTCCACGTTCACCGTGAACGTCCCGGAAGCCGGGTCGAAGACGGCGGCCGTGGTAGCGGCCCAGGCGAAGGCGCAGGCGCGGGCCCAAGCGCAGGCGCGGGCCCAAGCGCAGGGGAACGCGCATGGGCAGACCCAAGCGCTGAGGGTGATCGGTGGGCCAGCGAACGGACCAACAGGCGGGACGGGAGAAGGACCAGCAGGAACACCGGCTGGCGGGCCGGCAACGGGCCATGTCCCGGCCCGGTACCCCGATCCCGTCGGCACCACGCCGGTGCAGACGCGGACCCCGGCACCGGTGCAGGAACCGGCACGGACGCCCACGTCGGTGGCGACCCGGATTCCGGGCGGGCCGTCGGTGGAGATCGTCGCCGTGCCGCAGCGGGTGCTGTTGAACAGTCTGATCGGGACGCCGGAGCCGAGGCCCTTGTTCGTCGAGGTTCAGGGCGACGGCCGCCTGACGACCAGGCTGGGTCAGAATCCGGCTGATTTCCAGGTAGAGAAGGCGCAGTTGTCGCCGCTGAACGGGTCTTTCGTGGCCGAGGCGGGTGCCGGGCGCAGCTGTGCGCGGGCCACCTTTCATCAGCAGTCGTTCCCGTTCCAGCCGGGCTTCCCCGCGGGGCTGTGTTTCAAGAACCGGCTCGGTGACCTCTTCTACCTCGAGGTGGTGCCGACCCGTGACGGGGCGGCCCGGCCGTACCCGTACACGGTCAAGGCCTTCCGGGGTTGATGGTCAGCCGGCCAGCGTCGGGTAGTCGGTGTAGCCGCGATGGTCGCCGCCGAAGAACGACGGCTTGTCCGGTGTGTTGTAGGGGCCACCGGCGGCGAGGCGGGCCGGCAGGTCCGGGTTGGCCAGGAACAGCGCCCCGAACGACACCAGGTCGGCGGTGCCGTCGGCGATCAGTGCGAGGGCGTCGGGGCCGGTGATGCCGGGGTAGGTGGCCGGGTTCAGCACGAACGTGCCGGGCCAGGCGGCGCGCAGTCGGCGGGTCAGGGCCCGGTCGGGGCTTTCGACCAGGTGCAGGTAGGCCAGTCCGAGCGGGGCCAGACCGGCGAGCAGGGCCGCGTACAGCTCGTCCGTACCGTCTTCGGTGATGTCGTTGTAGGGGTTGGCCGGGGAGATCCGGAAGCCGGTGCGGTGGCCGCCGATCGCGGCGGCGACGGCGGCCGCGACTTCGACGCCGAACCGGATCCGGCCTTCGACGGTGGCGCCCCAGCCGTCGGTGCGCCGGTTGGCGTTGGCGGCCAGGAACTGGTGCACCAGGTAACCGTTGGCGCCGTGGATCTCCGCCCCGTCGAACCCGGCGGCGATCGCGTTGCGGGCGGCGGTGGCGAAGTCGGCGATGGTCGCGGCGATCTGCGGCTCGGTCAGCTCCCGTGGGGTCTCGAACTCCTGCAGGCCGTCGGCGGTGTAGAGCTTGCCGGCCGGTTTGACCGCGGACGGGCCGACCGGGTGCAGGCCGTCGGGCAGCACTCTGGGATGCCCGATCCGGCCGGTGTGCATGAGCTGCGCGAAGATCACCCCGCCGGCGGCGTGGACGGCGTCGGTGACCGTGCGCCACGCCTGCACCTGCTCGGCGGTGTGCAGGCCGGGGGTGCTGGTGTAGCCCTGCCCGGCAGGTGACGGCTGGGTGCCCTCGGTGATGATCAGCCCGGCGCCGGCACGCTGGGCGTAGTAGGTGGCCATCAGCTCGGTCGCGGTGGCGCCCGGCCCGTACGCGCGGCTGCGTGTCATCGGGGCCATCGCGATGCGGTTGGCCAGTGCGGTGCCGGCGAGGTCGTACGAGTCGAATGCGTCAGCCATGAACCCGAACCTAGTTCGCGACTTTTACACCGGTGTCACAAGATCGAGTGACCTGCCGCCACTCGTGAGTGGCCGCGGCGAGCAGCACCAGTTTCTCGGCGGCATCCGTTCCGGCATCCGGGTGATAGATCACCAGCATCATCCCGTCGGTCCCGCTGACCAGTAGTTTCTCCCGATTGAGGACCAGTTCGCCGACCTGCGGATGCTGGAACGCGACGACCGCACCGGACCGGGTGCGCACGTCGTGGCGCGCCCACAACCGCCGGAAAACGGGCTGGCCAGTGACAACTCGCCGACCAGTTCGATGCAGCGCGGATCGCCGGTGTCGGTGCCGACCGAATCCCGGAATCCGGCGACCAGCGCGGCGGCGGCCCGTTCCCAGTCGGGGAACATCGCCTGTTCGGCCGGGTCGAGGAACACGTCCCGCAGCCGGTTGCCGCCGGTCACCAGACGCGGCGACAACGCCCCGGCCAGGGGGTTGGCGGCCAGCACGTCCAGGTAGCGGCCTTCGACGAAAGCCGGCAGCGGCAGGGCCCGCAGGAGTTTCGCGGTCCCGGACGGAACGTTCTCCCGCCGGGGCCGCCGGGCCCGTCGGCGCTGCGGCGCGGCCAAACCCATCAGGTACGCCGTTCCACCGCCCCCGACGACCGCGCCGAGTACGTGCGCGCCGACCTGCTCGACGACGCCGGATGGGCCGCCGCCGCCGACGGCTGCGACTACGTCCTGCACGTCGCCTCCCCGGTGCACCCCGGCCACGTCGCCGACGAGAACGACCTGATCGTCCCAGCTGTGGAAGGGACACTGCGGGTACTGCGGGCCGCCCGGGACGCCGGTGTCAAGCGGGTCGTGCTGACATCGGCGTTCCACACGGTCGGTTTCGGTCACCCGCACACCGGTCACACGTTCACCGAGGACGACTGGTCGGTGATGCACGGCCCGGGAATGGACGCCTACGGCCGCAGCAAGGTTCTCGCCGAACGCGCCGCCTGGGACTTCCCCGGCGTGGAACTGACCGTGCTGCTGCCGGTGGCGGTGATGGGCCCCGCCTTCGGCGGCAAGGTGTCCGGCGCCAACCACATCGTGCAGCGCATGATCACCGGCCAGATGACCGGATTCCCGGACATGTACGTCCCGATCGTCGACGTCCGCGACGTGGCGGCCGCTCACGTGACGGCCATGACCGCACCCGGCGCGGCCGGCGAACGTGTCCTGCTCGCGAACGGCCAGCCGCTGTCGATGGCGCAGATCGCGGCCGTGCTCCAGGTCGAGGGCCGCCGCGTCCCGGACCTCCTGGTCCGGCTCGCCGCCCTGGTCAAACCGGAGTTCCGGTCGGTCGCCGGGGAACTCGGCCACGTCAAGAAGATCTCCGGCGCCAAAGCCCGCCGCGTCCTGGGCTGGCAGCCCCGCCCCGCCGAGGAGGCGATCCTGGCCGCCGCCGCATCCATGAAACGATGAACACCGATTCCGCTCGCTGAGCGGTGAACGGGGAGAAATCGTGCGGCTCGGGATACTGGTACTGACGATGGCCCTACTGACCGGCTGCGGATCCGGCAGCGACGACCGCGGGACCACCCTGCAACCACCCGCACCCACCGCGGAGAGCATCGTCGACCGGGTCTTCGGCGACGATCAGGTCCAGAACGCGCTCCTGACCGTCGCCGACCTCCCGACCGGCTGGAGTGTCAAACCCCGCGAGAGCCGGGCCCCGCGCGACGACTCCGACGAGTACGCGGAATGCTCGGAGTTCGCCGCCGCCCTCATCGAATACGACGACCTCTCCCACGGCGGTGTGGACTTCACCGCACCCAGCGGCGCCACCGTCAACCAGGGCGTCCTGTCCGTGACCGAACCCAAGGCCCGGAGTTTCCTCGCCGACTTCGCCACCGCCGTCACGAAATGCCCGAAAATGACCGGCACCACCCGCGGCGGCCACAGCATCACCATGTACCTGACCGCACTGTCGTTCCCGAAACTCGCCGACGAGACCTTCGCCCTGCGAATGTCCACGACAGCGTCCACCCAGACCATCACCATGGACCTGGTGATGGTCCGCCGCGCCGGCGTCATCACCGGCGTCGTTCAGACCACGATCGGCACCGTCGACACCACCACCACCGAGGACATCGCCCGGCGCGCCCTCGCCAAAGTGGAGAAGACGCTGATCTGAGCGGTCAGCGACGGCCGGTGGCCAGAGCCACCAGGAACTGGCCACCACCCGGCTCGACACTCGCGGTCACCGGCAGCCCCGGCACCAGCCGCGAGAACCGGTCCACCAGCCAGTCCGCCGCCTCCTGCGCGTCGTTCTTGCGCGGGCACCGGGCCACCAGCTCACGACCACCCTTACGGTCGAGACGCTCGGCCACGGTGATCAGCGGAGCCGGCTCGATCACGTTCAACCGGTCCGGCCACGCGATCACCACCTTCACCGCACCCTTACGGGAGTTGCAGGACCGGTGCGCGAGCCGCTCCACGATCTTCGCCTTACGATCGGCGGTCCGCGCGTCCACACTCGGACCACGAGCATCGTTCACCGACGCGTCCGGGTCGACCTTCTCGTCGCACACCCAGCAACGCCAGCCGTCGCGCTCACCCACATCATCAAGAAGACTCACCCGCACAACCTACCGAATCACCCGGAACCGGCTGCACCGCGTCACATACGGCATGACGATCCGATCCCCGAAACCCTGCCGGTCGAGCAGTTCGGTGACATCGTCGAGGATCTCCCGCCGCTCCGGCTCGGGCAGCACGATCACATAGCTGCGCGACGACACCATGTCCAGCAGGTCCCGCCGCGACAGCGTGTGCCGCCAGCGGATCTCGGTACGCTCCGCCGGCCCGAACGGCACCCCCAGAACCGGCGCGGTGTCGATCTCCTGCCGCGTGTGCCGATGCAACACGTCATCCAGCCGCGCCACCCACGGCTCCTCATGATCCCGGACATTCCACACCAGGCTCACCGTGCCACCCGGCCGCAGCACCCGCGCCACCTCCGGCACGGCCCGCACCGGATCCACCCAATGCCACGCCTGCGCACACACCACCGCGTCCACCGAGGCATCCGGAAGCGGAACCTGCTCCCCCGTACCAGCAAGGATCTCCGCACCGACCGCGATCTGCGCCCGCATCTGCGCGGACGGCTCCACCGCGACCACCTCCAACCCGGCCCCCACCAGCAACTCGGTGAACTTCCCGGTCCCCGCCCCCAGATCCAGCACCCGCCGAGCCGCCCGCGGCACCACCCATTGGACCGCCGACACCGGATAGGTAGGCCGCCCCCGGTGATAGGCCCCCGCCGCACTCCCGAACGACGCCGCGTGCACCGACTTCGACCACCGCCGCGTCGCCCCTTGCCGCGTCATCCCACACGCCTGCCCGATCTCGTCCCAGCTCGCGGCCCGCTCAGCCCGCAACCGCCCGACGATCCGATTCCGCTCCGCCTCCCACTCCCGAATCCCCCCGGTAAGCCGCCGCAATTCACCCAGACCGTCATCCCCCACACCTACCATCACCGCAACATATGTTGCCTTTCAAAAGATTTCAACCCGCGTTCCGGTACGCCACACAGGCCCCCACCGCACCACCCCTCCCGCACCCACCCCGCGAGGCCCGCCCCCTCCAGGCCACCCCGCGCCCGCCGGGCCGAATGCGATGGCCACCGCAAACCCACTGAACTGATCTCAGCAAGATCCGGTTAGGTATTTGTATTCGAAATGGGTCAGGTGCAGCGCGGCGGCGACGACATCGCCGGTGCGGCGTGGGCTTATCGTGGTGCGGCGCAGGGCTTTCCAGCGTCCGACGAGGATCGCGAAGCCGCGTTCGCCCTGCCAGCGCAGACCGCGTAGGAGCCGGTTGTAGGCGCGGTTGTCGACGGCGAGGGGTTTACCGTCGGCCGGTTGCTTGATTGGGGTTTTGATGCCCTGACCAGTGCTTTCGTAGCCGGAGTCGGCCAAGGCCGGCAGGTCGAGTTCGGCGGCGGACCAGTTCAGGGCGGCGGTGACGCCGAGGTCGCGGGCGCAGCTGGTGTCGTGCAGATGCCCCGGCATCGCCGCCGATGTCCAGATCGGCAGTCCGTCCGGGCGCATGATCGCCTGAATGTTCGCGCCGAAGTCGCGGTGCTTTCCGGAGAACCAGGCGTCGATCGTCTTTCCCTTGACCGACAGGGTGGTCTCGGTCAGCCGGTCGCAGTCGAACAGTTTGCCGTCGAGGATGACGTACGACCAGCCGTCGGCGGCGACCCGCTTCAGAGCGGTGTGCAGGTCCTGTGCCTGGGCGGCGAGCACCGCGATGCCCTCGTCGCGGTAGCGGTACGCGGTCGCCCGGGAGACCCCGAAACCGGCGCCCAGCAGTGTCAGGTCTTCCTGCTTACGGAACCAGACGAGTACGAGTAACGCCTGGTAGAAGCAGGTCAGCGCACGTGTCTTCTTCCGCGTGCCACGGGCGCGGCGCTCGGCATGGAGCAACCGCGCCACGTACTGCACCAGTTCCCTCGGGACGTCGACCATGGCACGATAAGCCAGCACGTGGAGCCCTCTCGAAGACGTGGATCTGTCGCAAGACCTGTCTATCGATGGCTCCACGTCTTTTTCGAGGACCGTCCGAAACTACCTATTCACCCGTGTCATCCCGAATCGGCTTCAATTCCTTGCTGAGATCAGTTCACTGAGAATCTCAACAACAACTCCATCAACCTCGAACATCGCGAATTGCAAAGAATGCGAACTCCGAGCCGAGCGATAAATGACCATGAAATACCAAGTCGCCCCCGTTGCCAGGCGGTGACACATTGAATTCATGGAAGTGCAGATTCTCCTTGCCGTCATCGCCGTCGCGGTATCACTGGCGGCACTCACCGTCTCCACGCTGGTGTCACTGCGCCAGCTCCGATCGATGCAGACCGCCAACCACGTGCCATTCGCCATCGAGATGCTCACCCGCGACTTCGGCCACCGCGAATTCCAGCGCCTCGAACGACTCACCCTGGACCAACTGCCCCAGCACGACCCCAACGGCGGTGTCTCCGGACTACCCGAACCACTGCAATCACAATGCCGTCAGGTCATCAACTTCTACGACTCGATCGGCATCATGGTCTGCGACGGCGCCATCCGGGAAGAACTCGTACTAGCCACGATCAACTACCGGCTCAGACGCATCTGGAACATCGCCGGACCATTCATCCGGGCAGAACGCGAACACCACCGGAAAGGACCCTTCCTGGACTTCCTCGAACACATCACCGCCCGAGCCCACGACACGGACCCGTCCGAAATCGCCCACCGACTTGGCCTCCACAAAATGCCCACCGACACATCGACGGCAACACCCCAGGAAACCCGCGACACCGAAAACCCATGACATACCGCCCCGGCACAGATCACGCCGCAATCAGCGGCGGCGCACACTGTCCCGGTGACACAAGACCTGCCACACACCACCGCCACCCTCGCCACCGACCTGCGCAACCTCGGCCTGACCGGCGGCGACGTCGTCCTCGTGCACTCCGCGGTCGCCGCCATCGGATTCGTCGCCGGGCACGTCCAAGCCGTCGCCGAAGCCCTCCTCACCGTCCTCGGACCCCACGGCACCCTCATCGTGCCGACCCACACCCCGAACAACACCGACCCCGCCACCTGGGAACGCCCACCCGTCCCCGAAACCTGGTGGCCCGTGATCCGCGAACAATCCCCCGGCTTCGACCCACAACGCACCCCCAGCCGCTGGATGGGAGCCCTCTCCGAAACCATCCGCACCTGGCCCGGAACCCTGCGCAGCACCCACCCGGAAACCTCGTTCGCCGCCATCGGCCCCCTCGCCGCCACCATCACCGCCGACCACCCCCTGCACGACGGACTCGGCGACCGCTCACCCCTCGGCGCCCTCTACCGCGCCGACGGCAAAGTCCTGCTCCTCGGCTGCGACCACGCCAACAACACCTCGCTACACCTCGCCGAATGCCGCCAACCCGACCCACCGGCCGAACCCCACGGCGCCGCCGTCCGCAACCCCGACGGCACCAGCACCTGGCACACCTGGACATCCCCGGTCGCCGACGAAACCGACTTCGACGACATCGGCCGCGCCTACGAGAAAACCGGCCCCGTCACCACCGGCCGCGTCGGCAACGCCACAACCCGCCTGATGCCCCAACGCGCCCTGGTCGACTTCGCCACCACCTGGATCACCCAGAACCGCACCACCTGACACTCACCCCGCCAGCCCGGCCTCCCGGGCCAGCAACCCGGCCTGCGTCCGGTTCGCACAGTCCAACTTCACCAGCAACCGTGACACATGCCCCTTCACCGTCGCCTCGGTGACACCGATCCGCACCCCGATCCCCGCGTTCGGCAACCCCTCACCCAAACAGGTCAACACCTCGACCTCCCGCTGCGTCAACCCACCCAGCGACTGCCGCGCCCGGCTCCGGCCGGCCTCCTCCCGCCCCGCCGCGGCCACCAGCCCACGAGTCGCCTCCGCCGACAACACCGTGTGCCCATCGGCCGCCACCCGCACCAGCCCGATCAGATCCTCCGGCCGCGTCGACTTCACCAGAAACCCGGCCGCCCCCGCCCGCAACGCCCGCAACACATACTCATCCGCGTCGAAAGTGGTCAGCACCACCACCGCCGGCCGATGCACCAGACCAGCGATCCGCCCAAGCGCCGCCAGCCCGTCCACCCCCGGCATCCGCAGATCCAACAACACCACATCCGGCCGATGCCGAATGACCGCCTCCACCGCCTCAGCCCCGTCGAACGCCTGCCCCACCACCCGAATATCCGAAGCCGCACCCAGAATCGTCCGCAGATGAGCACAGACCATCGGCTCGTCGTCCACCACCACAACCCGGATCACCGGCCACACACCACAACCGGAACCACCAACGGCAACGTCACCGCCACCTGAAACCCACCCCCGGGCCGCACACCACAATCCAGCTCACCGTGCACCAACTCCACCCGCTGCCGCAGCCCGATCAACCCACTGCCCGACCCCGCCCCGGCCAGCACCCGATCAACACCGGCAACCGGCCCGCTGTCGGTCACCCACACCCGCACCCGATCAGCGCTCCACTCCACCTCCACCAGCACCGACGCCCCCGGAGCATGCTTGCGCACATTCGTCAGCGCCTCCTGAACCACCCGGTAGGCAGTCCGCCCCACCACCGGCGCCACCACCACCGGATCCCCCCGCACCGCCACCTCCACCGCCACCCCCACCGACCGCGACTCCGCCACCAACTCCGACAGATCCGGCAACACCACCGGCAACGGCTCCCGCCGCACCGGCTCCTGCTCCTGCTCCCCCGCCGGCGACCGCAACACCCCGACCAGTTCCCGCAACTCCTCCAACGCCTGACAACCCGACGCCCGCAACTCCTCCGCCGCCCGCCGCGTCGCCCCGTCCGAAGCCGACACCCCCAGCGCACCCGCCTGCAACACCATCAACGTCACCCGATGCGTCACCACGTCATGCATCTCCCGCGCCAACCGCGCCCGCTCCTGCGCACGCGCCTGCCCCGCGAGCAGAAACCGCTCCCGCTCGGCCCGCTCGGCCCGCTCCGCCAGCGCCGACAGCAACCGCCGCCGGCTCGCCGACCACAACCCGAACAACGCCGGCATCACCGTCATCACCAGCCCCAGCGTCACCACCGTCACATGCGGCTGCCACAGCCGCACCGCCAACAACGTGACCAGGGCGAACAACACCCACCCGAGACGGGTACGCCGCCCGTACACGATGGTCGCGTAGATCGCGAAAGCACTGCCGATCGGCGTCACCACCCACACCGGCTCGACATCCGCCGGCCAGAGGTAACCCGGCACCACCACCTGCGGCACCCACTGCAGCAACGCCACCACACCGAGAGCCCCGAGCAACAGCTCCGGCACCTGCCGCCGCCACACCAGAGCGACCTGCACCAGCGCCTGCACCACCAGCAGCACCCGGCTGTAGCCGTCGTCGAGATGCCAATGCCGGACCACCACGATCGTGTCGACCGCCGCCACCGTCACCGCCAGCACCACATCGAACACAACCTGACGAGAACGCGGCATGACCACACCGTAATACCCACTACTTTCGTCGCTGCCGCACCGACCTTCCGGGCTGTCCACCGGCCACCGCCACCGGATGAGATGGCCGCCATGACCACCACCCACCGGATCCCAGTCCTCGACGTACTCCGCGGAACAGCCATCCTCGGCACCCTCGGCACCAACATCTGGATCTTCACCGACCCCCGAGGACCATCCGGATCACTGATCACCGACACCGCCGGAGTCACCGAAACCCTGCTGCGCACCCTCAGCAACGGCAAGTTCCTCGCCCTGCTCACCCTCCTGTTCGGCATCGGACTGGAACTCCAATACCGCTCCGCCCGCCGACGCGGCCACCGATGGCCCGGCTGGTACCTGTGGCGAGCCGTACTCCTACTCGCCGAAGGAGCACTGCACTACCTACTGATCTTCGAATGGGACGTCCTGATGGCGTACGCCCTGGTCTCGATCCTCGTCGCCGGCATCGTGGGCCGCAGCGACCGCGCGGTCCGCACCTGCATGGCCGCCGCCGCACTCCTGCACCTGACACTCATCGGCCTGCTGACCCTGGCCGGCGTCGACGGCGGCGACACGACCGGCCGATACCCGAGCGGCTACGCCGAACAGGTCACCGGCCGCATCCACGACTTCTGGATCTACCGCTCCGAATCCATCCTGATCATCCCGCTCACCGTCCTGCTGTTCCTGGCCGGTTCCCGCCTGCTGCGCGCCGGAGTCCTCACCACCGACCCGGCCGGCACCCGGCTGCGCCGCCACCTGACCATCACCGGCCTGGGCGTCGGCGTCCCCCTGAACCTGCTCACCGCGTTCGGCGGCCCCCGCTGGTTCTTCGTCGACCGCTACGTGTGCGCACCCCTGGTCGCCCTCGGCCTGCTCGCCGCCCTGACCAGCCTGCTGATGAGAACCTCCGGCAGCCCCCGCCTCGCCGCCGTCGGCCGCACCGCCCTGTCCTGCTATGTCCTGCAGAACCTGATCTGCGCGATCCTCTGCTACGGCTGGGGCCTCGGCCTCGCCGGCCGCTTCGCCGACCTGCGCCCCTGGTGGCCACCGCTGGCCTGGGCCGCGGTGTCGGCGCTACTGATCACGGCAGCCGGCTGGTGGCTGCGCCGCTTCGACCGCGGCCCCCTCGAAACGGCCTGGCACTGGGCCTGGCGACTCCCCCAGCGCACCCCCACACCGGCAAACCCTTAAATCCACCACCCGTTGCCGTACGGGATCCAACGGTCACCAAAAGCCCCGTTGAGTAGGTGCAACGCAACGGTGATCAGCACCCCCAGCAGAACCCCGGTGGCCAGCCCGATGAGCCAGCCGTCCCGCCGCGGCTCCCGAGCCGGCGGCCGAGCAGCCCACGGACGGTCCCGCAGCGTCCAGAACAGCAGCCCCAGCCCGTACGGCATGGTGAACACGATCCAGAACCAGTACCACTTCGTGCCGAGCACCGGCTCCGGCCCCACCAGCAGCACGAGAAGGACCAGCATCGTGAGGAAGAACCCGATCCCACCGACGAGTCCGCCGAGCACGCTGATGTCGCCGTACCGCTGCTCGATGCCAGCGGCCTGCAGGTCCTGCGCGAGCCCGATCGCCCCCGGACCGTCGTAGACCGTCGCGTCCACGGCACCGGTGGCCATCACCTGGTCGAAGTCCCCCGAGTCGATCCAGTGCACCCGCCCGTCCCCGGTGCGCCAGCCGAACAGCGGCCCGAGCGGGTTCGACGAGTACAACGTGTCGTCGGCGAACCAGCGCCGCGTGTCGCCGCCACCCCAGCGGTCACCCCACTGAAAGGCGACCACCTGCCGCCCGGCGATGTCGGCCCGAGCCTGCTCGTAGGTGGACGGCCGGGGCGCGGTCCACCAGCTCACCGCCGCGGCCACCGCCCAGCACCCGATCACCAGCACCCGAAACGCGGCCCACCAGCGCCACCTCGGTCTTCCCATATCGCGGAGGCTACCCAGCCGCCGCCAGCGCCACGGTTTCCGGGTCACACCCTCCAAGGCATCCTAGGAGGGTGGGTAGCTGCCCGGTCAGGCGGCCGGGGACGGGTCGGAGTCGCCGAAGGCGTCGAGGATGCGGCCGGCGGCCCGGTTCCGGCGTTCGTCGCGGGACCAGAACGTGGTGGCCGCCGCGATCATGACCAGGAGCGATTTCGTGACGGGCCAGATGACGAAAGCAATTCCGATCATGGTGACGTGCTCGAACACGGCTACTCCTCGGGCGATTCGTGTCATCGTTATGGGGATATGACGACGATGACCCGCGGATTGGTGCTCGCGCGTATTAGCTGACCAGATCCAGGTCCGCTTCCACGAGGTCGTACATCGCTTGACAGGATTTGGCCGAATACGGACGCCCGGCAGGTGTCTGTTGTTCCTTCGTGGACCTCATGCGATCCTTGGGGATCTGACATCGTGGACCGGCGGCGCAGCTCGGAGCGTGCGGAGTGCCCATCGCCTTGCCAGGCCCGGACGCACTGCCCGAGGGCCCTCGCCGTGACCTGGTGGTCCGGCTGCACACGCTGTACCGGCAGGCGGGCCGCCCGGCCACCCGGAACATCAGCAGGCGCATCGAGACCGACCGGTCACTGGAGACCGTCTCCCACGAGACGATCAATTCGATTCTGCGGGCCAAGAACAAGAATGCGCCGACCTGGAACAAACTGAAACCGATCATCATAACCCTGTGCCGGATGTCGGAGAATCAGGTCGACAGCAGTCGGGAACTCGTCGAATGCCTCGCCCTGTGGAACCAGATCGAGGAACCACAAAGCGAACCGGAAACCGTTCCGGAACGCGACGCCGGCGCACCGGACAACGAACGGCCGGTCGTGGTCCGGCCGGTGCCGCGCCGGTACGCCGTCGTCCCGGTCGAGTCCCGCTTGCACGGTGCCCTGCCGGCCCGGTCGCCGCTGTTCACCGGCCGGGAACAGACCCTCGACGAGATCGAGCACCGGCTGAGCCGGTCTCCGGAGGCCCTGCTGGTGCTGCACGGCCCGATCGGCGCCGGAAAGACCCAGACGGCGGCGGAGTACGTGCGGCAGCACCACAACGCCTACGCGATCACCTGGTGGGTGCCGGCCGGAACCGTGGAGCAGGCCCGGCAGTCCCTGCTGAGACTCGCCGACGCCCTGGAGATCCCGGCTGACGACAGCCCTCGCCGCCGCCTCGACGAACTGTTCGACGAGCTGGCCCGGTCCCGGTCGTACCTGCTGGTCTTCGACGGTGTCCTCAGCGCCGATCTGCGGACCCTGGCCCGCGCGAAGAACGGCCATGTCATCGTGACCGCCCGTAACCCGAACTGGGCGCAGGGCAGCCCGCCCGACGCGCTGGAGATCCCCGATCTCGACGAGGGCGAGGCGGCGCAGCTGCTGCGCAAACGGGACCCGCGCATCACCGTGGCGCAGATCGCCGCGGTTGCCGCGGTGGCCGGGCGGACACCGTTCGGGTTGGCCGAGGCCTGCCGGCTGCACCGTGAGCTGAACTGTGACTGGGCGGAACTGGCGCAACGGCTCGCGGACCCGGAGAACCGGATCCTGACCGGGCCGGGCCGGACCTCGCGACCGGCGATCGAGACGGTGCGGTCGGTTCTGCAGGAGCGGCTGGCCTCCGAACCGTACCTGCTGCCGCTTCTGACCTTGCTCCTCGGTTTCGGCCCGAGCCCGGTCTGGGTGTGGATGCTGCGCCGCGGGATGGACGGTGACATCTCGCCCGGCACCCGGCACCTGCTCGCCGACCCGGCCCGGATCCGGCACGGGATGGCCACGCTGGCCGCGATCGGGCTGGCCCGGCGGCATCCCGACGGCGACTGGGCGCGGATCCCGGAGCTCGTCCGCCTGGTGCTGCGCGAACTGATCGGATCGTCGCGCGAGGACGCCACCCGGCGTGACGTGGTGGAGATCCTGTTGCGCGCGGACCCGGCGCGGCCCGCCGATCGCGGGTCCTGGGAACTCCACCAGGCGATCACCGCGCATCTGGGGCCGGCGGGGCTGCTCGACTCGATGCGCCCGCCCGCATACCGGACCGTCCACCACCAGCTCCGGTTCCTGTACCTGACCGGGAAGCTGCACGACGCCCAGCGCCTCGGCCACGACGCCGAAAAGGCCCTGGCCCGGCCGGGCGCACCGGTGCCCGCCTCCGGGGTGGTACTGCTGATCAAGCGGGACCTGGCGAACGCGTTGCGCGCCGACGGCCGTTACCGGGAGGCGAGCCGGCTGACCGAGGCCGCGACGGCGCTGGTCCGCGACGATCCGGAGGACACCGAGGATCGCGCGATCGTGCTGGATCTGGCCCGCGACCGGGGTCACGATCTGCGGATCGCGGGAGACTACGCGAATGCCTACGACCACGACGAGGACACTCAGGAGCGGCACCGGGCCGCGTTCGCCGACGACGACCCGCGGCTGCTGGCCAGCCGGGACAACCTGTCGGTGAGCCGGCGATTCCTCGGCAAGTATCTGGACGCCGAGGCGGCGGATCGCGCCGATCTCGAACGGCCGGGTGACCATCCGCGCCGGCGGGCGCGCGTGGCGAACGCCCTCGCCGAGGACCTGTACGGGCTGGGCCGGTTCGCGGAGCTGGTGGAGTCGGTCGCCCCGATCACGGTGAGCGAGCCGGGGCGGGAACCGCATCGCGCCCGGCGGATCACCGGGGTCGCCCTGCGCCGGCTGGGCCGGCTGCTGCCGGCCGTCGACCAGCTCGGCGCCTGCTATCAGGCGTGCATGGATCAGTGGGGTGAACGCCACGAGCTGACCCTCGTGGTCTGCATGAGCTTCGCGAACGCGCTGCGCGCCCGGGGTCAGTTCGCCAGCGCCCTGCACTACTGCCTGCTCGCCGAGCAGGGCTACCGGTCGGCGCTGGGCGCGGACCACCCGCTGGTCCACGTGGCACGAGTGAACACGGCCGCGGTGCACCTGATCCGCGACGACCGGGCGGCCGCCGCGCAGATCATCAACCCGGCGTACGACGCCCTGGCCGGACTGGTCGGGGCCGGGCATCCGTTCACGGTGCTGGCCGGGGTGAACCGGGCGTTCGCCGCGTCGATCAGCGAGCCGGAGCCGGTCTGGTCCTGGCCGCGGACCGCGTACGAGCAGGCACGCGACACGTTCGGCGCGGATCACCTCGACACCCTGCTGGCAGGGGCCGGTTTCGCCGCGACACGGGCGGCCCGGGACGAGGAGGACGGGCTCGCACCGGGGCTCGATCAGATCCTGTCAGCGCTGCGGCGCCGGTTCGGTTCCGGCCATGAGGTGGTGGCCCGGGTGGCGGGTGGGCTGCCGTTGGCGGTCGACATCGAAGTGCCGACGGCCTGACCCGGTACCGCGCCCAAAACTGTCAAATCTTGTCAGGGGCAGGCGTGTAATCGGCAAATCGTGATCGGTCGCGCCTAGTTTTGGCAATTGTCCCCGGTGGGTTGATCATGCCGGGGAGATCTGTTTCAGCTCGTACCACCGACTAGTCATGCGCTTCCTGGCAGGCATTCACGGAACCTGTCCGGTACTGCGGGGAGGTAACCATGAATCTCGATTCCACGCCAGGCCGAGAGGGCTCCGAGAAGTGGGCGCCACTGACCGACCTGTCCGAGGTCCCGCTCGACACCCCGGTCCCGGGCGACGATCGGGTCGTGGATCAGGCGCTGCGCCGGGTGCTGCGCAGCCTGCACGACAGGGACGGGGTGATCAGCTCGTTCGGTTCGTTCATCACCGAGGATTGAGGCGTGCACGAGCGGGCCGCTCCATGGCCGTACCAGCAGCTAGATGTCGGGGCGCTCCGCGCCGCGGGCCGTCAGCCGGTCCCGGTGCGCGAGCTGGTGCTGAAGGTCCACCAGCGCTGCAATCTGGCCTGCGACTACTGCTATGTGTACGAGATGGCCGATCAGAGCTGGCGGGACCGGCCCCGCACGATGCCCGACGAGATCCGGGACGCGGCCCTGTCCCGGTTCGCCGAACATGCCCGGCGGCACGCGCTCACCGACGTCCGCATCGTGCTGCACGGTGGTGAGCCTCTGCTCTACGGTGCCGGCCGTCTCGGGGAACTCGTCGGCGTCGCCCGGCGGGCCTTCGCGCCGGACGTCCGGGTCACGTTCGGGATGCAGACCAACGGGGTGCTGCTGACCGAGGCGGTGGTGGCGACCCTGGTCGAGCACGGTATCGCCGCGGGTGTCAGTGTCGACGGGACCGCCGCCGACCACGACCGGCACCGGAAGACCCCGTCCGGGCGGGGCAGTTTCGCGGCCGTCGCCCGCGGCCTGGCGTTGTTGCGGCGCCCGGAGAACCGGGTGGCGTACGCGGGCCTGCTCTGCACCGTCGACCCGGCCACCGATCCGATCGGCTGCTACGAGCAGTTGATGAGCTTCGCACCGCCGGCGATCGACCTGCTGCTGCCCCATGCGAACTGGGCGAACCCGCCGATGCGCCCGGCCGGCTCGCCGACCCCGTACGCGGACTGGTTGATCGTGATCTTCGATCGTTGGTACGGCGACCAGGCCCCGGCCCGGATCCGGCTGTTCGACGACACGATCAGCCTGGTCCTCGGCGGGGCCAGCCGGTCCGAACAGATCGGGCTCAGTCCCGCCGGGATGCTGGTGATCGAGTCCGACGGGGCGATCGAGCAGGTCGACGCCCTGAAGAGCGCCTACCCGGGGGCCTGCGCCACCGGGCTGCACGTGCTGCGCGACGGGTTCGACGCGGCGCTGGAACATCCCGGCGTGGTGGCCCGGCAGATCGGCCGGGACGCGCTGGCCGGCGAGTGCCTGGCCTGCCCGGCCGTCGCGTTCTGCGGCGGCGGCCACTACGCCCACCGGTACCGCCCCGGCACCGGCTTCCGGGCACCGTCCGTGCACTGCCCCGACCTGCTGAAGTTCATCCGTCACGTCTATGACCGGGTCGCCGCCGAGTTGCGGGCACCGGCCGGGAGCCGTCCATGATCAGCCTTCTGCATCTCACCACCGCGGCGTTCGACCGGCTCGCCACCGGCGACGGCGGACCGGCCGCGATCGGCGAACTCCAGCGGGCGCAGGTCAGCAAACATCTGCTGCTGATCCGCTACCTGCTGGAACAATTCCCGGACGGCGGCGCCGAACTGGCGGGCCTGCTCGAACGGGCGCGGACCGCCGACCCGCACCGGTTCGCCAGGGTCGTCGGGGATCCGCTCGTCGGCGGCTGGACCGCCATCGCCTGCCGGGCCGCCACCCGGGGTGTGCTGGCCGGCACGGACCGCGACCACCTGGCCGCGATCACCATCGTGGCGGCGGCCGCGGCGGGCATCGACGCCACCCTCGACATCCCGGTCCACGGCGGCCTGGCCGTGCTGCCCGGATGGGGCGCCGTCGAAGCCGGTGCCGCGGCCACCATGCCGGTCACCGCCGCGAGCGGCCGGCTGATCACCGCCGGGCCGGTGCTGCCGCTGCGGACCCTGACCGCCGAGGCCGCGGGTGTCCCGGTCCGCCTGACCCTCGACGACCTGCACCCCTACCGGCACGGTTACGAGGATCCGCCGCTCAACCGGCTGGCGGAGGCCGACGTCGCCGTCTGGCGGGACCTGTTCGCGCGGGCTTGGGAACTGCTCGCCGGGCATCTGCCGGAACGGGCCGTGGAGATGACAGCCGGACTGCGCACCCTGGTACCGCTGGCACAACTCGACGCCCGGTCGGCGCGCAGCGCCACACTCCGGCACGCGTTCGGCGTGTTCGGGCTGACCGTGCCGCCCACCCCGCACGACTTCGCGGTCACGCTGGTGCACGAGTTCCAGCACTCCAAACTCAGCGCGCTGCTGGACCTGGCGGTGCTGACCGACCCGGCCGACGACCGCCGCTACTTCGCGCCGTGGCGCACCGACCCGCGGCCCCTGCCCGGACTACTGCAGGGCGTGTACGCGTTCGTCGGGGTCGCCGACACGTGGCGGGCGTTGCGGGGCACGGTCGACGTCGCGACCGCCCGGTTCGCCGAGGCCCGTCTGCAGGTCGACCGGGGGCTGACCGCGATCGAGGAGTCCGGGTCGCTGACCGCCGACGGCGAACGGTTCGCGGCCGGTCTGCGGCAGACCGCCGACCGGCTGCTGGCCACTGTCCTGCCGGCCGCCGCCGACGACGCGGCCCGGGCCCGGCTGGCCCGGACGTTCGCCCTGTGGCGCGAACACAACCGGGTCTGATCAGGTCGGCGGCGGCTCGATGTCACCTTCCAGACGGCGGCCCGCGACCGCGTCGGCGACCTCCGGATGGCCGGGGCCCAGGTGTGCGCGCAGCCGGTCCACCGCGTCGTCGAACATCGCGGCGGCCCGGTCCGTCTGCCCGTCGGCCCGCAGGTCGTGCGCGAGGTTGACGGCCCGCATCAACACGTACGGATGGTCGGCGGCGCCGCTGCTGAACTCCAGCATCCGCTGGGACAGTTCGAGCGCCTCCGTGGTCCGCCCGGTCAGGGCACGATCGGTGGCCAGTGACGTACCCGCGCAGATCGTGTAGGCGTGCCCACGCCGCAACCGCTCCTCCAGCTGCGGGAAGGCGGCCTCGTCGATCTCGGTGGCCCGCTGCACGTCCCCGCGCGCCCGCAGCAGCACCGCCCGGTTGACCTCCGAGGCCAGGGTCAGCGGATGTTCCGCGCCGAAGTCCTTGCGGAACCGCTGCAGCACCTCGTCGAGCAGGGTTTCGGCCTCGTCCAGTTGGCCGGCCTGCCGCAACGCGTTGGACAGGCTCATCGCCGCCAGCACGGCGTGCTCGTGGGTCGCCTTGAACGTGCGCACGGTCCGTTCGTGTGCTTCCCGCAACACCCGGATCGCGTCGTCGATCCTGCCGAGTTTGCGGATCACGATCGCGTACGTCCGCTGGGCCATCAACGCGAGCGGATGGGTGTCCCGGATCAGCCGCTTCTGAACCGGCAGCCACTCCTCGATCCGTTCGAGAGCCTCCTGGTAGCGCCCGAGTCCGTAGTAGTCCCGGGCGACGTTCATGTTCATCCGGAACAGTTCGACGTCGAGGGCGCCGAGCGCGGCGAAGTCCGCGGCGATCTTCTCGTCGAGGCGGGCCGCTTCGGCGAACTGGCCCATCAGCCGGTGCCCGACCGCCACGTTGCTGCGCACCCGCAACGTGTACACCTCGTCCTCGTCGAACACCTCCTGATGCAGGTCCGCGCTTCGCTGGTCGAACTCCAGCGCCTCGTGGTAGCGGCCCTCGATGCGCAGCCCGTGCCCGATCTGGTTGCCGCTGACCAGGGTGGACTCGTGCCGCTGGCCCAGCAGCGGACTGTTCACGAACCGGGAGTACGTGTCCTGGATGATCTCCGCGGCCAGTTTGCTGTCGCCCAGGGCCCGGGTCGCGTTCGCCACCTGCGCGCGGGCCAGCAGGGTCGCCTGCCCGTCCGGGCCGAGCTGCTCCTCGGCCTGGCCGGCTGCCGTCCACACCTTCACCGCGCTCTCGGCCAGCTGGCGGCTGTTCTCGTAACTGCCGGTCAGGTACAGGAACCGGCCGTGGTCCAGGACCGTCTGCCGGCCCTGCGGGGTACCGGAGTGGATCATCTCGGCGGGCAGCAGATGCGGGCCCATCTCGGCCTGCAGGTCCAGCTCCCCGTTCAGGTCCGGGTCGCCCGGGTTCGCCGCGGCCAGCAGGTTCTGCACGTTACGCAACGTCTGGTCACGCTGCTCGGCGTCCATGGTGTCCCGCAGGACCCGCTGCACCAGCCGGTGCACCTGCAGACGCGGCGACTTGTCGGCACTGGCCGGGGCGGCCGACGACGCGGCCCGGCTCACCGTCTTGGCCAGACCGTAACGCCGCAGGTCACGCACGAGCTGCCCGGTCCGGACCGGGCTGGCCAGCGCCTCCTTCAACGGCGACGACAACACGGCGTTACGGCCCCGGTACAGCAGGGACTGCCGGATGCCCTCCCCGCTGAGGAACGCGAACAGGCCGAACAACTGGGCGACCGCCGGATCCTTGTCCTGCAACTTCTCCATCGCGACCGCGACGAACGCGGCAACGGTCAGCGGATAGCCCGGCGGCCGGCCCTCGTTGAGGAGCTTCAGCACCTCGATCCGGTCGTCGAGCAGGTCGATGTAGTCGCCGACCGGCATCGCGGTCGCCAGGTACCACGCCAGGGCCTGCTCCAGCGCCAGCGGCAGGTCACCGAGCTTGTCGGCCAGCTCGTTCGCCTCCGCCTCGGTGATCATCGGGTTGCCGTCCCGGTCGACGGCCCGGTTGGTGAGCAACTGGATGCTCTCGTCCCGGCGGAAGACATCGACCTCGATGGCGATGCCGATCCGGCTCCACTCGTCGTTGCGGGTGGTGACGATGACATGCCCGCCGGTCGACGGCAGCAGCGGCGCCAGCAGCGACGGGTCGTCGGCGTTGTCGTAGACGAGCAGCCACTCACGGTCGCTGCCGGCCAGCCAGTTCAGCACCGTCCGGGCGGTCTCCTGCTGATCGTCGGCGACCGGCAGGTCCAGGCGCTGCGCCAACTGGGTCAGCGCCGACAGCACCGTCGAGGTCTCCTCGGCCGGCATCCACCAGATCAGGTCGTACTGGTCGAGATGGCGGTGCACGTACTCGTTGACCAGCTGGGTCTTGCCGACACCGCCCATTCCGTTGAGCGCCGGCGGCAGCACCGAGGTCGTCGAGTCCTGCTCCAGCGCACGGCTGAGCCGGTCGAGCAGCTCGATGCGGCCGGTGAAGTTGCGGTTACGGATCGGGATGTCACCGACGATCCGCTCCTCCGGCCGGTACACATGCGACCGGGCGTGGCGAGGCCGGGCCGCGACGAGCGCGCCGAACCGCTGGGCCGCCTCACCCCGCTGCCGGACACCGATGATCTCGGCGAAGGCCCGCAGGTCGGCCGGGGCGTCGAGAAGCACGTCGACCAGGGCCGCCAGATCCTCGGCCGGGTCATCGGACCGGGTGAACACCAGATCCCGGTTCAGCGACTCGCTCAACTCGGCGATCCTGGCATCGCGGGCCGCGCGTCCCTCAAGGCCCGGCACCTGGAGAAGAACATCGATGAGACGGCTCCGGGAATTGCGCAAGTCCGACACAGCTTCTCATTTCCGAAGCATGAATGATCCCTTGAACCTCAAAGGATATCGGAACCGTCTCTATACGGGGTATCAGCGGAAAACACCGCATCGTGAAACGGCCCCTTTCCGAGATGTCTTTCAGCGCCCCGAATCGAGCAGGCGGAACCGGTCGCCGTCCGGGTCGAGGAAGACCTCCGGCTCCACCTGCGTGGCACCCAGCGACAGCAGCCGCTCCACCTCGGCCGCACGGTCCACACCGGCCGCGACCGCCACCTCGAAGTGGACCCGGCCGTTCTTCGGATTCAGCGGCGGCCCGCCCCAGGTGATCTTCGGGCCGCCGTCCGGATGCTGGATCGCGGTCTCCTCGCCCTGGTCCCAGACCAGCGGCCAGCCGAGCACCCGGCTCCAGAACAGGCCGACCGCCCGGGTGCCGTCACACGAGACGGCACCGAGAAACCCGCACCCGGCGAGGAACTCGTTGCCCGGCCCGATGACGTCGAACTCGTTGCCACCCGGATCCGCGAGCACCACGTGACCATCGGCCGGGTCCTGACCGATGTCGATGTGCCGCCCACCGAGCCGCAGCACCTTGGCGACCGTCTCGAGCTGATCCGCCGAAGACGTGCTGGTCAACTCCAGGTGCATCAGGTTGAGCCCGATCTTCGGCACCCGGGCGGCCCGAAAGGTCACCCCGAAACGGCTCTCCGCCCCGGCCAGCATCGCCGCCCAGAACACCTCCTGCCCACCCGGATCCTCCGCGTCGAAACAGATCGAGATCAGTTCACTGCTCACTTCACCGACCCTAATTCAAAGACCACCACAGCGCCGGTACGGCTTATCGTGGCGCGGTGACCGATCTCGAACCCTTCGGAGCCCGCCTCACCCGGCTGCTGGATCTCCGGGGCATGTCGGCAGCCGACCTGTCCGGGGCCACGGAGGTGCCGGTGACCCGGCTCGGCCTGGAGATCGCGGAGATTCCGTGGAACGTGTCGCACCCGTGGCCCGTCGACCTCGTCGAACTCGCGTGGGCGGCACGCCACCTCGACGACGGGCAGATCCGGGCCACCATGGACTTCGCCGATACTCTGACCGGCCGGATTACTGGTACACGACCGGTGTCCTCTGACCGCCCGGAGAGGTGACGAACGTGACCGAACGTGAGGACGAGGTGCTGGCGCGGATCCGGCAAGGGGTGTTCTACACCGAGACGGAGGCGGCCTTTCTGGGGCCGGGGCGGCGGGCTGACCTGATCTTCGACTACAACGGCACCCGGCCCGGTGACACCGACCGGAAGCGGGAGCTGCTGGAACGGATTCTGGGGTCGGTCGGGAAGCGGACCGTGCTGCTGGCGCCGTTTCACGCCGGGTTCGGCAGCAACGTGCACATCGGTGACGACTTCTTCGGCAACGTCAACCTCACCTTCGTCGACGACGTCGAGATCCGGATCGGGGACGGCGTGATGATCGCGCCGGGCGTCACGCTGACCACTACCGGACATCCGATCCATCCGGAGCTGCGGGAGGACTTCCGGCGGTTCTCGAAGCCGATCACGATCGAGGACAAGGTGTGGATCGGCAGCAACGTGGTGGTGCTGCCGGGAGTGCGGATCGGGTACGGAGCGGTGATCGGGGCGGGCAGCGTCGTCAGCCGCGACATCCCGGCCATGACCGTCGCCGTCGGAACACCGTGCCGCGTGGTCCGGCACATCACCGACGCCGACCTGCCCACCGCCCGCCCGCCCGGAGACGGCCACTGACCGTGTCAGCCATCGACGCCCGCCCGCATGGATCTCATGTTATTTTCGGGCCACACGACTGGCGCGGGTGGACTGACCACCGGGGAGTGCAGCCGGAGCATCGACCGCCTGGGTGCTCCTCATCACCACGATGAGGAGCATGACCCGTGGCCCATCGCCTTCTGCATCTGTCCGACACGCATCTGCTGCATCCCGCGGTCGACGCCGCCGCGGCTCTCGACCGCATCCTGTTCGACGTGCGCCACGTGCCGGCGATCGACGCCGTGGTGGTGTCCGGGGATCTGGCCGACGACGGTTCCGCGGAAGGCTGTGGGATCCTGCTGCGCAAGGTCGGGGACTTCGCCCGGGAACGCGGCATCCCGCACCTCTACTGCACCGGCAATCACGACTCCCGTGACGCGTTCCGAGCCGTCTTCGGCAGTGGGCACCGCGACTTCAACGGCGACGACATCGGCCGTACGGGCCCGGACTGCGCCGCTGTCAGCGAGGTCGCCGGACTGCGGGTGATCACCCTGGACAGCCTGGTTCCCGGTGAGGTGCACGGACGGGTGAGCGACGACCAGTTGGAGTGGCTGCGGGCATTGCTGGCCGAACCCGCGCCCGCCGGATCGGTGGTCGTCCTGCATCATCCGCCGATCGCCCCGCAGTGGTCGGAGTGGATGCAGACCATCAACCTGCGTGACGCCGACCGGCTTGCCGAGGTGATCGCCGGCCGGGACGTCCAGGCCGTGCTCTGCGGCCACTTCCACCTGCAACTCTCCGGCGTCCTTCGGGGTGTCCCGGTGTGGGCGGGTCCCGGCGTGGTCTCCCGTCTCGACCTGACCGCCCCACCGCACCTGATGCGGGTGGTTCAGGGCGCCGGCGCCACGATCGTCGATCTGGGCGGCCCGTCGTCGCCGATGTTCCACGCGGTACACGCCCGCGATCCGCTGGCCGGCACCGCGATCGCCCTGGTGGACGGCCGGACCGGCATCCCCGCGACCGAACAGGTCACGCCCTGACCTGTCGCCGGGTTCATCCGGCCACCGCTGGTCAGCCGGCGATCTCGGTCTCGCTGCGGAGGATGCAGAACTCGTTGCCCTCCGGGTCGGCCAGGGTCACCCAGCCGGTGCCGTCGGGGTTGCGCAGGTCGTGCACCTCGGTCGCGCCCAGGGCCAGCAGCCGGGCCAGTTCGGCGTCGCGGCCGCCTTCGGTGGGGCGCAGGTCGAAGTGGATGCGGTTCTTGCCCTGTTTGCCGTCGGGTACCTGGATGAACAGGACGCG
This sequence comes from Actinoplanes derwentensis, assembly GCF_900104725.1. Classification (NCBI taxonomy): domain Bacteria; kingdom Bacillati; phylum Actinomycetota; class Actinomycetes; order Micromonosporales; family Micromonosporaceae; genus Actinoplanes; species Actinoplanes derwentensis. The sequence goes on from NZ_LT629758.1 coordinate 2,407,216, forward strand.
GTGCCGGCCGTCTCGGGAGAGGATCAGGCATTCCTCGTGGCCGGGTTCGTTGGGGTCGGCCGGGTCGTCGGTCCAGTCCAGGACGGTCTGCCACCAGCGCGACAGGGTGTAGGCGTCGGTGCAGTCCACGGCGGTGTGGGAGATGTAGGAGGTCATCGCATCATCCTCGCCCCATCGATGATCTTGCACAATGGCAGGTGGTTCGCGCTCGGCGAACAAGCCGATCCCGGCGGTTGGCCGGTGTAGGCGGTGGCGACGATCCCGTCAATGTACGAGTCTGTCGTCGGCAATCGTTGACTACCGGCGGGTACACGCGTTGGATGAGCACGCTCAAGATCGGAAACGTCCTCGAAACGAATGAGGTGAGAGCGATCTCCCGGACACCGCTGTCGCTGCCCGAACCGCCCGCGCGGGCGCCGGAGTTCGGGCGGGAGTCGCTGATCGCCTGCGAGAGCCTGGTGCGGATCTACCAGACCGGGTCCATCGAGGTGCAGGCTCTGCAAGGGCTGGATCTGCTGGTCGGCGAGGGTGAGATGGTCGCCGTGGTGGGGGCTTCGGGGTCGGGCAAGTCGACGTTGCTGTCGATTCTCGCCGGGATCGACGCGCCGACGGCAGGGCGGGCCCGCGTCGGCGACCGGGACCTGCTGGGCATGTCACGGGGTGACCGGGTGCGGTACCGGCGGGACACCGTCGGGTTCGTGCGCCAGCAGACCGCCGCGAACCTGGTGCCCTACCTGACGTCGCGGCAGGTGGTGGAGTTGCCGATGACCGCGGCCCGGGTCAAGAGCCGGGTGCGCCGGGAGCGAGCCGAACAGCTGCTGAAAGCCCTCGACGTGGCGGACTGCGCGGACCGGCGGCCGGCGCAGATGTCCGGCGGGCAGCAGCAGCGGGTGGCGATCGCGGTGGCGCTGGCGAACCAGCCGAAGGTGCTGCTGGCCGACGAGCCGACCGGGGAGCTGGACACGGTCACGTCGGCGGGGGTGTTCGAGGCGATGCGGCACGTGAACCGGGAGTTCGGGGTGACCGTCGTGGTCGTCACCCACGACCCCGAGGTGAGCGGGCAGGTGGAACGGACGATCGCGATCCGGGACGGGCGGACCAGCAGTGAGGTGCTGCGGCGGACCGAGACCGGCGAGGACGGGGACACACGAGTGATCGCGGAGGAGTACGCGGTGATGGACCGGGCCGGGCGGATTCAGATCCCCCGCGAGTACCGGGAGGCTCTGGAGCTGACCCGGCGGGTGCGTCTGGCGCTGGAGCCGGACCACGTGACGATCCACTCCGACCCGTCGTGACGGCGCTGGTGAGTGTCCGCGACGTGCACCGGCGTTTCGGAGGTAAGAGCAGCGGAAGCGGTAAGGACAGCGGGGACGGCCCGGCGGTCGTACACGCGCTGCGGGGTGTGTCCTTCGATGTCGAGGCCGGGACCATGGTCGCCCTGGCCGGCCGGTCGGGGTCGGGCAAGACGACGCTGCTGAACGTGATCGGCGGCCTCGACAAACCGGACGAGGGCTCGGTGCTGGTCGACGGTGTCGATGTCACGTCGCTGGACGAGGACGGGCTGGCGCGGCTGCGACGGGAGCGGGTGGCGTACGTGTTCCAGACGTTCGGCCTGATCCCGGTGCTGTCGGCGGCCGAGAACGTGGGTGCCCCGCTGCGTCTCGCGCGGGTCGCGACGGCCGAGCGGGAGAAACGGGTGGCGCTGCTGCTGGAGCTGGTCGGGCTGGCCGATCACGCGGCGCAGCGGCCCGGTGAGATGTCCGGCGGGCAGCAGCAGCGGGTCGCCATCGCGCGGGCCCTGGCGGCGTCGCCACGACTGTTGATCGCCGACGAGCCGACCGGTCAGCTGGACGCGGACACCGGGCGGGCCGTGATGGCGCTGCTGCGTGCGGTGGTCGAGTCCGAAGGTGTCACGGCGATCGTGTCGACCCACGACCCGCTGATGATGGCCTTGGCGGACCGGGTGGTCCGGATCAGCGACGGCCGGGTGGACGGGTAGTGCTGATCCGGCGGGCCCGGGCCCAGTGGCCGCTGTTGGCCGCGCTGCTGCTGGTCGTGACGATCGGGTCGACGCTGCTCGGGGTGTGCGTGCTGCTGGTGACCTCCTCGGCGGACCGGGCGCGGGAGGTGGCGGCGTCGCGGGCGACCGGGACCGAGGTGACCGCCTACACCGTGACGATCGCGGCGGCGGACGCGGCCGCGGTCGCCGCGGACACCGAGAAGGTACTGGTCGAGGCGCTGCAGCCGTTTCCGGCGGTGCTGAACGGGCGGGCCGCGTCGATCGCGCGCACGATGCCGGACGTGCCGGGGACGCCGGCGGTGGCGTACCTGGCCGGGGTCGAGGATCTCTTCGATCGCGCCACGCTGGCCGCCGGGCGCTGGCCGGAGGCCGGCACCGAGACGGTGGTCCTGGAGACCACCGCCCGGCTGTTGGGCCTCTCCCCCGGCAGCCGGGTCCGGCTCGGGCCGGAACTCGGCAACGACCCGGCGCCGGGGATGACGGTGACGGTGGTCGGGGTGGCGCGGGCGCTGCCCGGGTCCGGCTGGGACCGGGATCCGCTCGGCGGGACCGGCTACGCGGCGACCTATCGGGACGGGTCGTCGTTGCAGCCGGCTCGGGCGTTCGGACCGTTTCTGATCGACTACGACGCGCTGCTGGCCGACGGGTCGGCGCTGGCCCGGCTGGAGGTCACCGCCCGGCCGGATCTGTCCGATCCCGATCATCGTGATCTGGTGCGGGTGGCCGCGTCGGTGCGGGCCGCGGACTCGCGTCTGGCGGCGGTGCTGGGCGAGCGGGTGCAGATCGAACGGATCAGTTCCCGGTTACCGGCGCTGCTGGTCACCGACGCGGAGCGGCAGCGGGTGACCACGTCGGCGGTGCTGTCGGTGGCGGTTCTCGGTGCGGTGCTGACCGGGACGGCCCTGGCGCTGGCCGGCCGGCTGACCGCGGGAGTGCGGGCGTCGGAGACGGCGCTGCTGTCCGCGATGGGCACGAGCCGGCCGCAACTGGCGGTGCGGGCGGGCGCGGAGGCGGGTCTGCTCGCGCTGATCGGGGCGGCCCTGGCGGTGCCGTTGTCGGCGCTGGTCCACTCGGCGCTGACCCGGATCGCGCCGTTGGCCGGGGCCGGGCTGGCTGCCGATCCGCAGGTCACCGCGGTGCAAGCGGGTGTGGTGTTCGGTGGGGCGCTCCTGTTCGCGGCCCTGTCGACGCGCACCGGCGCGCAGGAGTGGCCGTCGATCGCGCGGGCCGGCGGTGACCTCGCACTGGCCGTACTGGCCATCGGTGGTTGGTGGCAGTTGCGGTCGACCGAGTCGACCGGCGTCGACGCGGTGCGGGTGCTGGCTCCGGGGCTGCTGCTGGTGGCGGGGTGCGCGCTGGTGTTGCGGCTGGTGCCGCCGGCGCTGAACGCCGCGGACCGGCTGGCCCGGCGGGCCCGGGGCCTGGCGATGCCGCTCGCGGTGTTCGAGGCGGCGCGGCGGCCACGGGCGACGGCGGCGGGGCTGCTGGTCACTCTGGGCTGTGCGGCGGCGACGTTCGCGGTGGCTTTCGGCGGTACGTGGCAGCAGTCCCAAACTGATCAGGCCGACCTGGCCGTCGGCACGGATCTGGCGATCACCCTGTCCACGCCGGCGCTCGCCGGGCAGGGGCAGCAGATCGTCGACGTGGTCGGCGGCCGGATCAGCCCGGCGACCGATCGTGGGGTGGCGGTCGGGCAGTGGCTGGGCGCCGGTGAACCGCCCCGGCTGGTGGCCGTCGACCGGGGGACAGCGGCTCCGGTGGCCGGCATCGCGGTCACCGAGGGTGCGGTCATCCGGATGACCGTGTCGAGGAACCGGGGCGTGTCGATCACCCCGCACCTGGTCCTCGAGGATTCCACCGGACTGCGCACCACGTGTGTCGCCGCCGCGGTGCCGCTCGACGGGCGTACCCATCCGATCTCCGCCTGTGTCCCCGCCGGAGGCCTGCAACTGGTGGCGGTGATGCTGCCGGTGACTCCCGACGAGTTCAGCTTCGAACCGAGGGCCGACATCGACATCGCGGTCGACCTGGCCGTTCCGGGGCGCGGCACCTGGCTCGCGACGTCCGTCGAGCCGTTCGCGAACCAGCTCACCGCACCGACGGTGACCGCCACCGGAACGGCGCTGCGGATGACGGCGACCGTGCAGATCGGCGGTAACCCGGACGCCGCCCGCAATCTGGTGGCGACCGCCTTCGGAGATCCGGGCCGGGTTCCGGTGGCCGTCTCCGAACGGTTCGCCGTCGAGCTGTCACTGCGGCCCGGCGCCGACCTGGACCTCATGGTCGGCACCACGGCACTGCCGGTGACGATCACGGAGGTCGTGCCCGCCGTGCCGTCCGCACCGGGCGCGCCCGCGCTGTTCGCCGACATCGACACGGTGTCGCGGGCGCTGCTGCTGCGCGGCGACCCGCAGTACCCGATCGACGCCTGGTGGATCACCGATCCGGCCGACGCCCCGGCCGCGGCGGGGCTCCATCTCGGCGACAGCGTGACGCGTACCGGTGAGGCCGCCCGCCTGAGCAACGGTCCCACCGCGGCGGCGCTCCCGGCGATGCTGCGGCTGCTGACCCCGGCCGCGCTGCTGCTGGTGCTCGCCGGGCTGATCCTGCACGTGACCTGCGATCTGCAGGCCCGCGCGGTGGAGGTGGCCCGGTTGCGGGGCCTCGGCATGAGCCGCCGGGACATCCGCGTCACGCTGCTCGGGCAGCACGGTCTCGTGCTGGTTCCGCTGCTCACCGCCGGGACCCTGGTCGGCGCGCTGGCGACGTGGACGATCGGGCCGCTGCTCGTCCGCTCGGAATCCGGGGCGGCCCCGTTCCCCGCCGTGGTCCCGGTCTGGCCGTGGGCGGCCGAAGCGTCACTGCTCGCGGTGTTGTTCGCGGCATCGTTACTGGCCGTGACCGTAGTTGTGGTGATCCAGTCGCGGCGGGCCGACGCCGCACATCTGAGGGTGGCGTCGTGAGTCTGCACTGGGCCGGTATTCGCGGGCGGGCGCGGGCCGACGCCGGGCCGCTGCTGCTGGTGGCGGTCGTGGTCACCCTGGTCAGCGCCCTCTCCGGGGCGATCCCGGTGCTGGCGGGCGACACCGCCGACGCCGCCGTCCGGGACGCGGTGCGCCGGGCCGGACCGGCCGCCGACACGACGGTGCAGGCCCGTTGGGAACCCGACTACGGGATGACCGGGCGGCTGCGGATGCCCCGGCTCGCCGACGACATCGCCGATCTGCGGGCCCGGTCCTCCGACGAACTCGGCCCCGCACTACGGCCGGTGATGCTGCCGCCGGTCTCCTCGGTGATCACGCCGACCCTGAAGATCACCGACGGCAGCGTGCTGCGGACCCTCCGGATGGCCTACCTGTCCGGCGACGGCGACGGGCCGCGCGTCGACTGGGTGGCCGGCGCCGAACCCGCGCCGGCCGAGGAGGGCCAGTTCGAGGTCGGCGAGGACCAGCAGCCCTGGCGGGTCCAGGTCGGCGTCTCCGAGACGGTGGCAACCACGATGGGGGTACGGCCGGGCACCGTCCTGAAAGTCGCCGACGACCGCGGCAACCCGAAGAACGTACAGGTCAGTGGCATCTTCCGGGCCGTCGACAGCACCGATCCGGGGTGGCGGACCGCGCCGTGGCTGCTGAACCCGGGCACCGGCCTGGACGGGGCCGGCACCACCCGCTTCGGCGGGCTGCTGTCGGCCGGGTCGCTGCCGGACGCGCGGCTGGCGTTCGACGAGGACCAGTTGCGGCGCACGATCACCTTCTCCCCCGACCCGGCGAGACTCACCTGGGACGGGGCGCGGCGGATCATCGACAGCACGGTGCAGTTGGAGGCCACCTCGGCGTCGTCGAGCAACTTCGACACGTCCTCGACCTGGCAGTCCGGGCTCGACAGTGTCCTCAAGGAGGTGGCCGCGCAGATCGAGGCCGCCACGGTTCAGGCGTCGGTGCTGCTCACCGCGTTGCTGGCCGGGGCGGCGCTGGTCCTGATGCTGGCTGCCGAACTCGTGGTACGGCGCCGGTCGGCGGCCCTGGTGCTCGGGCGGCAGCGGGGCGTGTCGTTGCCGGCGCTCGGGGCGGAGCTGCTGCTGGAGTCACTGACCGTCGCGGTGACCGCCGCCGGGGCGGGGTGCGCGATCGCGTACGCCGTCACGGGCGGTGTCGGCTGGGCGTGGACGATTCCGGTGCTGTTGGTGGCGGCGCTGGCCGTCCCGGCGTACGCCATCGTGGTCGCCGGCCGGGCCACCAGCGACCGGAGGACGCCCGCGAACCGCGCCGCCCGCCGCTGGATCGCCGTCACCGCCTTATTGCGGCGGCTCGCCGCCGAAATGACCGTCCTCGCCGCCGCGGCTCTCGCCCTGGTCGCGCTGCATCAGCGGGGTCTGGAGACCGGGCTGCCCACGGCCGCGCCCACGCTCGCGGTGATCGTCGGTGGCCTGCTGCTGGTTCGGGTGTTGCCGCTGGTCACCGGCGCGGGCCTACGGTTGGCGCTGCGGTCCCGGTGGTCGTTGCCGGTCTTCGGTACGGCCCAGGCCGCGGCCGTGTCCCGGCGGGTCCTGCCGGTGCTGGCGCTGTCCGGATCGGCCGCGTTGGCGACGTTCGCCCTGGTCCTGGGCGCGACGGTGGAACGCGGGCTGGAGGACGGGGCCCGGGTCACGGTCGGGGCGGACGCCCGCGTCGACCTGGACGCCGACGCCGACGCCGCCACGGTCGCCGAGGCGCAGCGGATCGCCGCGGTCCCCGGCGTCACCGCGGTCGTCACCGGTCAGGTTATCGACGGTGCGCGGGTGGTCGCGGACGGCAAGGTCACGCCGGTACGGCTGGTGATCGTGGACCGACCGTCACCCGTACTGGCACGCGGTGCGCTGCGGCCCGGGATGGCCCTGGACATCCCGCAGGACGGGGCGCCCGGCATCCGGGTCGTGGCCACCGGCGTGGCGCCCGCGGTCGGCGGCGCCACCGACGTCCTGATCGTCGGCACCGGATCCGGTGTCCCCAGCGCGCCGAACACCATCTGGGTCGACGGTCCCGGCGCCGCGTCGGCGGTCTCCGGGCTTCCCGCGGTGCTGCGTTCCGCGGTTCTGGCGTCCCGGCAGACCGCGCCGCTGGTGGCCGGGCTCGTCGGGTTGACCTGGGTGACCGCGGTGTTCCTGCTGGTGGCCGGGTTGCTGGGGTTCGCGCTGGCGGCCGCGGCCGGGGCTCCGGAGCGGTGGCAGACGTTGAGCCGGTTGCGGACGCTCGGGCTGACACCCCGCGACGCGCGGCGGGTGGCGGCGGGTTCGCTGCTGCCGTTGGCGCTGCTCGCGGCGGTGGGCGGGCCGCTGCTCGGGGTCGGGGTCGTGCTGCTGGTGGCCGGGCCGCTCGGGTTGTCGCTGCTGACCGGTCAGGTCGACACCCCGGCGCTGGTGCTGCCGTGGGCATGGATCACGGTGGTGGCGGCCGGGTTCCCGGTTCTGGTGGCCGTGGTGGTGCGCGCCGAATCGGTGGTCCGGCGCCGTCTGCGCCTGGCCGACGTGCTGCGGGTCGGCGGCTGAACACGGCTGTGACCTGCCACGACACGTGCCGGGGCGGCGCATGTGCCGCCTCGGCCAGGTCGGTTCGGGGGCGGCGGTACGCTGTCCTCACGGCGCGGCGGTAGTCGCCTCGCTGTAGCCGGGCCGTGCGGGCTCGGGCTGACGCCGTTGGTTCGCCAGAGCAAGCCGACTCACAGGCTGCGGGTGGTAGGCACCTCGGACAGTCGAACGTAACGGTCGTTACGCTGGATCAACAGCAGAACAAGGAATGTGGCAGCACATGATCGACATGCAGGAATTCGCCCGGAGGCTGAGCACCCTTGGATCCAAGTCGTTCACCAGCGATGACGTCGTAGATCTCGCGATCGCCGCCGATCTGCGGATCAGTTCCGAGCTCGAGATCGACGCGGCTCTGGCGCAGCGCCTGCTCGACCGGGTCTCACCCCCGGTCACGGTCACCGGGGCGCAGATCGCGGCGACGGAGTGGCCACCGCCGATCTCCAGTCGCCCCGCGGCTCCGCCGGTGGCGTTCTCCAGCCCCGGTGCCGTCGACGCGCCCAAGGACATGCCGGCCCGGTCCCGCACCTCGGGTCCGGCGCGTCACGGACGACGGCCGGACTCCCGGCGAAACGGGAGATGACTCCGCTGCCCACTGCACACCGTGGACGGCATGCGTAACGATCGTCTTCGATGACATCGAAGGTCGCACCTGTCGAACGTTCTCGGTCAGCGGTGCGGTCCTGGGTCCGTCCCGCGGGCTCCGGGCTGCGTAAGGCCAGCCCCTACGGCATCCTCGCGTTCCTCACCGCGTCCGCGGTCGCACCGAGCGCCGGCGCCGAGCGCGGCGCCCCGGCGGAATACTCCGCGGCGCTCGGCCAGCTCGGCGGCATGGGCAGCAACTTCATGGCCGACCCGCTTCCGCACCGGGGCGCCGGCTTTCGGCGGGCTCGCGGTGAGCCGGGACGGCACCTACCTGGCAGTGGCCGGTCTGGGCGGCGCCGAGGTCATCCGGCGCGCCGACGGCCGGCGAGTCGCGGCCCTGGGACCGTCGTTCCAGTCGGTCGGATTCGCGGCCGACGGCACCCTGTTTCCGCAGACCGCCGCGATCTGGCGGTTCCGCACACCCGGCCTGACGATGGCCGGACGGCGCGATCTGCCCGGTGGCCCGGTCGAGGAGATCGCCGTCAGCCCGGACAGCGCATCCGTGGCGCCCGCCCAGGGTCAGAAGGCCCCGGTGTTACGCGTCGAGGACCTGGCTCCGGTCCGAACGGTCGGCGAACACCCGGCGCCGTTGTCCCGGGTCGCCTGGTCACCGGACGGCCGCCTGGTGGCGACCGCGACCGACACCGACACCGACACCGACACCGACACCGTACGGCTCGACACCGGTGTCCTGGCCGCGGAGGTGCGCGCGAACAGCAACCAGCGCGGCGAGATCGCGTTCACACCGGACGGTACGACACTGGCCGCCGGTGCCGACGACTGGACCGTGACCCGGTGGCACCTGGAACCGGACGACGCGGTTCGGCGGGTGTGCGCCCTGCTCGTGACCGCGTCCCGCCACGGCGGGGACCCACTGCCGGACACCTGCCCGTCTCGTTGATCGTTCATGCACCTGATGACGACATTGCTCCTGTCCCTCACCGCGACCTGGACACCGGTCACCGCACCGGCGCGGCTCACGCTGGCCGCCGACGCCGTCGGCCGGGTGGCTGTCGGCGGGCCGGCCGCCACGATGAGAGCCGAGGTGACCGCGGTGTTCGGGCGGCCGACCCGGGTGCGGAAGATGACTCCCTGCGAACTCGCCGGGCCGACCGACATCAGGCAACGCGCTTTCGTCTGGAAGAACCTGACCGTCACGGTGGCGTCGAAAGCGGGCGCGCCCGAGACGGTGGCCGCCTGGAGTGTCGTTCCGGGCCGGCTGTCGGCACGGCTGGACATGCCGTACCGGGTGGGCACCGCCACGAGCGTGCGCCGGGCGCTGACCATGATCCCGAGGGCCACCGGCGACTACGACGAGGTGTTCGGGTTCTTCGGGATCCGCACCCCGGCCGCGCCGGATCTGCTGTGGACCGGCACCGAACGCGACGGGTCGGGCCTGGTCACCCGGATCGACAGTCACCCGGCCTTCTGCGAATGACCGCGGTTCGACAGGTCACCAGCCGGCCCGCCAGAGCTGCGGCGCGTGCGGGATCTCGGTGCGGGGCACACCGAGCCGGGCCGCGGCCGACGCGGCCCAGTGCGGGTCACGCAGGGCCGCCCGGCCGATCGACACCGCGTGCGCCTGACCGGTGGCCAGGATCGTCTCGGCCTGGACCGCGTCGACGACGAGCCCCACCGCGCTCACCACCACCGGTCTGCCGGCGAGCTGCCGGGTCAACTCGGCGGCCAACGGCACCTGATAGCCGGGACCGACGGGGATCTCCGCGCCGCCGCCGAGCCCACCGGAGGAGACGTCCACCCAGGTCACACCGTGTTCATCGGCGAGCCGGCGCAGCAGCCGCGCCGTGGCGTGCACGTCCCATCCGCCGTCCACCCAGTCGGTGGCGCTGACCCGGATGCCGAGCGGCTTGTGCGCCGGCCAGACCTCGCGCACCGCGGCGGCCACCTCGCGGGTGAACCGGGTACGGCCGTACTCGTCACCGCCGTACCCGTCGGTACGGGTGTTCGTCAGCGGCGACAGGAACTGGTGCATCAGGTAGCCGTGGGCGGCGTGCAACTGGATCGCGTCGTAACCGGCCGCGTCCGCTCGCCGGGCCGCGGCGGCGAACGCGGCGACGACTTCGGCGATCTCCGGCGTGCTCAGCCCTTTCGCCGCGTCGAGTCCCGGTAGCACCGGGCCGTCGACGGCGCCGACCGCGGTCCAGCCGCCGACCGCGACGGGCACCGTGCCGGACGGCTGGCCGGGCAGCGCCGGATAGGTCGACGCCTTACCGCCGGCGTGGCCGAGTTGCACCGCGGCGGCAACGCCCTGCGAGCGCAGGAAGCTGACGATGCGCTGATGGGCCCGCTGCTGGGCGTCGTCGTAGAGGCCGACGTCGCGCGCGCTGATCCGGCCGCGCGCTTCGACGCCGGTGGCCTCGACGGTGACCAGGCCGAACCCGCCGGCCGCGAAGGCGCCCAGGTGCTGCAGATGCCAGTCGGTGGGCACACCGTCCTCGGCGTCGATGACGTACTGGCACATCGGCGCGATGATCGCCCGGTTACGCAGGGCAAGCCCCGGCCCCTGCGGCGCGGGCAGAGTGAGCGGCGTGAAAAGCAACGGCATGGCGAACCCGGCTCCTAGATACTCTGTTTACCTTCCGCCAGGAAAAGTAATCGCCGGCAGGCGCGCGCCACCAGCTGACCCCGTCGGTACCGGATGGTTTCGGGATCCGGTCTAATCACGGCATGCCGCCTGCACCGTCGTTGACTGATCTGATCGGGCGGTATCTGCCGCCGGCCACTGAGGCGTGCCCGGTCTTCGCGGAGAACTCGCGGTTCGAGCCGATCATCGACGGTGTCACCTACTTCACCGAACTGGCCGGGCACATGGCGGCTCTCGGGCCCGGCGACGCCGTCTACATCGCCGGTTATCAGGCCGATCCGCAGCTGGACCTGACCGGGCGCGTCGCCGGGGAGGCAGGCTACCGGCCGTTCACCGACATACTCGCCGAGAAGGCCGCGGACGGCGCCGACGTGCGGATCGTGTTGAGTGCGGCCGAGTACTCCGGGGGCGTACCGTGGCTTCCGTTCGGTCCTTTCCTGGCCAACACCCTGGCCGCGCGGGTGATCCGGGCGTGGCAGCCGTCGACCCGCGACACCGGGCCGACGTTGCAGAACCGGGTGCTGCTGGACTGGTCCGGGCCGTTACTGGGGTCCAACCATCAGAAGCTGGTGGTGTTCAGCCACAGTGGCGTGCTCACCGCGTACGTCGGCGGTCTCGATCTTTCGCCCAGCCGTTTCGACCATTCGCCGCATCGCCGTCTGAAGCTCGGCGCGCACCGGTGGGGCTGGCATGACGCGGCCGCCCGCCTGCACGGTCCGGCGGCCGTCCGGGTGCGGGAGACGTTCCGGTTCCGCTGGCAGAACACCGCCGCGCTGCCGCCGCGGTTCATCGCGAAGACTCTGCCGCCGGAGTTCTTCCACCGGGCCGGTGGCCCCCGAACGGTGATCAACCCGGCGGGTGCGCCGGGCGACCTGCCGCCGGTGCCGGACCAGCCGCACCAGCCGGCGTCGGGGACCGCGGTGCAGGTGGTGCGGTCCTACCGCCCGTGGAGTCTGTACCGGCATCGTGGCTGGCGCCGGATGCGCCGGGCGAACGTGGTCCGGGCCGGTATCCAGGAGATCTACCACGCGATGGCCACCGCGATCGGCGCGGCCGAGCGGTACATCTACCTGGAGGACCAGTATTTCCACGAGGCGCCCGGCGGCGACCCCCGTTTCCAGCTCTACGACGGACTGCGGTCGGCGGCCCGCCGGGGTGTCAAGGTCATCCTGGTCGGTTCCGGGCGTAAGGACCCGGCCGACGGCGGTGACAGCACGGTACGCCCGGTGATCACCCATGACCTGCGCCGCCGGGTGCTGGATCGGCTGCCGGCCGGGGCTCGCCGCAACGTGGTGATGTACCGGATCGACAACCTGACCGTGCACACCAAACTCATGCTGGTCGACGACGTGTTCGCCAGCATCGGGTCGGCGAACTTCTTCAGCCGCTCGATGGTCGGCACCGACAGCGAGATCACGTCCACGTTCGTCACCACCGGTGACCGCGTCCGCGATCTGCGCGTCACGCTGTGGGCCGAACACCTGCGCACTCCCGTGGACGACCGGCTCAGTCCGGCCCTGGCCGATCTAGACACCGCCCTGGGCATCTGGCGCCGCGAGTGGCTGCCGGCCGGGCATCCGCCGCAGACGTGGCGCCGGTACGGCCTGCCGGCCGGTTTCGCCCCGGCGGAGTGGGCGATGACTCCGGCCCGTTACTCCCCCACCGTGTTGCGGCGGGAACGGTGGGGTCAGTAGGCGGGCTCAGGTCAGCAACCGGGTGGCCTCGTGGCCCCAGGCCGGCAGCCCTTTGGCCCGGACCAGGGCCAGCGCCGTCATGGCCTCGGCCCGGCCCTCGGCGCGGGCGCCACGGGTGAGCAGTAGTTCCGCGAGCGCCGTCCGCGCGGGGATCAACGGCCAGGCCGCTCCGACCCGGTCGGCTTCCGTGATCACCTCGCGCAGGCCCTGTTCGGCGGCGTCGAGGTCGCCCTGCCGGTGCCGCAGCCGGGCGAGGTACAGCCGCGCGTCCGGCATGGCCAGCGGGAGCCGGTGCGGCTGGGCGAGGAACCGCAGCAGCCGCTGTTCCAGGCCGGCCCGCCGGTCGGTGGCCAGGTCGAGCGCGTACGTCGTCAGTTCGACCAGGGGGCGCAGCCGCTCGTAGTCGGCGTCGTCGACCAGTCGCCGGCCGGTCGCCAGCATCGTCGCGGCGAGGGTGGCGTCGCCGACGTGGAGTGCGCCCTGGGCCCAGTTCAGGCAGGCGCGGGCGTGTTCGCGGGGGTGCCCGGCCAGTCCGGCCGCGGCGGCGGTGACGGCGGGCCCGGCGGTGGGGTCGCCGCTCTCCAGCAGCAGCGACAGGCGGGCGATCTCGACCGCGAGGACGGCGGACGGCTCGCCGGATTCGGCGGCGGCGAGGGCGGCCTGTTCGCAGCGGGCCTGGTGTTCGGACAGATGCCGGTCGACCACGGTGTCCGGGGCGGACAGCACGGCCAGCGCCCGTGCCCGGCGCCCGTGCTGTCGCAGGTAGGGCACGGCTCGTTCGATCTGTTCGTATCCGGCGCGGGCCTCGCCCTGCTGGCGCAGCATCCGGCCGAGGGCCAGGCCCAGTTCGCCGCGGGCGCCGGGTGGCAGGCGACGGTCGGCGACCAGGTCACGCAGCACCGGGATGGCGGAGGTCTGCGCCACGCTCTCGATGGCGGAGCGGCCCAGTTTGCCGGCGAGGCGGACCCGGATCGGCCGGGGCAGGCCGGGATGCCCGACGGCGCCGAGCAGGAACCGGGCGGCGGTACCGTCGTCGCCGCGGGCGGTGGCCAGGTCGGCGGCGGCTTCGGCGTTGCGGACGTGGTCGGCCGGGCTGCCGGCTTCGCGGTAGTGGTGGGCGAGCCGGGCGTACGGGCGGGGCTGCTGTTGTTCGAACAGGCGGGCCGTGCGCAGGTGCAGCAGGCGGCGGGTGACCGGGGGCAGCAGCTCGTGGACGACCTGGCGGGCCAGGGTGTGCCGGAACCACAGGCGCCCGTCGCGCTGGTGCAGGAGCCCGGCGGCTTTGGCCTGCTGCAGCGCCGCGGTGATCGTACCCTCGCTGGTCTGCATGATCGTGGCGAGCGGATGCGGGTCGGCGGCCTGGCCCAGGACGGCGGCCGCCCCGAGGATCTCCCGGGTGGCCTCGTCGAGGTGGTGCAGGCGGGCGACCAGGACGTCGCGCAGCAAGGCCGGGACCGCGAGGTCGGCGAGGGCGTCCGGATGCCGGCGGATCGCCTCCACGTCGCCGTCGGTCCGCAGCGACCGCACCACCTCCTCGACGAGGAACGGGATGCCGGCGGTGCGCTCGTAGAGGTGGGTGGCGAACCCGACGGCGCCGGAGTCGGCCAGCAGGGCGGCGGCGAGCCGGCCGACTTCGGCGCGGGTCAGGGGCGGAACCCGGAGCCGTCGTACGGCCGGTCCCGGTTGCCATCCGGCGGGCAGTTCGTTGCCGCGCACGGTGATCACCACCGTCAGGCCGGGTACCGGGTGCGCGGCCAGGTGGTCGAGCAGTTGCAGGGTCGCCGGGTCGGCCATCTGCAGGTCCTCGACGGCCAGGGCCACCGGCGCCAAGGTGGACAGTAGGGCGGCGGCGGCCCGCAGCAGCCGGGCGCGTTCGGCGTCGGGGTCGGGGAGCGGTGCCGTCGGCGGCGGCCACTGGGGCAGGGCCGGGAGTGTGCCGGTGGCCTGCGCGACCCGGAGGCCGTCGATCAGTGGTCCGAGCGGCTGTGGCTCGCGCAGATCGTCGCAGTGGGCGACCACCACCGGCAGCCCGGTGTCCTGCAGCGATTCGACGACCAGGCGGCTCTTGCCGACGCCTGCCTCACCGCTGAGCAGCACCAGCGCGGAGGGACGGCCGAGTTCGGCACGCAGTATGCCGAGCAGCCGGTGCCGCCCGACGAAGGGCCCGGGCGTGGGCAGGGCGAAGAACGCGGTCAGCTGAGACACCAGAAAGGACGATATCGCGCCTTGTTTCGGGCAGCCGCGCGTTCGGTTTCCAAGTCGTCAACGACCACCATCGACGATCTCCACATCGATCGACGTGCTTGTAGCGTCACGGGCACTTCAGACCTCTGATCGAGTCGAGGTATTACGTTGAGGCTCTTCCCCATCGGCGGCGTCGTGGCGGTGTTGACCGCGTTCGCGGTGGTCCCGTCGGCGCCCGCTCAAGCACGCACGACCAGCACGCCACCCGGCCCCACGACGATCACCCTGATCACCGGTGACACGGTGACCGTCCGGCCCGGGGGCACCGCGGTGCAGGCCCCGGAGGGCGCGCACGTCACCACCGTCGGCCCGGACACGTACGTCTATCCGGACGGTGTCCTGCCGTACATCAGCACCGGTCTGCTGGACAAGCGGCTGTTCAACATCACCTACCTGCTGCGCGAGGGGTACGCCGACGACAAGGCCGCCGCGCTTCCGGTCATCCTCGGCTACTCGGGCGACGCCGCCGCGAAGAAGCGGGTCCTGCCGGAGGCCAGCACCGACGTAAGGGCGCTGCCCAGCATCAACGGGCGTGCGGTGACCACCGACCGGTCCCGGGCCGGGGACTTCTGGTCCGACCTGACCGCGGTGCCGGCCACGGGTTTCGCCAACGGCATCAGCAAGGTGTGGCTGGACGGCCGGGTGCACGCATCCCTGGCCGACAGTGTGGCGCAGATCGGCGCCCCGGCGGTGTGGGCGGGCGGGAACACCGGCGGCGGTGTCGACGTCGCCGTCCTGGACACCGGTGTCGACACCGGGCATCCGGATCTGGCCGGCCGGATCGAGTCGACCGCCAGTTTCGTGCCCGGTGAGGACGTCACCGACGGGCACGGGCACGGCACCCACGTGGCCTCGACCATCGCCGGGACCGGGGCCGCTTCCGGCGGCACCGAGCGTGGTGTCGCTCCCGGCGCCGATCTGGAGATCGGCAAGGTGCTGAACAACGGCGGCGAAGGCTACGACTCCTGGATCATCAGCGGCATGGAGTGGGCGGCCCGGGACCGCAAGGCCAAGGTCATCAGCATGAGCCTCGGCGGCGGCCCCACCGACGGCACCGACCCGATGAGTGTCGCCGTCAACGAACTCAGCGCCGAGACCGGCGCCCTGTTCGTGATCGCGGCCGGCAACAGCGGCCCGGCCGAGACGACGGTGGGCTCGCCCGGAGCGGCCGACGCCGCCCTGACCGTGGGCGCGGTGGACGCGAACGATCAGCTGGCCGAGTTCTCCAGCCGGGGCCCGCGCCTGGTCGACGGTGCGCTCAAGCCGGAGATCACCGCGCCCGGTGTGGACATTCTCGCCGCCCGGTCGCAGTACTCGACGGAGGGTGAGGGCTTCTACCGGACGATGAGCGGCACCTCGATGGCCACTCCGCACGTGGCCGGGGCGGCGGCGCTACTGGCCGCGCAGCATCCCGGCTGGACCGGGCCGCAACTCAAGGACGCACTGGTCAGCACGGCCAAGCAGACACCGGACCTCAGCGCGTACGAGGCGGGCAGCGGCCGTCTCGACATCGCCGCGACCACCACGGCGACGGTCTTCGCCACCGCGACCGCCTACCTGGGCATCCACCCGCTCTCCGACGAGCCCACCGGCACGGCCGAGCAGCCGATCACCTACACCAACACCGGCACCGCCGCGGTCGACCTCGATCTGCGGCTGGACGGACCGGAACTGATCAGGCTGTCCGCCGCTCACGTGAGTGTCCCCGCGGGCGGGACCGCCACGGTTACGGTCTCGGCCGAACTCGGTGACGTACCGGCGAAAGGTCGTTTCACCGGCAGTGTCGTCGCCTCCACCGGCGGTGTGCGGGTGGCCGACACGGTCGTCGGGCTCAGCACCGAGGACAAACCCCGGCACCTGACCATCACGCCCACCGGCCGCGGTGGCGAGCCGATGCCCGGTTCGATCATGCTGCTGCGTGACGGCGACCCGGCCGGTTCCTACTACAACTTCGTCACCTTCGACGGTGGCCCGGTCGACGTGCTCGTGCCGCAGGGCCGTTACGCGGTCTGGATGTGGGGCGAGGTCGAAGGCAGTCACGGGCCGAACTCCCGCGGGATGGCCCTGGTCAGCGAGCCCACCGTGGTCGTCGAGCAGGACACCACCGTGGAGCTGAAGGCCGCCGCCACCCGTGAGGTCCAGGCGATCACCCCCAAGCCCACGGCCACCGCCGAACTGCGCCTGGACTACCACCGCGAGCTGGGTGACACGGCTTCGGCCACCGACTCGTTCATGATCCCCCGCTACTACGACAGTGTCTGGGCCACGCCCGGCCAGAAGGCCCGCGACGGCAAGATGTCGGTGACCGCCCGCTGGCGCAAGACCCAGCCGATCCTGACGATCGGCGACACCTTCGACGACCTGATCCTGCTGCCCGGATCCACCCCGCCCGCCGAGGGCACCCAGCAGATCCCCGCTGTCTTCGCCGGCAAGGGCACCGCGTCCGACTTCGCCAAGGTCGACGTCAAGGACAAGATCGCTGTCGTACGGCGGGGCGAACTCGACGATCAGGTCGAGCTGGCCGGGAAGGCCGGTGCGGTGGTGCTCGCCGTGGTCAACGACGAGCCGGGACGCTACTTCGACGCCACCTACCGGACGAAGCTCGCCGTGGTGTCGCTGTCCAAGGACGGCGGTGAACGCCTGATCACGCAGCTCGGCAAGGGCGCCGTCAGCCTGCGCGTGGAATCCCAGCCGACCACCGACTACCTGTACGACCTGGTCCGCTACTGGCCGGACGGGCTGCCGAAGTCGGTCACCTACCGACCGGCCGAACGTGACCTGGCCCGCGTCGACGTCGACTTCCAGAGCACCTCGGACCGGGAGATCTCCGAACGGCGGTACGACTACAACCCGGACATGCCGGTGAAGGTCGGGTCCACCGGGCTGATGCGGTCCGACCGTTTCCGCACCGACTGGGTGACCGCACAACCCGGCGTCCAGTGGTCGAGCGACATGGACGACCTGTACTCGTTCCAGCTCGGCGGCAGCACCACGTACCCGGCCGGCAGCCGGACCAGCGAGACGTGGCTGGGCGCGATCCAGCGCCCGCGGATCAACGACGCGGTCACACTCCCCCGCCGGGACGGCGACCGGATCGTGGCCGAGATCCCCGGCTGGGGCGACTCGGGCGCGAACCACGCGGGCGTGGCGTTCCCGGACGGGGGCGAGATGACCGCGACGCTCACCCAGGGCCGGACCGTCGTCGAGCAGAACGCGTACAACTGGATCGACAGCAACTCCGGGCTGAGCCCGAAGCGCCTGCCGTACCGTCTGGTCGCCACGACGCAACGCGATTCCACCAACTACCCGTACTCGACGCGTACCCGGACGATCTGGGATTTCGTCTCGGACGCGAAGACCAGCCGGCTGCCGCTGATCCAGCTCGACTACCGGGTGGACACCGACCTGGCGCACCGGGCCGCCCGCTCGGCCGCGATCACCGTCAGCCCGTCCCACCTGCCCGGCGCACCGAGCACGAAGTCCATCACGTCAGCCGCCCTGGACGTGTCCTACGACGACGGGGCCACCTGGCAGAGCCAGCGCCTCCGGAGGACGGCCGCCGGCTGGACGGCGAACCTCCGGGCACCCCGGACTGCCCAGCACGTCACGCTCCGGACGTCTGCCAAGGACAAGGACGGCAACCGTGTCGAACAGACGATCACCCGGGCCTTCGGCCTGAAGTGATCCCCGGTGCCGGGCCGCTGCACACCGCGGCCCGGCACCGTACTTCCCGCGGTCGCGTGACGATCAACTAAATCTCCACTCGCCTTCTCTACCCTGATCGGAGTCCCGCAGAGGTCGCACACTCTGCGGCGACCGAGGCCGGACCGCAGTGATCCTGTGCGTCCGGCCGGCCGGCTCACCATTGCCGGTCGACGCGCCCGGCCTGGGCGGTGTCTTCCCGTGGTGGTGCGATCGCGGCGCCCGGCAGGAGTGGGGTCCGGGCGTCGCGATCACTGCTGCGCCGGGCGGCCGGTGGGATCAGGCGCCCACGTGGGCGGCCGCCGCGAGGATCGCCTCGACGGACGCTGCCGGCTGGGACACCAGCGACACGTGCGACGCCGCCACGTCGGAGATCTTCGAACCGGCTCGTTCGGCGAGTGACCGCTGGGTGGCGGCCGGGATCACCAGGTCGTCGGTGCCGACGACGGCCCAGCTCGGCAGGGTGCGCCAGGCCGCCGTGGTGGTCGGGGCGGCGTTGGCGCTGAGCGTGATCGGCCGCTGGCCGGTGACGACGTTCCAGACGTCCGCCTCCGGCAGGTCCTGGGCGAAATAGCGGAACACGGTGTCCGGCTTCAGGAAGGCCTCCGCGTCGCCCTCCGGCGCACCCGGGTAGCCGACGACGTCGAGCACCGTCGTCGGGTCCGGGACGTCGAGAGCCGATCCCGATCCACCCAGAATGCCGAAGATGCTCTCGCCCTCGGCCGGGATGAACGCGTTCACATAGACCAGTGCCCGCACGTCACCGCCGGTGCCGGCCGCGTTGCTGATCACCACGCCGCCGTACGAGTGGCCGGCGAGCACCACCGGGCCGGTCGTGCGCTGGGCGAGGAACGAGGACAGGTATCCGGCGTCGGACTCCACTCCGCGCAGCGCGTTCGGCGGGGCCAGCACGGTGAACCCCTGGCCGCGCAGCTGAGCCGCGACGGCGTTCCAGCTGGACGCGTCGGCCCAGGCGCCGTGCACGAGAACGATGGTCGGCTTGGTCATGGCAGTCTCCCTAGAGTCGTCAGGCGGCCGCGCGCACCGGCGCCCGCGGCACAGACACTGGCACGGTCCAGTGGAGAGTTAGTGAATGATGAGCGGAGGCCGGTCGTAGCCGGCCGGCCCGTACGGCAATGAAGTGGCCTGCTCCTCGTGGTAACACCGAATAAAGTGGCGCCCGGCATCATTGCAGGCAGTAGCCGTTCGGTGCCGAGGAGCGAGTATGAGACGTCCGGGAAGAACGCACGAGGTGCGCGTCGGTGAGCTGACGCTGATCTGTCACGTCCACGGGCGTGGGCCGCTGTGCGTCGTGCATCCGGGCGGCCCGGGGCCGCACGGTGAGTACCTGCGCATCCCGCTGGCCGAGCGCGAGCTGACGATGGCCTATCTCGAACCGGCGGGCAGCGGCTGGTCCGGCACTCTCGGCACGGACGTCGAACACCTGCACACCGTGATCGAGCGGTTGGGTGGCGACCCGGTCTTCGTTCTCGGTCACGGCCACGGCGGCCTCGTCGCGCAGAGTTACGCGATGACCCATCCGGGCCGACCAGCGGGCCTGATCCTGTACGGGACGACACCGGTCGCCGTCCGGGCCGTCAACGGCCGTCCGGTAGGTACTGCCCGGAACCGGCCGATCAGAACCCCCACCCTGATCCTCGCCGGCGCGCACGACGACGTCGCACCGCCCGATGCCGCTGGCGAGTTGCACGCCGGCATAACGGGGTCCCGGCTGGCCGTGTTCGAACGCAGCGGCCACCTCGCCCACGTGGAGGAAGCCGAACGCTTCGCCCATCTGCTGATCGAGTTCACCCGCCGGATCTCCGGCCCCTACCGGGCCGCCGGCTGACTGAGCCGGCCCCGGCTCGGTCAGCCGGTCAGATAGCCCAGTTCGATCGCGCGGGCCACCAGCTGGGTTCGGGTCCCGACGTTCAGTTTCGTCCGGATGTTCCGGGCGTAGGTGTCGGCCGTCGCCACCGCCACTCCCATGCGCTGGCCGATCGCCGGGTTGGTCAGGCCTTCGGCCAGCATCCTCAGTGCCTCCACCTCGCGGGGGCACAGCCGTGCCGCCTCGTCGCCGGAACCGCCGAGCACCCCGCCGACCAGTCCGGCGCTGATGTAGACGCTGTCGCGCACCGCGGTGTCCACGGCGACCCACAGATCGTGAGCGGAACCGTCCGGCAGGATCATCGCGCGTACCCCGGCCCGGATCGCCTCCGGGATCGACGGCGGCTCGTCCGGGCGGCAGACCAGCACAGTGCGAGTACGGGCCGGAACCAGCGACCGCAGACGCCTGTTCAGTACGGCGGTACGCAACGTGGTGACGTCCACGATCGCCAGCGAC
The DNA here is from genome assembly GCF_900104725.1 of Actinoplanes derwentensis. NCBI lineage: Bacteria > Bacillati > Actinomycetota > Actinomycetes > Micromonosporales > Micromonosporaceae > Actinoplanes > Actinoplanes derwentensis. Next base: position 2,428,030 of record NZ_LT629758.1, read on the forward strand.
GGGCCGGCCGGTGGTGGTGGGAGCCGGGCCGGTGCCGCGAGTTGATGGGTCACCTGGAGGGCGGGCGTCTGAGCGGCGAGACGGACCAGCCCGGCACGCATGGTCGCCGACGCCGACACCACGGCGACCGGTACGGGCGTCTTGATCATGCCGGGACCGTATCCGCGGGGACTTGACATCCGGTTGCTCCGCTCTTGACGCCACTCTCGACGGGAGTGGGCCGGATCCGGACCGCGGAATGACCGGACCGCAGCACTACCGGGTCTTCGGGGCCGCTCAGCGCAGCGCGCGCTTCAGCGGCTTCCCGGTCGCGGTGAGCGGGATCTCGGCGACGAACTCGACCGACCGCGGATATTTGTAGCCGGCCATCCGCTGCCGGGCCCACGCCACCAGTTCGTCCTCGGTGACAAGGTGGCCCGGCCCGCGGACGATCACCGCCTTGACCTCTTCGCCGAGTGCCGGGTCGGGCACCCCGATGACCGCGGCGAGCGAGACGGCCTCGTGCTCCATCAGCATCTCCTCGACCTCGCGCGGGTAGACGTTCGCACCGCCGCGAATGATCATGTCGGTGAGCCGGTCGACCACGTAGTACCAGCCGTCGGCGTCCCGTCGGCCCAGGTCACCGGTGTGCATCCAGCCACCGCGCAGGGCCTGCGCGGTCTCCTCCGGCCGTTCGTGATAGCCGAGCATGACGTTGTGCCCGCGGATCAGGATCTCGCCGACCCGGTCCGGGCCCTCGACGGTCGCCCCGTCCTCGTCGACCAGCTTGAGGTCCACGCCCCAGATCGGCACGCCGATCGAGCCGGGCCGTGGCGGATTCCCCGGACGCGTGATGGTGGCCGCCGGTGAGGTCTCGGACAACCCGTACGACTCGAGGATCGTCACCCCGAACCGCTTCGTGAACTCCTCGATGATCGTCACGGGCAGCGCCGACCCGGCCGACACCGCGACCCGCAGGCGCCCCACGGCTGCGGCGTCCAGGCGCTCGGCGGGCACGTTGAGCAGCGCCCAGTACATGGTCGGCACGCCCGCGAAGAAGGTGATCCCACGGGTCATCAGGATGTCGGCGACCGCCGCCGGATCGAACCGGGGCAGCAGCACCAGCGTCGAGGCGCTGGCGAAGCCGGTGTTGAGGTGGATCGTGGTGGCGAACGAATGGAACAACGGCAACGTCACCAGATGCGTGTCACGGCGCGGCGCGTTGCCCAGCAGCATGTCGGCGGCGACCACGTTGAACAGCAGGTTCGTGTGCGAGAGCAGAGCGCCCTTGGGCCGGCCCGACGTACCGCTGGTGTAGAGGATCATCACCGGGTCGGTCTCCCGGCGCAGCACCGTCTCGAAGACCGGCGACCGCCCGGCCAGCGCGGTCACCAGCGTCCCGGCGCCCGGAGCGGCGCTGATCACGAAGAAGTCCCGGCAGGAGTCGACCTGGTCGAACGCGGTCCGGCCCTCGGCCCCGACCGGCAGTGCCGCGCTACCTTCGAAGCAGAAGAACGCTTTCGCTCCCGAGTCCGCCAGATGGTAGGCGATCTCCTGGCTGCGCAACGTCACGTTCAGCGGCACGACCACGGCACCGGCTTTGAGGGCGCCGTAGTAGACGATCGGGTACTCCATCAGGTTCGGGCAGGCCAGCGCGATCCGGTCACCCGGCTCGACACCGCGTTCGACAAGCAGCCCGGCCACCCGATTGGCTTCGGCGTCGACCGCGGCATAGGTCATCTCCCGCTCCCCCGAGACCAGAGCGACATGATCCGGGTACGAACGGGCGCTGTCTTCCAGAACCATCGATAGGTTGAGCACCCCGGAAACGCTATGGCGCTCCACTGGAGAACAAGTTGACGGCGACCTCAGCCCTGAACCGCGAGTGCGTCGGTGATGGCGCGCAGTGCTTGCCGCTGGTCGTCGCCGACCAGCGGCTCGTGGGTAGCGGTGGCGAGGGCGTTCTGTCGCAGCGTGCCACCTGCTTCGTCGAGGTGGGCAAGCACGGTACGTCCATTTCACGTACGGCCTGGCACAGCACCTGCCGGACGGTGTCACCGCGAACGCTTTCGATCCGGGTCTGATGCCCGGCACCAGCCTGACACGCAGTGCCGCCGCCCCGCTGCGCTTCGCGGCCAAGCACGTCATGCCCCGCGTCATTCCGCTGCTGCGTCTGAGCATGGGCGCCAACGTGCACACCCCAAGGAATCGGGTGAGGCACTCGCGCGACTCGTGACAGACCCGCGGTTCGCCGGAGTCACCGGCAAACACTTCGAGCAGAACGAACAAATCCGTTCCTCGGCCGAATCGTACGACGACGCCCGACCGATACCGATGAGACCCGGCTGGTCCACGCTGCCCGGTTGGCGACCATCCTGTCCGGCGTGCAAGACCGGCGCCTGGTCGACGTCACCGGCGGGGAGACCGTGTCCGCCACGTGGCTGTTCGGCGAGATGAACAGCCACGTGTACGAGGTACGCACCGTGCACCACTGAACCGCGACCAGCCGCGATCCACAAATCGTTCAGTCGCCTTCCCTAGCGTGATCGGCGTCCATGGAACGAAGGAGACTTTCGTGAAACAGAGATTGATGCTCGCCGGTGCTCTGGCGGCCACCGTCACCGCCGCGACGCTCACCGTCGGCGTCCCGGCGAGCGCGACGCCGGCCGGTCCGGGGGTGAGCGGCACGATCATCTCGCAGAGGACGATCGGTGACACCGACTACATCCTGCGGGAGATCACCATTCCGGCCGGTCAGGCCACCGGGTGGCACTGGCACACGGGCGAGCTGTACGGCCGGGTCAAGCAGGGCACACTGAGTCACTTCGACGCGACCTGCGAGTCCGACGGGGTGTACCGGCGCGGCAGCTTCATCCAGGAGCCGAGCGGCGACGGCAACGTGCACATCGGCGTCAACCGCGGCAGCGTCGCGGTGGTCCTCGAGGTTCTGTACGTCCTGCCGGCCGGCTCGCCGCTGTCGGTGGACGCTCCCAACCCGGGCTGCGACTTCCAGTAGCGGCCCCCGGAGGCTCGGTCCGGGCCCCGGTCATCACTTGACGGAATCGCTCGCCGGGGAAGTCGACGGACAGTGGTTGTCAACTCGCCCCTGGTTGACTTCGTCCCGGCGGTGACGGCCCGGAGACAACGTGGTCGCTCCGGGCCGGCCGGCCGCCTGTCCAGACCCCCAGTCGCCGGACGGGTGGCCCGCCCGACGACGTCCGGTGGCCCGGTGTCTCCCCCGGCCCTGAGCCACCGGACGTTCGTGGCGCGGGCGGTCTCCCTCGCCCCCGGCGTGCCGATGAACCAGGAGAGATGAAACGTGACGACGAACGATCTGGACTTCCGGACCACCGTCTTCGACAAGGAGTACATCACCCTCGCCGGCACCCGCGAGGGCATCGTGCGGGGTGGGCGGCACCTGTTCGACCGGCTGCCGCAGGCGTTCGAGGGGGTCGATCAGATCGCGGTGATCGGCTGGGGGCCGCAGGGGTCGGCGCAGGCGCAGAACCTCCGTGACTCGCTCGGCGGGCGGCTCAAGGTGGTGGTCGGCCTGCGGGCGGGCTCGTCATCGTTCGCGGCGGCCCGCGCGGCCGGATTCTCCGAGGACGACGGGACACTCGGTGAGATGTTCGCGGTGATCGCCGCCTCCGACATGGTTCTGCTACTGATCTCCGACGCCGCGCAGGCCGAGTTGCACGAGGAGATCTTCGGTGCGCTGCGGCCGGACGCCACCCTCGGGCTGTCGCACGGCTTTCTGCTCGGTTACCTCACGCAGCAGGGCAGCCACTTCCCCACCGGCCTCGACGTGATCGCGGTCTGTCCCAAGGGGATGGGAGCCTCGGTCCGGGCGCTGTACGTGCAGGGCGCCGAGACCAACGGCGCCGGCATCAACGCCAGTTTCGCGGTCGAGCAGAACGTCAGCGGCCGTGCGGTGGAACGCGCGCTGGGCTGGTCGGTCGCCCTCGGCGCTCCCTACACGTTCCGGACGACACTGCGTTCGGAGTACCTGTCCGATCTGACCGGTGAGCGGGCCATCCTGCTCGGCGGCGTGCACGGCATCGTGGAGAGTCTGTACCGCCGGTTCGAGGACCAGGGGATGAGCGCGACCGAGGCGTACCGGCACTCGGTCGACGCCGTCACCGGGCCGATCTCGCGGACCGTCTCCACTGACGGTCTGCTCGGCCTCTACCAGCGGCTCGACGACGCGGACCGGGAGGTGTTCGCACGGGCGTACGTGGCGGCGTACCCGGTCGGCTTGGAACTGACCCACGAGATCTACGACGAGGTCGACGCGGGCAACGAGATCCGCAGTGTCATCCTGGCCGGTAAGCGGCTCGCCAGGTTCCCGATGGGCCGGATCGACCGGGCCGAGATGTGGCGGGCCGGCGAGATCGCCCGCGAGAGCCGCGACGACAAAGCGCTGCCACTCGACCCGTTCACCGCCGGTGTCTTCTGCGGGGTGATGATGGGGCAGATCGACACGTTCATCGAGAAGGGTCACCCGTACTCGGAGATCGCCAACGAGTCGGTCATCGAGGCCACCGACTCGCTCAACCCGTACATGCACGCCCGGGGTGTCGCCTACATGGTGGACAACTGCTCGACCACGGCACGGCTGGGCTCGCGCAAGTGGGCGCCGCGCTTCGACTACCTGCTGACCCAGACCGCCTATCCGGCCGTCGACCACTCGACCAGTGAGCTCGGCGCCGACCTGGTCAAGGCGTTCGAGGAGCATCCGATCCACGAAGTGCTGCGCATCTGCGCGCAGATGCGGCCGCCGGTCGACATCTTCGTACAGTGAACGGCTTCCTACGGTGAACGGCGCGGCCTCCGGAACCATCGGCTCCGGAGGCCCGGAGCGTCTTCGTCAGGCTGCCGCGCATTTCGCGCGGACCGCTCCCCCGGCGATGCGCCGGGCGCGGGTGGCGCTGTCACCGATTGCGCAGGTGGGACCGGTGCCGCGGGACGGGTGGCGGGTGGTGCGACGACCGTGAGTACGCGTACCGGCGCAGGGTCCTCACCGGTGTCGTCGAGCCGGTCCACCAGGTCGCCGGCGACACTGCGCAGACGGGGCAGCAGCACCGGTTCGGAGTCGTCGACCAGCACGTCCGGTCCCCGGCTGCCGGGTACCCGGCGCGGACCGCCGCGCCGGTCAGGCCCCTCTGCGGCTGATAGTGCAGCTCACGGGCGTGGGTCCGGCGGCCGAATCCGCAGTCCGGGGTGACCGCCCGCATGTCGGTGTCGCCGGGGCGCCCGGCCGGCAGGCCGGTGAGGCAGGCGACCGGTGTTCCCAGCGAGCCGGCGAGGGCCTGCCCGAGTGTCGTCGAGTCCGGCAGGCCCACCGGGCCGTATCCGACGAACCGGGCCGTAGAGCCTGCAGCACGAGGGCGTGGCCGATCGTCGGCGCACTGAGCGCCACCGGGTCGCCCATCGGCTCAGATCATGCCGAGACGCATGGCGTACGCCACCGCGTGCGAACGGTTCCGCAGGCGCAGGCGGCTGGTCATGTTGTAGATGACGTTCTTGACCGTGCGCTCGGAATAGCACAACGTGTCGGCGATCTCGTTGGTGTCGAGGCCGTCGGCCATCAGCCGCAGCACGTCCACCTCCCGCGGGGTGAGACCGGACGCGTCCAGGCCCTGCGGCGTCAGGACCTCACGCTGCAGCCGCTCCAGATGTTTGAGCAGCTCGCCGACGAGGTTGGGCGGCAGCACCCCGCCACCGGTGGCCGCCGCGGACACGGCCTGGACCAGCCGCTCCGCGGTGACCGCGGCCCGGGGCAGGACCGCGACCACGCGGCACTCGAGGGCGACGAGCAGATCGGTCTCGGTCAACTCGGCGACCACCAGCACCACCGGCACGCCGGTCTCGGCGGCCGACAGGCGCAACATGACGATCACCTCGGAACTGAGCCGGTCGCAGCAGACGACGAGCACCTGCGCCTGCGCCGCTTCGGTCTCGGGGAGGACGGCCAGGTCCGGGCTTGCTTTCAGCAAGCTGGTGAGGCCTTCCCGGCTCAGTGCATCCGACGAACGTACGACCACCCGAGACACTTTTCGCTGCCACCTTCCGGTTCCGAAACGACCGGAGCCCAGTCTGGCGGGCGTTTGTTGACGGCGACTTGAACGCTTGTGGACAACCGGTTCAGCCGGTTTTGCGGGCGGCGGCGGGACGCCGGGCGAGCCGGAGCGCGGCGATGTACCGGGGCAGTTCGTCAGCGGCCTGGTCGAGCCATCCGGGCGCGATCTGCTCGATGAAGACGCCGTCCACAACGTAGTCGTGGAGAGGCGGGTCACGGTCATGGCCGCAGCCGTTCCATCGCCGGGCGGCCTCCAGGCGGGCGAGCACCGTGCCAAGTGAACGCTCCAACCGCGCGAGCAACTCGTCGGCGGCGTCGGCGTCGAGGACCAGCCGTCCTTCCCTGGCGAGGTTCAGGAACAGCTGACCGGCGAAGGGCGTCTCGTCGGGCACATGGTCGAGTCCACCAGCGTGCCCGCCACCGGTACAGACCGTCACGTCCGAACTGCCCGTGGCTACTTCGTGTTCTGCCCAGTCGGCCACCCGATCAGCTCAGACTGATCTCGATCGGGCCCGTCTTGCTGGCGGCGCGCCGTTCGGCGTTCTTCTCGGCGGCCCGGATGGCCTGCAGGATCGCGTTCTCCAGCGCCGCCGCGTCACGCCCGGCCAGGACCTGGCTCGACCCGGACCGCGAGCGTCCGGCCGAGGCCACTGGCCACCACCGTGACCGTGCCGTCGGTCACGACGGACTGCTCCAGCTCGGTCTGCGCCGTGACCGTCCGTTGCTGCATCTGCCGCGCCTGTTCGGCGAAGGCGGTGAGATCGGGTTGCATGGTGTTCCCTTCCGTTGTCAGCCGACCGCGGCGAGGCCACCGGTCGTCGCGGCCGGGCCGGCGATCCCGCCCAGTTCGGCGACGGTCAAAGTTCTAGATACTGCGGTACGGGTGATCGCGCCGGACAGTTGGTGCGCGGCTCGGACCGTGCGGGCCGGCAGGGTCACCGTGAGCCCGGCGATCGCGTCACGCACGTCCTCGGGCACCTCGTACCCACGTCGCACCAGGTACCGGACGGCCACCTCGGCGAGTTCCTCATCGGAGTAGCCGGGCATCGTCCACTGCTGCCCGCAGACCTCGGCGACCGCCGGCACCGCGGCCCGCAGCGCGCCGATCGCCGCCTTCTCCCCCAGCAGCACCACGACCGGGCTGCCCAGCACCGGCCGCATCAGATCGGCGACCCTCAGCCCGGACTCCACGCTGCTGGGCCACATCCGCGAGCTCCGCCACACGCCTCCGGAGCTGACCCGGGTTGCCGCGCACCGGGCGCTCGCCGCGCTGATGCCCCCTCCACAGTGAGAGGGTCCGGCCCGTCACGTCGCTCGTCGCAGCACCGTGACGGGCAGGCAAGGATTACGCAGCGGGCGCCGGTGTCGCCGGCTCGTCGTCGCAGACGACCCCGTCCGAGGGCAGGGCCGTCCCGATGAGGTAGTCGACCATCACCGCGCTCGCGCAACGGCTGCTGAGGAACGCGACGTGCCGGTTCGCTCGGTAGGTGAGCAGGTGGCCGGAGTCGAGCGTGGCGGCCAGGGCCACCGCGTCCTGGTACGGCACGTCCGGGTCGCCGGTGTTGCCCGCGACCAGGATCGGCGGGGCGCCCGCCGCGGTGAAGGAGCCGGTGAACCGGCTCAGCCGCGGGGCCGTCCACTGGGTGCAGACCGCGCCGTGCGACTGGTCGTAGCCGGGCGGTCCGTAGGCCAGCGCCGGACCGAACCGGCCGGACGCCGCGGCGACGGTGCGCAGGCCCCGCCGCAGGTCGTCGAGGGAGCGCGGGAACCATCGGTCGTTGCACTCCACGGCGACGTTGGCGCTGTACGGTCCGACCCGGCTCTCCAGGTAGGGCCCGCCGCCCTGGTCCGCCTGGGCGAGCGAGCCGGCGATCGTGCGGTACGCGGCACGGCCACCGTTGAGCTTCAACATGAGCTGATAGAGCAGGAGGTAACCGTCGGTCACGTAGGTGGTGACCGACCCGGTCTGCGGGTTGGTGACCGTCCGGGTGACAGGTTCCCGGTCGAGCCGGGCGACCAGCCGATCGAACGCCGCGGCCGGGTCGCCGGCACCGAACGGGCACTGTGCGGCCGGGTCGGCGCACCAGGCGAAGAACCGGTCGGCGGCCCGGTCGACAGCGGTGTTCTGGGGTGCGTCCTGGGCGTACGCCCCGGTCGTGTACCGCACCGGGTCGTAGGCGCCGTCCAGGACGAGCGCCCGGCTGCGCTGCGGGAACAGGTTGGCGTAGACGGTGCCGATGTAGGTGCCGTAGGACGCCCCGAAGTACGTCAGCTTGCTGTCCCCGACGGCGACCCGGAGCCGGTCCAGGTCACGGGCGACGTACTCCGTACCGATGAAGGGCAGTAGTTCGTCGTTCTTCGCCGCGCAGGCCGCGGCGAAGTCGCGGCCGTCCCGCACCGCTCGCGCGAACGCGGCCGTCTCCGGGCCGGGAGTGGCGTCGGCGGCCACGAACCGCCGGTCGGTCTCGGCCGCGTCCCAGCACTCGATCGGCGCGCTCTCGCCGACGCCACGCGGGTCGAACCCGATGATGTCGAAGCTCTCCGCCAGCCGCGCGACCAGCGGATCGGACGCGGCCCGGCCAGCGATGCTGACGGCCATGTTGAGGCCGGACCCACCCGGGCCACCGGGGTTGAGGAACAGCGACCCGATCCGCTTGACCGGGTCGGTGGCGGGATGACGCACCATCGCGATGCCGATCGAGCGGCCTTCGGGCCGCCGGTAGTCGATGGGGACGGGCACGGTCGCGCATTCGAATCCCGCCGGTCGGGCCGGCGGGCACGAACCCCACGTGACCGCGGCGGGAGGGGCGGCCCGGACCGGTACGGCGGAACCCGTGACGGCGACGAGCACCGCCATGATTGCACCGATGTACTTCGATGGTTTCGAGATCATGATTCCTCTGCAGAACGGAACGGTCAGACGGCGGCGCCGCCCCGCAGCTCGGCGAGCTCTCGGCGCAGCCGTCGGTTGGTGTCGCGCAGGTCCGCCAGCTCGCCGTGCAGTTTCGCCAGCACGGGAGTGAGTTCGGCCTGCGTCCATCGGGGGGTGATGTGCTGTGGGCAGTTCCAGTCGTAGCCGTGCACCTCGACCGTGATGACCCGTTCGACGTGCGCGCGGTAGCCCGGCATGCCGACGTCCGCCACCAGAGCCGCCGCGTCCGGGCGCCGGGCGTCGACCACCCGGGCCTCGCCGAGGATCTTGAGTCGCCGCTGCTGCGCGTAATCCATCAGGAACAGCGACACCTTCGCGGACGACCGGAGGTTGCCGACCGACACGTACTGCCGGTTTCCCCGGTAGTCGGCCCAGCCGAGCAGACCGGCGCTCAGCACTTTCAGGAACCCGGGTGGGCCGCCCCGGTGCTGGACGTAGGGCCAGCCGCTCTCGCCGGTGGTGCCGAGGTAGAAGCTGTCGCGTTCGGCGAGGAACGCGACCTCGTCCTCGCCGAGCTCGGCGTCGGTGTCCCACCCGGCGATCAGGCGGCGCATCGCGGTGTGGCTGCCGTACTCCTGTTGCGCGGCCTCCACCGACGGCGTCTCGAGCGCGGTCAGATAACGGTGCGGCACGGCATCCTCCAAGGCTGGTCTCGTCGTGACGCTAGCCAGTCCCACTTGACGATTCGTGGATCGGCTCACACGGTAGGGCGAGGCAGTGGAAGGTCTCTGGATTCCGTATTGACCGGCGGATGCACAAGCTGTCAAGTGCGCCTGGATACGGTCGCGTCATGACTGTCCTCGACGAACTCGGCGCCGCCAGATACGTCCTGCTGACGACGTTCCGCCGCGACGGCCGCGCGGTGCCGACAGCAGTCTGGATCCTGCCCGCTCCCGGCGGCGAGCTGGCGATCTGGACCGGCGAGGACACCGGCAAACTCAAACGGATCCGCCGCGATCACCGGGTCACGCTGGCGCCGTGCACCGTCCGGGGCCGCGTTCTGGGCGAGACTGTGCCGGCGACCGCCCGGATCGGCGACCGCGAACAGACACGCTGGGCGGCCGGGCGGATCCCGCGTAAGTACGGCTTGATCGGCTTGTCGGTCTTCCTCGGGAGCCTGTTGAGGAACCGCCGGATCGGGGGCGTCGCGGTCTTCCTGACCCTCGCCGACGGCCGGCGATGACCGCATCCCGGCTGCTATCCGCTCCCGGTGAGCCTCTTCGCCAGGCCGTCGAGCTGATCGCGCATGTGCGGAGGCCCACCGCCCTGGAAGGAACCGAGTACCTCGCTGGCCCGGTCGAAAGCCTCTCGGGCCCCGGCCTCGTCACCGAGGGTGATCAGCAGCTCGGACAGGCTGCGGAACGCCTGGAAGTGGTAGGGACCCTGGCCCACCGAGCGGGCCGCGTCGGCGGCCCGGCGCAGCTCGGCCACCGCGTCGTCGGTGCGGCCGAGGCCGACGAGGTTGTGCGCGATGGAGACCCGGATCATGGCTTCCTCGTGCCGGCGGCCGACCCGCAGGTTGATCCCCAGGGCCTGCTGCAGCACCCGGGCCGCCTCCTCGTGCTGGCCGAGCCGGTCCAGCGAGCGGCCCTTGCAGTCCAGGCTGCGCATCAGCGACGTCTCGTTGCCGGCCGCCCGGCACAGCGTCACCGCCGTCTCGGCGCTCTCCAGGGCCCGTTTGTGCTCACCGAGCGAGTGGTTCACGGCGTGCACGTTGATGTGGGTGAGCGCCTGTTCGAGGAGCATCCCGTTCTCGACGAACACTTCCAGGGCCGCGGCGAGCAGTGCGAGCGACTCCTCGTTGGCGCCGAAGAACCAGCGGGCCCCGGCCAGGCTGCGCAGCACGTGCGCCTCGCCGATCACGTCACCGCTGCCGCGGGTGGCCCGCAGCGCGAACCACATGACGTCGTCCCAGTCCTGGAAGTAGCCGTACCACTCGAAGTACTGCTGCATGGTGATCGCCAGCTGCCACGGGACGATGCCGTACCCGAGATCGGCGGCGATCCCGACGGTCTCCTTGAGGACCGCCCGGTGCCGGGCGAACCAGGCGATGGCCTCCTGGTAGGTCCGCGGCTGCTCGGGCAGCACGCCGGGCAGTGCGGGATCGGGCCGGATCGGCGTGCGGTTCGGGGCGAACACCACCTGCGCGTTGAAGCTGCTGTGCAGGTAGTACTGCAGCAGCCGGGTGACCGCGGCACGCTGATCAGCCTCGGTGTCGACAGTGCGGAAGAGCTCTTCCGCGTACGCCCGGACCAGCACGTGCGCGGTGAAGCAGCCGCTGTCCTGTTCGTTCACCAGCGCGGCCTCGGCCAGTTCCTCCAGGGCGGCCCGGGTCCCGGCGGGGTCGGCGCCGGTCAGGCTGACGCAGGCCTCGGCGGTGATGCCGGCGGTCGGCGCCTGCGACAGCAGCCGGAACAGCCGGGCCGCGGCCGGGCCGAGCTGGCGATAGGACCAGGAGAAAGCGGTCCGCGGACCGGTCACGCCACGGCCCTCCGGAAACGCCGCCAGCCGTCGCGCGCCGTCGCGCAGCTCGGCGGCGACGGTGGCCATCGACAGTTGCGGGCGCACCCCGAGCCGCGCCGCCAGGACGGCCAGGGCCAGCGGCAGACGGCCGCACAGTTCGATGATCTCGTCGAGAACCGCGTCGCCGCCGCCGAGGTCGCGCAGCCCGGCGAGCCGGGTGGTGAGCAGTCGGCGGGCGTCCTGCAGGTCCGGCAGGTGGGCCCGGTGCAGGCTGGCCCCGTCGGAGACGGCCAGGCCGACCAGCGGCCGGCGGCTGGTGATCAGCACCAGGCTGTCCGCCGAGTTCGGCAGCAGCGGCCGGACCTGTGCGGCGTCGCGGGCGTCGTCGAGAAGCACCAGGAAACGTTTGCCGGCGGTGCGGCTGCGGTACGCCCCGACCAGGGCGTCGAAGGTGTCCGGCACGTCGGCACCGTGCAGGCCCAGGGCGTAGAGCAGGGTGCGCAGCGCGTCGGCGGCCGGGACGCTGCCGTCCTCGTCCTCGTAACCGCGCAGGTCGAGGTAGAGCTGGCCGTCGGTGAAACCGGCGGCGACCTGGTGGGCGAAGTGGGCCACTATCGTCGACTTACCGACACCGCCCATGCCGTCCACGGCGACCACCATGGGGCTGGTCCGGCGGCCGTCGCGCATGGCGTTCAAGTGGTCGTGCAGCACGGTCATCTCGTGCGAGCGGCCGACGAACAGCGGCTGGTCCGGCGGCAGCTGCGCCGGGCGCACCACCGGGACGGACCGGCCTTGCGCTGTGGGCGGGCCGGGGTCGGCGGGCGGCGGCGCGCCACCTTGGGTGAGCACCCGCTGCTGGGCGTCCTGCAGTTCGCGGCCGGGGTCGATGCCGAGTTCGTCGGCGAGCCGTTCCCGCACGATGCGGTAAGCGTCCAGGGCCTCGACCTGGTGCCCGGCCGCGGCCAGCGTGTCCACCAGCGCGGCATGCACCGGCTCGTGCAACCGGCCGATCCTGGCGGCCAGTCGCAACGGCGCGAGCACCCGGGACGGATGGCCGGTGCGCCCGGCGATGCCGGCGGCCGCGACCACGGCGTCGTAGAACTCGCCGTCGATGCCGGCGAAGGTCGCCGAGGCGGCGGCGCTCTCGGCCAGGTTCGCCCCCGCGGCGCCCTGGCACAGGCGCAGGGCCCGGGTGTAATCGTCGAGCGCGGCGTCGAGCCGGCCCCGGGCCTGCTCGTCCTTCGCGCGCACGACCAGCCGGCGGAACGCGACCAGGTCCAGGGTCTCCGGCCCGGCGCTGAAGCGGTACCCGTTGTCGTGGCGCGTCAGGTAGGCGCCGGGTGCGCGCGGCGTCAGCCCGGGTTCCAACAGCCGGCGTAGGACGCCGATGTATTTGTGGATGACGTTCACCGCACTGGCCGGCGGGTCGGCTCCCCACATCAGGTCGATCAGGGCGGCCATACCGATCGGCCGGCCTTCTTGGGCGATCAGCAGCGCCAGCAGGCATCGCTGCTGGTGAGGGCCGGCATCAAGCTCGATGTCGCCTCGCCAGAGGCGTAACGGGCCCATGATCTGCAGGCGGATCGCATCAGCGGCTGTCAATCGATTTTCCTTCTGGTTCGGGACGGGTCATGACCGTAGTGACAACCAGTGGAAGAGTTCTTGACGCTGACTGAACGCCGTGCACACCCCATTGCCAGAGACAGATCATTTCCGGTACGACCGGAGTGAGCGCCCGTCAGCCGCGGGAGTCGCGCAGGTCGTCCAGCATCCGCTCGGCCTGCCCGGCGAACAGGTGTGCCGCACGCCCGGCCGACAGTGCCCGGGCTCGCTCGGCCGCGGCCCGGACCACGTCGGCGGGTTCGCCGCGAGCCTGCAGCAGCCGGGCGCGCATCAGCAGGAGCAGCCCCTCGGAGTGGCGTTCACCGTGGGTGCGCATCTCGCGATCGGCGTGGTCGAGCGCGACGGCGGCCGACCGGGTGTCGCCGGCCTTCAGGTACAGGCCGGCCAGCACGGCCAGCCAGGTGGTGTACGAAGAGCGCGGCGGGTCGAGCAGGTTGGCGGACACCAGCCGGTCCAGTTCGGCCGCGGCCGCCGCCGGGGCCCGGCCGATCATGCCCAGTCCCCAGCAGCGGGCCAGCCGGGCGTAGGTGCCGAGGAAGACGAACGACAGGCCGGGGTCGACGGCGATGCTGCGGTCCGCGATCCGCAGCGCCCACTGCGGGTCTTCGGCCAGTGCTGCCGCGATGACCGCGAACGACGCCCAGAACGTCACCGCGTACCGGTTGTCGCCCGCTTCGGCCTCCATCGTGTCGAACAGGTCCCGCGCCCGCGCGACGTCGCCGTGCAGGGTGGTCATCAGCGCGAGCATGCCGGCGGCGAGCAGTCGCAGGTCGCGTAGCAGCGGAAGGTCCTGCTTCAGCACCCGGTCCTCGGCCGCCGCCTCGGTGCACCGGGTCAGATGGCGGAACGCCTCGCCGATGTCGCCGGACTCCCACCGGTGAATGCCCCAGGCGAGCAGGCCGTAGACCCGTACCACCGGATCGCCGGACGTCTCGCCCTGCTGGCGCAGCCGCTGCGCCAGCGGGCCACTCCGGTCGACCTCGGCACCCTCGGACAGCCCGGTGAACCGGGTGAACAGGAAACTCGTGGCCTCCCGCTCGCGGCCCAGCTCACGGGCCAGGGTCTCGGCTCGTTCGAGGATCTCCGGCGGCGACCCGACGTATCCCTCCAGCATGCCCAGGACCAGGACGAGCTGCGACAGCGCGGCCAGTTCGGACTCCGCGATCCGGGCTTCCCGGGCCAGCCGCGCGGCCATCCGCAGCTGCTGCTCCGCGGTCTCGAAGGCCGACTTGCCGGTGGCCCGGTGGGCCGCGCGGACCAGCGCCGTGACGGTACGACCCGGGTCGGCGAGCGGGCCGGCCGCCCACAGATGGTGGGCGAGCCGCTCGGCCGCCGCCTCACCAGCCGGGACGGTGGACTCCAGCGCGTCGGCGATGTGCAGATGCAACTGGGGCACCAGACGCTGCGGGGTGCTCGCGGCGATCGACTCGCGGACCAGGTCGTGGGCGAAACGGACGGCGAACGGGTTGTCCGGAGCGGCCCCGAGCAGGCCCAGGGACTCCACCGGTTCGAGGTGGTCGAGGGCCGCCTGCACGTCCGTACCCGCGGCGCGCGCCAGCAGGTCGACGTCGGTCTCACGGCCGAACAACGCCGCGACCTGCAGTAACCGGCGCGCCTGGTCGCTCAGCCCGGCGATGCGGTCCTGCACGACGTCGCGGACCGTGGACGGCACGCCGGGCCGGGCGGTGGCCTCGTCGGTGAGCGTGGCACCGCCGACGGTCAGCAGCCGGGACAGTTCCCGGACGAAGAACGGATTCCCGGCGGTACGGGCGTGGATACCACGGGCCACTGCGGGCGACGGTCTACGGCCGGTCTCCCGGCGTACCAGCTCGCTCACGTCGCCCTGACCGAGAGGGCCGAGCCTGATCCGGCGGTGCCCGGCCGCCCGGCTGGCGGCGGCGAGCACCCGGGTCAGCTCGGGGCTGGGCACCGGCGCGTGGGTGCGCACCGCGCCGACCAGTGCCACGCCCGCCGGAAGCCGTGCCGCGAGGTGCCCGAACAGGTGCAACGAGGTCACGTCGGCCCAGTGCAGGTCGTCCAGGATCAGCAGCAGCGGGCGCTGGGCGGCGGCCCGGGCGGCGAGGTCGGCGACCTGCTCGAACAGGCGGAACTGTGCGCCGCCGACAGCTGGTGGCGGCGTCTCTCGGGCGGTCCCGCCGAGCGCCAGCAGCCGGTCGAGCTCACCGGCCGGCTGGTCCCCGCGGTGGGCCTCGGGCCGGGCCGCGAGGATCGCGCCGATCACCTGGATCCACGGCCACATCGACGGGGTGCCGTCACCCTCCATGCACTGGCCCCACACCACCAGCACGCCGCGCTGGCCGGCTTCGGCGGCGCCCTCCTCCACCAGGCGGGTCTTACCGGCACCGGGTTCACCCTCCACGATGACCATCCCGCTGCCGTGACTGATCGCCGGTTCGATCCCGGCCCGCAGCACGGCGAGTTCGGTGGCCCGCCCGACCAGGCCGCCGGGATCGGCGGGCGGGTCGCCTGCGGGATCCGCCGGGGCCGCGCCGAGCACTTTCTGGTACGCGGCCCGCAGGGCCGGTCCCGGGTCGATGCCGAGTTCGTCGGCGAGCCGGGCGCGGACCCGGCCGGCGAGCGCGAGCGCCTCGTCCGGGCGGCCGGACGCGCCGAGGGCGACGACGAGGGCGGCCTGCAGCGGCTCGTTGAGCGGTGCGAGGGAGGCGGCCAGCCGCAGCGGCCGCAGTATCTGCTGGGGACGGCCGAGCGTCACGGCGAGGTCGGCGGCGGCGATGCAGGCGACGAAGAACTCCTCGTCGAGAGCCGCGAAGATCGGTTGCGCGGCCGAGTCGTCGCCGGTCCCGCCGCCGGCCGGGCCGCGCCAGAGCCGCAGGGCAGCCGCGTACGCGTCGAGGGCCGTCTCGCGGGAGGCCGCCTCCGCCGCCGCGATACGCCGGCGGAACACGACCAGGTCGAGGACGCCGTGGTCGTCGACGAAGACGTAGCCGTTGCCGTGGCGGCGCAGGTAGGAGCTGGCGCCACGGGTGGCCGCCGCCGGTTCGAACAGCCGCCGCAGGGCACCGATGTGTTTCTGGATCACGTTGACGGCGCTGGGTGGGGCGTCGTCGGCCCACATCAGGTCGATCAGCTCGCTGACGCTGACCGGCCGTCCGGCCCGGGCCAGAAGTACGGACAGCAGGAACGCCTGCTGTGGCGGACCCGGATCGACGGTGACGTCGCCGCGCCGGACGCGCAGCGAGCCCAGGATGTGCAACCGGAGCTCGCCGCCGGATGCGACCTGATCCGGCGCTGTCACTCTGATCACTCCTGACGAGCCGCTGATGTTGCTCGATCGGGCATCGTTCCCGATCGGCCGGATACTACAGGGAACCCCGCACACCGCGTTCCTGTGCGGGTTCCTCGACATGCCCTTTCGGGCAGATCGGAGTGGCCGCCTCGTGCCCCTTCCCCGGCCTGTCCAGCCGGGCGGAAGTCGAAAGTCAGTCACGCGCCCGATCCTTGGTGGCGCGGGCGGGTCGGGAAGTCAGGAGTCGAACGATGTCGGTAACCGGAACGCCCGAGCGGATCCCGGTCACCGTGCACGGCGACGACCCGCTGGTGCTCGCGGGGTTGACCCACCATCTCCGGGCGAGCCCGCTGATCGAGGTGCGCAATCCCATGGGCGCCGGCCAGGGCCCGACGGGCGTCGCCGTCACCGCCGTCACCGCCGTCGCTGTCCTCGCTACCGAGCGCATCGAGGAGCCGGTGCTGGGTGCGCTGAGCCGTACCGGCCCGGTGGTCCTGGTGGTGCCCCGGCTCAGCGAGTCCGAGCTGCTGACCGTGCTGGACAGCGGTGTCGCGGCCGTCCTCTACCGGCACGAGGTGACGGCCGGGAGCCTGCGCGACGCGGTCCGCACGGCGGCGCGGCACGGCCGGGAACTGCCGAACGCCGCCGTCGGTCAGCTCATCGACACCGTGCTGCGGCTGCGGCGCGAGTCAGCCACCCCGGCCGAGGACATCCGGCCGCCGCGCGGACGCGAACTCGACGTGCTGCGCCTGCTAGCCGACGGCCTGGAGACCCGGGAGATCGCCCAGCTACTCGACTGCTCCGAACGCACCGTCAAGAACGTGCTGCACGGTGTCACGGCCCGCTTCCGGCTGCGGAACCGTACCCACGCGGTCGCGTACGCGCTACGCGCCGGATATCTGTAGCCGGTCAGCCGACTCCACCAGGCCGCACGTATTCTCGGCCCGCTGCGGCTGCGACGTGACGGATCTGGACACGACCCACCCGCGAACCGCTACAGCACCAGTCGCCGGCGAACTCAGCCGGACAGCCCGGCCACCGCCTCGCGGATCAGGTCTTGGGTGAACCGCACCACGAACGGGTTGCCGGGCACCGGCGCGAGCAGACCGAGCGCCGCCACCGGCTCCAGACAGTCCAGGCACGACTGCACGCCGATGCCGGCCTCCCCGGCGAGCAGCCGCAGGTCGATGTCGCGGCCGGCAAGAGCAGCGATCTGCAGCAGACCGCGAACGTTGTCGTCAAGCCCGGCCATCCGGTCGCGGACGACATCGCGCACGGTGGCCGGCACCCCGGCCCGGGCCGCGGCTTCCCGGGTGAGCACGCCGGTCTCGGCCAAATGCCGGGACAGTTCCAAGACGAGAAAGGCATTACCGGCGGTACGGGCGTAGATGTCGCGAACCACGTCACGAGTCCCGTCACGGGCCACCTCATGAGTAGGGTCGTGGCCGGTCTCGCGGCGCACCAGCTCGGCGACATCCTCCGGGGTGAGCGGCCCGAGCCGGATCCGGCGGTGCCCGGGCGCACGGCCCGCCACCGCGAGCACCCGGGTCAAGGCCGGGCTGGGCAGCGGCGCGACCGTGCGCAGCGCGCCGATCAGGACGGTACCGCGCGGCGGCCGGGTGACCAGGTGTGCCAGCAGTTCGAGGGACGTGACGTCGGCCCAGTGCAGATCGTCGAGGACCAGCACGCACGGCCGCTGCGCCGACAACTCGGCAACCAGCCCGGTGACACCCTCGAAGAGCCGGAACCTGGTGTCGTTCTCCAGCACCGTCCCGGCCGGAACGCCGTCGCCCGCCTCCATCAGGCTGCCGATCTCCCCGCCGAGCCACTTCTCGCGTGCGTCCACCGGCAGGCCGGTCAGCATCGTCCCGACGGCCTGCACCCACGGCATGCCGTCGCCTTCCCGGCATCGACCCCAGACCACCCGCACGCCGCGTCGCCGAGCCCCGGCGACGGCCTCCTCGATGAGGCGGGTCTTGCCAGCGCCCGGCTCGCCCTCGATGAACACCAGCCCGGAGCCACCACCCACCGCAGCGCCGATCGCCCGCCGCAGCTCCGCATTCTCCTGAACCCGCCCGACCAGCCCGACCCGCCCGGCGGCAGCGGCCGATGGGACGGTCGCAGACGGCGGGTCAGCCGCGGACGGAGGGTCAGCCGGGGGTCGCGAAACTGCCTTCAGAGGCGGGCCGAGCGCAGCTGGCGCACTGACTGGCTCTCGCCGCCACAGGGTCTGCCGCAGCACCCGCTGATGCGCGGCCCGCAGTTTCGGGCCAGGACCGATACCCAGCTCAGCGGCAAGCCGGGACTGGACCGCGTCGAATGTCGCGAGGGCTTCGGCCTGGCGGCCGACGGCCGCGAGTGCGGTGACGAGGCCGGCGTGCACCGGCTCGTGCAGCGGGTCCATCGCCGTGGCCAGCCGCAGTGCGGCCAGAACTTCCTGCGGCCGGTCGAGGGCCACCGCGAGGTCGGCTGCCTCGACGGCGGCGCCAAGGAACTCTCCGTCGAGCGCGGCGAAGGCCGGGATCCCGGCGGCGCTGTGCCGCATGCCCTTCGCGGCCGGCCCGGACCACAGGCTCAAAGCCTTGGCGTAGGCGTCGAGCGCCGCACCACCACAGGCCTTGGCGTAGGCGTCGAGCGCCACACCACCGTGGGTTGAGCGGGCCGTGGTGACGAGTTGGCGGAACGCGACGACGTCGGCTACCTCGCCGTCACCGGCGAACAGGTAGCCGGTGCCGCGCCGTTGCACGTAGGACCCGGTTCCACGTGGGGGCACCGACGGCTCCAGGAGTCGGCGCAGACCGCCGACGTGCTTCTGGATCAGGTTCACCGCGCTGGGCGGGACGTCGGTCTCCCAGATCAGGTCGACGAGTTCGCTCGTGGTGACCACCTGGCCGGCGTGTGCCAGCAGCAGAGCGAGCAGGTAGGCCTGCTGACGCGGACCGGCGTCCACCTCGACGTGGTCGTGCCAGACACGCAGCGGGCCGAGGACCTGCACGTAGACCATGCTTCCCATCCCCGAGACGCCCTGAGTTGCGGGACGCCATAGTGGCACGGGCCGGCACCCGGCCGGGAATCCGTGTGGCCCCACCGCGTCGTCAGCGAAACGGCCTTGCCGATCAGTCGAGGGCGATCAGTCGAGGGCCGGCAGCGAAGCCTTGCCCTTGTCGGCGATCACGAACGGCGTGTCGATGTCGGCGGTGCCCTCGCCGATGGTCACCGCGGCGACGCCGACGCCGGTGCCGGCGATCTCGCCGGTCGGATCCTGGATGATGAATGTGTCCGCGCCGGTCCGGATCGTGTAGGTGGGCTTGCCGTTCGACTCGCCGGTCTGCCGGAACCGGAAGATCTGGTCGCCGGCCGTGGCGTCGCAGCCGGCCGTCACCACAGTGCCGGGCCTGCCGCCGGCGCCGAGTTTCGCCGACACGCACAGCGCCTCGCCGCCGGCGCGCAGCTTGCCGGTGCGGATCTGGAACGTGTCGCCGCCGCGTGTGACCGGTGTGAGCACGAACAGCTCGTTGTCGCCGAACGCCCCGGACAGGCCGATCTTGCCGTCGTTGACGACACCGAGGGTGGCCTCACTGTTCTTCGGCAACAGGTAGACCTGGCGGGTGCCGCTGAACACGTCGCTGCCGGCACCACCACCGGCCGCAGTGGTGGTCGCTGTGGAGGCAGGGCGCGACGCGGGACTGGTGGTAACGGCGGCGGTCGTCGGCTCGGCGGCCGGAGCCGGCCACGCCGACGACGATGCCGGAATCTCCGCGAGCGACGGCGCCGCCGCCGGAGCGGGATCGCCCGTGCCGCTGTTGCAGGCGGAGGTCAGCAACAGACCGGCGAGGACCGCGGTGGCTGCGGGAACGCGAGCGGAGGAAAGCACAACGGACTCCTAAGGCAAAGGTATGTGCCGAAGTGTTTCCGCGGGGTCCGGGCCGCGACCAGCGGTGGAGGCGAACCGGTGACAAAGAGGCAGTCGCCGTGGGCCATTCCGCGCAACGGCGTGATGACTGCGGGCGAGCCGGTGGTTCACTCCTTGTTCGCAGCGGACACGTCGACGCAGACGATCCCCTGGTTGCCGTCCTGGTCGGCGATCACGGTGAGCGAGGGCGCGTTGCTGTCGTCGACGACGGTCCCGCCCGCGGCGACGGCTGCGGCGATCCGCTGCCCGGCCACTTCGGGCGCCACATAGACCTCGATGTGGAACCGCTGAACCGGCTCCTCGGCGTCCCCGAACCACAGGTTCGGCACCCGCCCGGTGGTGTCCCGGATCTCGTCGCCGGGTGACCCGTGTCCCTGGGCCTCGAGGTTCCCAGTCAGCAGGGCGGCCCACACCGGGGCGATGGTCGCGGAGTGGGCCGTGTCGAGACCGAGTTCGATCATGCTGACCGAGGCCGGGTCGGCGGCGGCCCCCTGGCCGGCGGCGATCTCGGTGATCCGCCGCGCGAGGTCGACGTCCTGCTGGGTCACCCACTGGAGAATGTGCTCGGTGCCTTCGTCGTCGCGATGGACGGCGTCGTCGGTGACCAGCTTGAGATCGACGAACCCTTTACCGATCGACACGTGCGGGTGATGGCCGAGCACATCACCCGCCTCGCCCACTGCGGCGACGAACCGTGCACCGGCGCCGAAGTCGTCGACCAGATAACGGGCATGCAGTCCCTGGGCCAGCTTGCGCCAGTCGGTCAGGTCGGCCCCGGCGATCTTCTCACCCGTCAGCATGTCCATGCACGAGGACCCTAGCCCGGATTCAGCCGCAGCGCGCGCTTCCCGCCCCTGGTCACCCGGCCCGCCCGAGGGCTACGGCTGGGATCGGTTACGCCAGGTGGGGCTGTCGAAGTAGTGGTTGTCGAACTGTTCGGAGGACGCGCCGATCTCGCTCGGTTCGGCCTCACCGCGGTAGACCCGTTCCAGCAGCCGGTAGTAGTCGAATCGGGCGATGCCGGGAGTGAACGTGACGAGGATGTCGGCATGTGCGCCGGGGACCGGCGCGAAGGCGTGCGGCAGTCTCGGGGGAATCACCAGGAGATCACCCTGCTCCAGGGTGCGGATCTCCTCGCCGGCCAGGACCAGCAACGTGCCGTCGAGAACGAAGAACGTCTCGGTCGTCTTCGTGTGGAAGTGTGGCGGCGCACCGGGCGAGCCCGGCTTGAGCAGGGACCGGTTCACGGTCAGCGCGCCGCCGGTGGCGTCCGCGTCGGCGAGTAGCGTGATGAGACTGGTGGCCCCGTCGGCGAGGGTCTCCGCGTCGGCCGCCGTGATGTGCAGGGGGGACTGATCGACGGACATCAGGTTCTTTCCTTTCTCGTACGCATCAAGGAACGGTCGCGAAATGCCGGACGGGGCCGACCGGTCAGCCGGTGACCTCGAAGGTGCCGGCCAGGTCCGCGGTGCTGCTGCCGCCGATCCAGAGGTCGAAGGTGGAGGCGTCCAGGACCGGACCGCGACTGACCGGGTGCCAGTATCGGCGATGCTCGGGACCGATGGTGAACCGTACCCGCCGGGTGTCGTTCGCCGGAATTATCACCCGCTGGAACGCTTTGAGCTCACGGGCCGGCCGGGAAGCGCCGCCGTGGCGCTGGTGCAGGTAGAGCTGGACCACCTCGGGCACCTCGCGGCCGGCGTCGTTGGTGACCTGGACGGTGACGGTCACGGTGCCGTCCAGGCCGATGGTGGTCTGGTCGACGGTGAGGTCGTGGTAGCTGATCCGGCCGTATCCGAGGCCGTGACCGAAAGCGAACAGCGGGGTGCTCGGCTCGTTGAAGTAGCGGCGGCCCTGGTTGTCCGGGTCGTGCGAGCGGGTGTGCGAGTGGATCATCGGGATCTGCCCGATGGTGCGGGGCCAGGTGAACGGCAGTCGCCCGCTGGGTGAGACGGCACCGAAGAGCAGATCGGCGACGGCGTTGCCGCCCTGGGTGCCGGGGTACCAGATGTCCAGGATGGCCGGGACGTTCTCGGCGGCCCAGCGCAGGTCGAGGGGCCGCCCGTTCATGATCAGCGCGACGGTCGGGGTGCCGGTGGCGACGACCGCCTGCAACAGGTCGAGTTGGCGGCCGGGCAGGTCCAGCGACGAGCGCGAGGCGGTCTCCCCGATCATGTTCTGCCACTCCCCCACCACGACGACGGCGACGTCCGCGGCGGTGGCGATGCGGATCGCGCGGGCGAACTCGGCGTCCGTGTCGAAGCCCGCCGGGTCGGCCTGGACCTTCGCACCGTCGCCGTCGAACATCGAGGGCACCAGGCGCTGGACCACCGGTACGCCGGCGGCGTGGTCGACACCGATCCGGTCACCGGCTGCCTGCCGGATGCCGTCCAGCACGGTGACCGTCTCGTCCAGGTCGGCGTCGAACACCCACGGGCCGAGCGTGTCGCGTTTCGAGTCGGCGAGCGGGCCGAGCACCGCGATCGATCCGAGGGTCTCCGGGGCGAGGGGCAGCAGGTCGCCCTCGTTGCGCAGCAGGACCGCCGAGCGCCGGGCGGCTTCCCGCGCGACCTGCCGGTGTTCCGGGTCGGCGAGGATCTCGCGGGCGCGGTCCTCGTCGGCGTACGGGTCGTCGAAGAGCCCGAGCCGGGCCTTCGCTTCCAGGATGCGGCGCACGCTGACGTCCAGGGCTGCACTGTCCACGGCGTGCGGGAGGTGGTCGTTGGCCGGGTCCTCGCTGGCCATCTCCATGTCGACACCGGCGGCGAGCGCGCGGGTCGCGGCGTCCGGCAGGTCGCGGGCGAACCCGTGGGTGACCAGGCTGCGCACCGCGTTGGCGTCGGTGACCACGAACCCGTCGAAGCCCCAGGTCTCGCGCAGCACCTCGGTGAACAGCCAGTGGCTGGCGGTCGCCGGCACGCCGTTGAGGTCCATGTAGGCGGTCATCACGTTGCCGGCACCGGCAACGACTGCGGCCCGGAACGGCGGGAAGTAGACGTTCCACAGTTCGTAGTCGGACAGGTTGACCTCGTCGTAGTCCCGCCCGCCGAGGGCCGCGCCGTAGCCGCCGAAGTGTTTCGGCCCGGCGATGATCCCGCCGCTCTGGAATCCGCGGACCTGCGCCGCGGCGACGGCGGCGCCC